>NZ_JBQQAM010000005.1:0-313530 GCF_052246815.1 Brucella sp. RRSP16
AACTGGGCATGGTGTTCCAGAGCTTCAATCTGTGGTCGCACAAGACCATTCTGGAAAACATCATCGAAGCGCCGATCTATGTGCAGGGGCGTCCGCGCGCGGAATGCGTGGCGGAAGCAGAGGCGTTGCTGGCGAAGGTCGGCATTGCCGACAAGCGTGACTTCTATCCGGCGCACCTTTCGGGCGGACAGCAGCAGCGCGCGGCGATTGCGCGCGGACTGGCGATGAAGCCGAAGGTCATGCTGTTCGATGAGCCGACCTCAGCCCTTGATCCGGAACTGGTCGGTGAAGTGCTGCGCGTCATGCGCGGCCTTGCCGAAGAGGGCCGCACCATGCTGGTCGTGACCCATGAAATGGGCTTTGCCCGCGACGTCTCCAACCGCGTCGTGTTTTTCCATCAGGGCCTGGTGGAAGAAGACGGAAAGCCCGAAGACGTCTTCGCCAACTCAAAGTCGGAACGCTTCCGTAAATTTATCAGCCAATAAACCATCTCCTCGAGAGAGGCTGGCAAATGAAAGGCTCCGTCACAAAAGTTCCAGTAGCCTCAAAGCGACTTTGTTTTTGGGTGCAGTAGAGCTGCGAAGTCGCTTGCCTCAGCCCGGAATTATTATTATTTCAGATCGTCCTAGTTTCAATGAAAGCCGCGTGAACCTTGCCGGAACAGAATTCGAGAATGGAGACGAAGCCGGCAGTCATTCAAGTCAACGATTTATCCGTCGACTATGACGGTTCGCCTGCGCTGACATCCGTTAATGTCTCTGTCAGCGCCGGTCGTATAACTGCGATATGCGGCGCCAACGGTTCCGGCAAAAGCACATTGTTGCGTTGCATGGCCCGCCTGCAAAAAGCCTCGCAGGGCACCGTGCTTTTCGAGGGACGGAACATCAGCGGCATGCGCCGCAACCAACTTGCCAGAAAGGTCGCCGTACTGGGGCAGATGCCTGAAGTTCCGGCAGGCCTTACTGTCGAGGAACTCGTTGAAAATGGTCGCCATCCTCATCGGGGATTGCTCTCCCGTCTGGGGCTGGCGGACCGGGCCATCATCGCACAATCGATTACACAGGTCGGACTGGAAAATCTTCGGCACCGGCAGGTCGCTTCCTTGTCGGGCGGCGAACGGCAACGGGCCTGGGTTGCGCTTGCTCTTGCGCAGAACCCTTCCGTACTCTTCCTTGATGAGCCGACGAACTTTCTCGATATACGGCATCAGTCCGAGCTTCTTACTCTTCTGAAAAAGCTCAACCGAGAGCGTAACCTCACCATCATAGCCGTACTCCACGATCTCAATCAGGTAATTGAGCTGGCTGACGATGTCATTCTAATGCGCAAGGGGCGGCTTATGGCTTCCGGCGACCCGCAAAGCGTCCTGACGAGACAGCATCTCAAGGAAGCCTTTGAGTTCGACATGGACGTTATCGCCCACCCTGTGCTGCCGATCTCCTTCTGTCTGCCGCGCTGGATTGTCGATGATCAAAATCAGGCCGCGAGATGAGGTCACGGGACGCCGTCGCGGAAGCTGCCAAGCCCCGAACCCATGTGTTCGGCCTGTTTTTACTGGCGTCAGTGCTACTGCTGGGGCTGATTATCGCCGAACTCCTTGTCGGCAGTGGTAACGTCACGCTGTCCGACGTTTTGCAGGCGCCGTCGCGGCCCCAGTCGCTGGCGCAGATCATCATTGAAACCATCCGCCTGCCCCGGGCTCTTGCCGCTGTTCTTGTCGGTGCCGCCCTTGCAGCCGCGGGCGTGATCATGCAGACGGTGCTGCGCAACCCGTTGGCCGCACCCGACATACTGGCTGTCACCAGCGGTGCCCAACTGGCCCTCATTATTGCCAGTCTATTGCTTCCATTCGCTTTTCCGAGCTTTCTCGCAACGATCCTCGGCGGAGCCATCGGCGGAGGTCTCTGTCTTCTGGTGGGGGGCGGATTGCGTGCGCAGCCGGTTCGGCTTGCGCTTGCAGGGGTAGCAATCTCCCTCGCCTTCTCGGCTCTTTCATCAGCGATTGTGCTTATGGCTGACGATCGGGCATCGGGCATTCTTTTGTGGTCTTCCGGTCTTCTGGAGCAATCCGGCTGGACCAGGGTTGCTTCGCTGGCGCCAGCAATACTGGCCGGAATATTGCTGCTTGCCCTCCTGGGGCGACAATTCGATGTCATGGCGCTCGGTAATGACATGGCCTCGGGTCTCGGACTGGGGAAAGCGCCGGCCATCATCGGTTTGCTGGCTACGGTCGTCCTTTCCGGCGCAGCGGTTTCCATCGCGGGACCGATCGGCTTTATTGGCCTCGCCGTCCCGAATTTCCTGCGGGCAATTGGTTTTCACAAACACGGTCTTCTTTTGCCGGCAGCCGCGCTTTTGGGGGCAGTCGCACTTCTCGCTGCCGATGTTGCGGCACAGCTGTTGAGCAGCCATGGCACGATCATCCCTGCTGGAGTTTTCGCCGCCTGTTTCGCTGCCCCCGTCCTGATTCTGGTTCTTCGCAGGATCAAAGGAGAGGCGCGCACGCGCGCAAACGTCGTTTCGCAAAAGGTTCTGTTTCAGCGGAAAACAGTGCTCTATCCCATTCTCGTTGGATTGATAGTGGCGGCTTTCCTGCTCGGCCTGCTCTTCGGTGACGGAGTGGCCGGTTGGCAAACCGATTGGAATACCGTCTATGCCCTGCGCATGCCGCGCGTGTTGATCGCCATGGGGGCGGGAGCGTTGCTTGCATGCGCTGGCTTGCTGCTTCAACTCGGCACTCGCAATCCGCTTTCGGGTCCGGAAACCTTGGGCCTGTCGCAAGGGGCTGCGCTTGCCGGTCTTGCCGGACTTTTGATCGGGGTCGTGCCCGGCAGTCCGTTATTCGCGCTTCTCGCCTTGCTCGGCGCAGGTCTGGTCGTCCTGTGCATTTCGCTTCTTTCGATCCGGATGTCGCCCGAGCGCACCGCGCTGACCGGCATGGCGGTTGCCGCCAGTCTCGCGGCGGTCAGCACAATCATCGTCATTGAAGCCAAATTGCAGGTCGCCGAGGCGCTTTCCTGGCTGGCGGGGTCCACGCATGGCCGCAACTGGCAGGATGTCACAGCACTTGCTCCCTGGCTCGTCCTCATCCCCTTGATGATGACACTCGCAAGGTGGTTCGATATTCTGGCAATGGGGCGGGACGAAGCGGAATCCATCGGTCTCAACACAATGTCCGCCCGGATATGGACGATGCTTTTGGCCTCGCTCGCGGTGGCGGGTGCTGTGGCGACGGTTGGCGCAATAGGCTTCGTGGGATTGATCGCTCCGCATGCCGCGCGGTTGTGCAGCGGCGCCCGCTATCGCCAGCTCGTGCCTGTTACGGCGCTTATCGGAGCAATCCTCACCGCCTTCGCGGATATCTTTGGAAGAACCCTGATAGCGCCGCAGGAAATTCCCGCAGGAATTGTCACCGCGTTCATCGGAGCGCCGTTATTCATTCTGCTGATGCGCCGTCAATCGCGATAACTTCTGCTTGTATCCGGCCCGGAATGCCGGACCATTTCCCGCAAGAATGGTTTTGCGTAGAATAATGCTCATCGCGTTTGGGTCAGGCGGGGAGCACGCTTTCCACGCGGTCCAGCAGACGCAACATCGACCGTGTGGAACCGAAGGGCCAGATATCGGGACCTATTGCGTGCACCTGATTGCTCGCGACCATTGGCAGGACCGGCCAAAGGGCGCTTTCCGTCAGTTCCCGCGGAGGCTCATCGCCAAGAAGACAGAGATGCGTGTCGGCATCGAGCACGGCGAGATCTTCCAGCCCCAGCGTGGTGAAACCGAAGGACTGGCTGCCAAGATCGACAGCCGTGAAAAATCCGGCTTTTGACAGCGTCGTCATCGCGGCGGAATTGGATGTAAAGATGCGCAGACGGGCGACGCCCGGCAATGGCTGTGCAATGACAATCCTGGCTTCCTGTGGCAAGCGCTTCGCCCGCGCTGAGGAAAGACGCTCTTCAAAAGAGACCCATTCCTCACGTGCTTCCGGCTCTCGCCCCACCGCTTTGCCCGAAGCCAGAAGCCCGGCTTTGATGTTGTCGTAGAAGTCGGACTTTTCGGAACCTTCGTCGAGCAGCAAGGTTGGCGAAATTTCGGTCAGTCGAGCTGCAATGGCGCCATGGCGCAATGCGGATGTGACAATGAGATCGGGCTTGAGACGCATCAAGGCCTCAAGGCTCGGCTGCTGACGCCCGCCGACATCGACCGCACTGGAAAGCTTATCGTTCCCAATGTTCACCCACTGGCGATACCCAGCCAGATCGGCAACCCCGACAGGGACAATGCCGAGCGAAAGAAGAGTTTCAGTTGCCGCCCATTCCAGCGTTACAATTGTCGAGGACTCTGCGCGGGCAACAGATGTAAGGGCAGCCAAGGCCGCCCCTACAAGAATATCACGCCGCGAAAAAACTGTTACCATCGAACGCTCGTCGTCGCGACGATGGAACGACCCTGACCATAATAGCACTGGCTGGTGGAATTGCAGCCGGCCACATATTTCTTGTCGCCTAGATTGAAAGCATTGACCTGCAAACGATAGCTGCCGATGTCGTAACGCAGAAACGCATCCACCAGTGTATAGGACGGCACATAGAAGGTGTTGAGCGTGTCGCCCGCCGTCTTTCCGATGCGACGCACACCCCCACCGACGACAAGGTTGCCTTCGATATTGCCCGGCAACGGCATGTCGTAGCTCAGGAACACGGATTGCTGGTTCTTCGGCACGGTATAAGGCAATTTGCCGATCTGGTCAGGATTCTGGCTTTCGCTGACTTCGGGGTCCTGGAAGCTCAATGCAGCGGTGAGGTTCAGCCTGTCCCAGAGACGTGCAGTTCCTTCAAGCTCGATCCCGCGAACCCGCACTTCGTCAGTCTGATAATAAACGCCGGAGATGCGGTTCACGACATTCTGCTGCTCAGCCTCGAAAGCCGAAAGCGTGACGGTGTAATCCTCTCCCTCCGGTGCATATTTCACGCCCACTTCCTTCAAGGTGCCGGTAGTAGGTTTGAGCGGCGTATCGGCGAGTGTCAATGTCGGGAGGAACGAAGTCGAGTACAAGGCATATGGAACGAGGCCTGAATCGAACAGGTAAGCCACCCCCACGCGGCCTGTGAACTTGTCTGGATCCTGTTCGTAATCCGTCGTCTTCCCTGATGCGAGTGCGGTCTGTTCGGAACGGATGCTGACGAAATCCTTGCGGCCGCCCAGCGTGACACGCAGCTTGCCGGCTTCGATCTGGTCCTGAACATAAATGCCGGTCTGGTACTGCTTCTGCAAAAGCCGCGTTGTCGGCGACAGCTCGGCTAGAGGCTGGCCATAGGTCGGGTTGAAAAGATCCTGCGTGGGGCCGCTTGCCGAGGCAGTATAATTGTCGAGACGTTGCCATTGCTGATCGAAGCCCACAAGAAGCGTATGAGCCACCGGTCCCGTATCGAAACGCGACTCCAGTTGCGTATCGAAGGCAATCGCATCCAGTTCGGGCTGGGCCAGATAGTTGGTGCGGGGAATCGTATGCCCGTCCCAGCCCTTTGTCGGGATGACGCCGGTAAACAGATTGCGATAATCCGTCTTCATATGCGAGTAGCGAAAATTCTGGCGCAGAGTGAACGTGTCGTTGAAACGGTGCTCGAAATCGTAGCCCGCATAACCGATCTCTTTCTTGTAGATCGCATTGCGCGGATCTCCATCGGAAAACTCGCGTGAGATCGTCTGTCCAGTCGGGTTTGGCAACACGCTGCCATAGGCCGGGATTATGACGCCGGCCTGTCCCATATCGTCCTTCAGATAGCCGCCGGAAACCACGAGGCTGGTATCGGCATCCGGCCGCCAGGCGAAACTGGGATTGATCGCAATACGATCATTCTTGCCCAGATCATAGGATGTGTTGCTATCGCGGAAAATTCCGTTCAGACGATAGGTGAAGCGCGGGTCGTTGTTGATAGGCCCTGTAATATCGGCACCGAATTCCTTACGTTCAAAGCTTCCGCCGCGCAGATAAATCTCGCGCGAAGCTTCGGCCTGCGGCTGCTTGCTGACCATATTGACGATGCCGCCCACATTGCTCTGACCGAACAGGGCGGAACTCGGGCCGCGCAGGATTTCCACGCTTTCCAGAGAATAAGGTTCGACGACGAAGCCGGAATAGCCGCCAGATTGGCTGGCAATCTGGGGAATGCGCAGGCCATCCAGATAAAGATCGGCTGGAAAGCCGCGCACCGTAAAATAGTCCGAACGAACATCGGCACCATAACGCTGTGCGTTCACATTGGCGCTATAGAGCATCGCTTCGCTGACCGACTGCACCGCGCGGTCGTTCATGTTGTCACGGGTCACAACCGAAATAGACTGGGGAACTTCCCGGATCGGCACGTCACTTTTGGTTGCGGCACGGCTATGCTCGGCAATATAACCTTCCACAGGAGCACGCGGGCCTTTCCCATCCGACGTCTGTATCTCGATCGTGTCGAGCTTGAGGATTCCGGTCTCCTGCGCTGCGGATGGCGATGCGATTGCGATGGAAGCCGCACCACCCAAAATTACGGTTTCCAGCAGAGACTTGACGCTCGTCCTGCGTGGGTTCTTTGTGCCCTGTTTGCGCGCAGCACCACTCGTATTCAATTCGACTCTCCTTGCCGCCGGCCAGCCGACGGCACTTTCTCCCGCTGGCTGATCATGGCTGCGGGCTATGCGATGATTTTGGCGTTGCGCAAACTCGAATTTCAGAATAATTCTAATTTGTGCGTATCAATGAACGCGTTACGCAGCTGAATATATTTCAGCAACCTTGATGGAGTCAGGCCAAACTCCGTTGCAATTGGGTCAAAATTCTGCAATTTCCGTTAAATATGACAATTTCAGTCAATTTGGGCCAAACGGAAATCTGCATGCGACCGAAACACGCCATCGACTATCAGAATTTACCGCGGCCTCTGGCTGTCATGCGGCGTGAATATAAAACCGGCATGAATTTTGGCTGGCATAGTCATCAGCGCGGTCAATTGCTCTACGGGAATACCGGTTACATGACGGCGCTGACCGAAGAGGGCGCGTTCATGCTTCCAAGCGGTTATGCGGTGTTATTGAGACCAGATCTGCCGCATGCGGTGGAAACGTTCGGCGAAACGGAAATGTATTCGGTCTATGTTGAAGAGAACATTTCACGCGACTTATGGGAGGAGACGCGGGTCCTCAAAGTTTCCGCCTTGCTCGACGCCAGCATACAGGCGCTTGCCAAGGAGCCCCTGCTTTATGACGAAAACGGACGTGGGAGGCATCTTTCCGCTCTCATTCTGGACGAAATCCGCTGCGCGGGCAGGCAGCCTTTGACGGTACCGCTTCCGACAGAAAAACAGCTCCGAAAGCTGTGCCGGAATCTTCTTGGAAATCCGGGTCTGGACCTTACCATTGATGACTGGGCTGAAGAGGTGGGCATGAGCCGCCGGACGATGACGCGCAAGTTTCGCCAGGAAACTGGGATGAGCTTTATTGAATGGCGTCAGCGCCTGCGTGCTTCCCATGTCATGCGTCGTCAGGCCGAAGGTGTTCCATTGGCCATGGCGAGCGTGGAAGCGGGCTATCAAAGCGTTTCAACCCTGCGCAAAGTGATGAAAAGCCTCAATCTGGTATAATGAGTTTTAGTGGGCCTCTCGTAAAATCGCAGCGAAACGCTTCAGCTTGGCATTTTTCAGCGGGCAAGATCACGCAATGTGGCAGTCATTGTGTCGTTCGCCTTTCCTGTTGGTCCTGATAGATCGAATTATGGCGCTCGATTGCGAGTACCATACTTCTTTACAGTCAAGACCATGTGCGACGCTCGTTACAATCTCAAACACAAACCTCAATAAATCGACGCATCAAAGCCCAACTCAGACACAGTTGCAAAATTTCAGCATAATCAGACGACAAATCGAATTGCACGCTGAATATCGAAAAAGTCATTAGCTCTGAAAAGCAGTGTGCGGGGGGCCGGATGTTCGATCCCCGGATACCAACTGCCTCGATAGGCTTCGATTGGGTTTGTGTATTCCACAATGAGCTCGAACGTGTTTGCGAGTTTTGGAGGGCATTTGGACAGGTCGCGCGATAACGACCGCTCAACGCCGTCACGAATTGCTTTAACGGCAGCCTGCGGTGACAAAGAGGAGGTTGCGGGGCCATGTCCTTCGCTGGTGGCGACCGTGCGAATACCAGACACGAATTCATGCGCTTCGCTACACATTCCCGAATCCCCCGAAAGAAACGTCGAAGGTACGCCATAGCGTGCCGCACAGAGGGCGTTCAGCGTGAATTCAGAAGCAACTTCGCCGTTGATCAGCATTCGCGAAACAGTGCCAGTCAACGTGTGAGCTAGCGGATTGGTATCGGTGCCCGCCTTGTTGTGATAACCGGTGTACAGCGCCGCACTGAAACTGCGGTCAATACCAAACATCATGGCGTCGGGGTGCCCGCTCCAGCCCCGGACGATGCGAACATAGTCGGGAAGTTTCGAGAGGATCAGATTACGCGCAGTTGAGTGCGCATCTTTTACCACGATCTCCTTCGCACCTGCTGCCCGTGCACCCTCGCAGGCGGCGACCAGTTCGTCTGTCATGTATTCGCGAAACTCTTCGTAGTCAGCATGCCCTTTTCGCGCCTCGTCCCAGTTGGTGATGCCAGCCGTACCCTCGATATCCGCGCTTATGAATATTTTCATGACTTCGCTCCTTATCCGCATACGTGCGCCCGAAGGTGCGTTAATATTCTGAGACTAACTTGGCCGGCCGCGAGCCCTCTTTCAGGCGGCCTTTCCGGCTTCCCGACGTTCCAGAAACATCGGTCCGACCCGAATACCTGTTCGCCCAGCCTCGTCAGTTGCGCCCAGTTCCAGTATCTCTTCTTCATAAAGCAATCCGCGCATGCGGAACCGGTTGCCGTCGACAGGCTCGCAAGTGTGGGTGCAGAAATACTCGATGAGGCATTTGAGTTGGCCGTGGCTATAAGTCAGGTATGTGATGTTAAAGTCTGGCCCGTATCTGCCCAGATGAGAGGCTATTTCCGTTGGAACTTGCTCTGTAGGAAGGCTATCGGCTTTCAGCCACTCCTGACCTTTCCAATCGAGTTTGCCGGCTTCGGGAAACGAGACATCCATATGAGGATAATCCGCTCCACGACCGTAGATGCGACCGTCAATGACAAAATGGTTCTTGGACTTCGGACGAATTTGCAGAGGCACACCCTCTCCCATGAGATAGAGTTTGCCTGCCTTTTCCTTTACCTCGATAACTTCACCACTTTCAACCTGACGATAAAGGCCTGGAAGGGTGGCAAACTGCTCGTCAGTTATAGCGGGCGGCACCTGGACGCCGTGCGGGCGCTTGCCCATACCATTTTCCGACAATGCAATACGCAAACCATCGCCAGCCAGGCGCGAGGCAATCTGATTGGCAAAATCCAGTGTGGCAAAGATAAGAACGCCAAATCCAGCACGGGGGAGCAAGGTCATCTGGGATGCATAACCATAAACCGCTCCGCCATGTCCAACTGAAGTCCAGCCATCCATGTCGCCAACACCAAAACACAGTCCATAGCCGTTCTGGGTTCGGTCGTGGCCGGTTGGTCGCCTTCCAATCGGCGTCCACATCTCCCGCAACGAAGCAGGGCTGATAACGGAATGACCATTGGGCGTAAAACCACCGCGCAGAAGACATCTCGCGTAGCTTGCCATGTCATGGTTAGTTGAGAAAATGTTTCCAGCAGGAGAACCACCGAGGCTGAAGACCGGCGCGGGGCTATCCCCGTCTAGAGTCCACATCTCAGCAGGCGCGAGACGTTCTCGAATACCGTCTGCCATACCCGAGGAGGTGTCATACATACCGAGAGGCTTGAGGATATTGTCAGTTATATAGTCTGCATAGCTCTTGCGTGTTACCTTCTCGATAACCAGTCCAACTACCGCAATTCCGGCGTTGGAATAATGCATGGTTCCAGCGCTGGGGTCCTGTTTGAGTGTTGAAGTTGCAAGCTCGGCCACTGTATCTGCAAGCGGAGGGCGATGGGCGTCAAGATAATGGCCGCTTTTGGGTTCCCGGACGATACCGGCGGTATGACTCATCAACTTGCGAAGGCTGATACGGGAGCCGAAAGGCCCACTTTCACGACCGACGAACGGATTGATAGGCTGAAAACCTGGAAGATATTCAGAAACATCCACGTCGAGGTCTAAAAGGCCCTTCTCGACCAATTGCATAATCGCGACCGAAGTGAAGGTTTTGGTAATCGAACCGATACGGAAACATGTTCGAGCATTCATCTCGAAATGTCGATCTGGATGCTGAATATGTCCTTCCGCCAGCAATCCGTCCCGATCAACAAGTGCATAGGAAATTGAAGGTATGGTCTTGTCTTCCACCTCATGGCGGATAAGGCTTTCGAAGAGTTCAATTGATTGATTTGAAAGCTTGGACACAACAATACTCCCGAGGTTCAGCTTGAGTGGCGAGGATCAAGAACATCTCGCAGCGCGTCGCCGACAAGGTTCCATGACAAAACAAAGAGAAAGATTGCAGCGCCGGGAAAGACCAGCGTGTACCAGTATTGGAAAGGGTTTCCCGGCTGACCCACGATCCAGTTTCGCGAATAGGCGATGAATTGCCCCCAGTCTGCATAGCCTTCCTCAGTGCCGACACCAAGGAAACTGAGCGCTGAAGCCGAAAGTACCATTGACCCCGTCGCCATGGTGGCCAGAACAAGGACAGGAAAAAAGGCGTTGGGCAGAATGTGCAACGCAATAAGACGAAGATCTCCGGCTCCATAGCTTCGGGCGGCATGGACATAATCCATCTCACGAATACGCAGGATTTCGCTGCGGATGACGCGGGCGTAACCCATCCAGCCAAAAGTTGTCAGCGCGATCGTAATCGGACCGATGCCCTTTCCAAGAAGGGCGGTCAGGACCATGGCTGCAATCAGGAATGGAACAGCCATGAATACGTCGACAATGCGCATCAGAATCTCATCGACTGTACCGCCATAATAGGCGGCGACAGAACCGATCAATGTTCCGATTAACACGGAAATGGCGACCACACCGAGGCCGATCTTGAAGGCCGTACGGGTGCCCCATATGACTGCATAATAGATGTCATACTGACCTTCCGTGGTCCCGAAGATCGCTTCTGCGGAGGGCGGTTGCGGTGTCGCCAGAAAGCCGGCTCGCGGCGTGTCATAGACCGACATCTGGAATTCCTGCGGCGGCGCCAGTACCGGCGCGAATATTGCCACCAGCACAAAGGCCAGCAAAATCAGGACTCCAATGAGCGAGACAGGATTACGCAGCAGATATCGCAGCAATTTCATCGTGTCTTCACCCTTGGATCGAGTAACGGATAAATCAGGTCAACGATCAGGTTCATTAGTACAAGCACGATCGCGAAATAGAGGCTGAAGCCGAGAATTGCCGGAAAATCCAGATTGGCGGCAGACTTGGCGGCGAACTGACCAAGCCCGGCATAATCGAAGATGGTTTCCGTGATAACGACGCCGCCCATCATCGTCGCCAGCTCCATGCCAGCAATTGTGGTAACGGGTAGAAGCGCATTGCGGCGGGCATGGCGCAGTTCCACAACGCGTTTAGGCATACCCTTGGCTCGTGCAGTACGCACATAATCCTGACGGAGGGTCTCCAGCATCGAGGTTCGCATCACACGGGTCATGCTGGCGAGATTGACATAGGTCAACGTAATGACAGGGGCTGCAAGGTGGCGAAGGGAATCCCAGAATATCTGAAGATTGCCATTGAGGATCGCATCAATGGTATTGGCGCCGGTATATCTGGTGAAATCCGGGGACATGACAGTCGCTTGCGCCCATTGGCTGAGCCTTCCCGGCGGAAACCAGTCAAGCGCGGAATAAAAAATCAGCAGCATCAACAGTCCAAAGACGTAGACAGGAAACGACCACCCCAGAATGGTGAATATACGGATAAGGTGATCCGGCCATTTGTTGAGATAAATGCCCGCACGCGAGCCCAGATAGATCGCAAGCAGAAAACTTGGAATGAAGGCCAGTAGAACCAGCTCCAGTGTTGCAGGCAAGAGAGACGTCAGCGCATGGGATACAGGTTGACGTGCAGTCTCGGACCAACCGAGATTGCCGGTCATGATATTACCGATCCATCTGCCGTATTGAACGTGGAAGGGATCGTTAAGCCCGTATTGTTCGATCATGCGCCGGATGCTCTCCTGTCCCCCTTTGAGAAAGTCAGGCGAAGGAGCGTAAGCCGCCAGCCGTTGTGTTGGCGATAGCGACATCTGCAGCGCGAAGAGCATCAATGACAAGGCAAAAAGGACGACGGGAAGCGTCAGCAACCGCCTCAAAGCGTAATTCAGCACACCAGAATCCGTTTCGCTTGGAGTTGGGGAAAAGAGCCGGGCGATCGTATCGCCCGGCACGTTTCAGCAAGGCTCAGTCAGCCTTGGTCACCGGGTAAAAATCCCAGGCACCGTAGAGGATCATGTTATGTACGTAACCGTCGATATTACTCCGGGTAACGATGTAGCCGAAATCTTCCCAGAGGAACTGGGTGGTTGCGTAGTCGTGAGACATCGTCTGCAGTTTTGCATAGATTGGTTCGCGAACGGCAGGGTCAGAGGAAGCCCAAGCCTCGTCCAGCAAGGGTTTGAATTTTTCGGCCATCAGCCCCCGATAACCATCGCCGAGCATGCCGCCAACGAGACCTGTGGGTGAAAGATAGTAAGTTGCTGCACCGAGCGGACCGCCTGGATCGGAATAGTCTGGGCCCCAGCCCATATAGGTCAGCGGAGACGCCGGCTTTTCGCGATTATTGAGCTTGTCCGAAATCGATGCCCAAGGCAGCGACTGGATCTTCATCTTGAACTTGGGATTGATGCGCTGCAAACCCTGCTGCAGTGCAGACAATGCGGCTGTACCCTGCGGCGTGCCTTCCTGTACATAGGCCGTGAAGGTAAAGCCTGTTTCCCAGAGCTTGCCGCCGAAAGCCTTCTTGAAATGTTCTGCGGCCTTCTTCGGATCGTAGCTATAGATAGGAGAATCGTCACGATAGCCCATGATGCCGCGCACGGTCGGGCCACGCGACTGAACGGTCTTGTTCAGAAGAACCTGTTTGATAAGCGCATCATAGTTCTGTGCGTAGTTGAAACCTTTGCGCACATCAATGTCGGCGAAGAAATCCGGCGGAATACCGTTTCCGTCAAGCTTGCCGCTGCCGAGCGCGGGGTTGTCGGCGTCATCCAAAGGCCACGCAAAATAAAGTCCGCGACTGAAAACCTTAGGTAGTCCGTCAACAACCTTGACACCCTCGGTCTTGCTTAGTTCATCGAGAAATTCGACCGGAGCCGTAACAAAATCGGCGTCCCCTGAGAGGAGCTGCAGGCGCCGTGTCGTCCATTCCGGCACCGTGCGCATGACCACGCGCTCGAGCTTTGCTGGTCCCATGAAGTAATTATCGAACCGCTTGAGAGTGATGCGGCGATCAGTACGATCCCATTCTTCGAGCATGAAAGGCCCGGTACCGTTTTCCTGGGCAAACAACGGATCGTCGCCAAGCTCGGGACGATAATATTTTATCCACGTATCACCATTGCCATCCCACCCGCCGACCGAAGCAACCCATTCCTTGTCAACAATGGAAGCACCGAAAGGGAGAGCCAGAACACCGAGCGTAGCCGGGAAAGATTTCGGAAGTTTCAGGACGACATTGTCCCCTTCGACGGTAATTTGTGATGCAAGCTGGTCATAGACCTTGCGGAGGGCTTGAGGATCGGCGTCTTTGATATCCTTGACATTTGCCTCGGTCTCGACCCATTTCGTGACATCCGGATATTTTCCGGCCGTTACCACCTCGGTGATGGCGTTCGACATCCATGATTGACCCATGAGAATAGCCCGCAACAGCGAGTATCGCACGTCTTCAGGTGTGATCTGGCCATATCCAGGTTCGATCTTCGCCTTCTGGTCACCCGCCAAACCGTCGTAGTTTTGCCAGGTTATCTTACCGTCGCTACCCTTAATCCCTACTTTGTGAGCGTGAACGTCCTTGCGGATGGGAAACGTATAGCTGATCGATCCGTCACTGCCCTGTTTTATAAGTCCGTTTTCCAGCGTCGGCACCTCGCTGGAAAGGGAGGGCACAAATTCCGAAATCTGTGAACCGTTGTAATTGAGAAGGCGACTATAGACGTTCAGTACGCCGTAGGAACTGGGTGTATTCGCGATATAGGCCGGGTCGAAGGACTGAATATCGTCAGTCCACAGAAAGACAAATGTTCCTGGATTCTTGGTCTGCGCGACAGCAGGCGCCACCGCCAGGCCAAGGCCACAGGAAAGGGCCAGAGCCAAAGCACGTTTCATGGATATGTTCCCCTATTTGGTCTTGCAGTCTTCTTTTAAATTTAAGCTAGGAGCACACTTGCATCAGTGTCCAATGCGTAGTTAGAATGAATTATGCAAATAACGCATGAGGTCGTTATGGAGCTAGCTTGGCTCGAGGACTTCCTGGAAATTGTTGCGACGCGGAATTTCTCCACGGCTGCTGCATCGCGAAATATTTCGCAGCCAGCGTTCAGTCGGCGCATCAGGTCGCTGGAGTCATGGGTTGGTGCAGATCTTCTTGATCGAAGTACCTATCCGGTGCATTTGACAAGTGCTGGTAACATGTTCGTACCGCGCTGTCAGGAACTCGTTAGAGACATGTACCGTCTTCGCACCGATTGCCACAATGTTGCGGGCGCCAATTCGCAGCTTCTTACATTCGCCGCCCTGCACACACTGGCGATCTACTTCTTCCCGAACTGGATCAGCGGTTCCGGATTTCCGAGTTCCCCTGTTCGCTGCAGTATGCACACGGGTGATTTTCTCGAATGTATTGAACACCTGTCTTCTGGAAAATGTAACTTCGCGATTACTTATGACCACCCTGATGGGCCACCCGTTCTCGAAGCGGGGCCGTTCGAATCTTTGCAGATTGGAAAAGATCGTCTCATCCTCGTCTCGGGAACTGATGCAGCAGGCAAACCTCTTTACGATCTGGACACGGTTGAGGGCGAAAGAATTCCTTACCTTTCCTATTCATGGAATGACGGCTATCTGGGAAAGCTCATTTCTCTCATCCAGTCGCGCTGGCGACGTCCGCTCAACCTCAGCACCGTGTATCAATCCTCGCTTGCGGAGGGCCTCAAACAAATGGCTATCGCCGGTCAAGGGATCGCGTGGTTGCCCCAGATATGTGTGCAGAAATCGATCAGCCAGAACGAATTGACTCAAATCGGCGGCCAGCAAATGTCCTTGGAGATAGAAATTCGAATCTTCCGGCGCGCTGGCGCGAAAGACCGGGATGCAGAGGCATTCTGGAAATATCTCGCAGAAAACCAAAGCCGCCCGCGCAGCCTTATCGATCCCGCACTTAAGCTGCGCTGAGAGTGTCCATGCGAAAACAGAGAGGGTAATGCAAAGTTTGCATAACCTTTTTCAGAAGCACTCTCGGCCGGATTTTTTGATTGAATAGTCATGGTTGGTCTCTTCCCGCCAGCTGTTTGTCCCCGCGGGAAGCCATTTGTTACGAAGACGGTATGTTGACACGAGCTTTGGACAAAGCATTAGATGTTCCCAAAAAGCGGGCCAATCGCAAGGGGAACCAGTTTGACCAGGATATCGACAAGTAGTTTAGCCCTTCCCGACAACATCATCCTGTCTGTTGAAAATCTCGAAGTGTGTTTCGCCCCGAACGCTGCAAAGCCCGTGCGCGCCGTGCGCAAAGTATCGTTTCAGATCGGGCATGGAGAAACCCTAGCGCTGGTGGGAGAATCCGGCTCGGGGAAATCCGTGACGGCGATGACGGTAATGCGCCTGACTGAATTTGATGGTGCGAGGATTACTGATGGCCAAATCCTGATGCGGCTGAAGGACGGTTCGATTGCAGATCTGGTAAAACTTTCCGAAAGGCGTGTCGAGGGGCTGCGCGGCTTTGAACTCTCAATCGTTTTTCAGGATCCTATGTCTAGCCTGAACCCCGTCTTCACCGTCGGGGATCAGATTGCGGAAGCCGTTATCAGGCATCAGAAAAAAACGCCAAATGATGCAAGGCAGATAGCGCTAAATGTTCTAAAACTTGTCCGTGTGCCCGATGCCGAGCGGCGGCTGGACCAATATCCGCATCAACTTTCTGGCGGTATGCGCCAACGGGTGATGATCGCGATGGCTCTGGCATGTCGGCCGTCGTTGATGATCCTCGACGAGCCCACGACGGCGCTGGACGTTACTATCCAGGCTCAAATACTGGATCTGGTGCGAGCGCTGCAACGGGAAATCGGTATGGCAGTTCTGTTCATCACCCACGACATGGGCGTTGTTGCAGAAATCGCGGATCGCGTGTGTGTGATGCTCAAGGGGGAGATAGTTGAGACCGGACCTGTCGACGAGATATTCAACAACCCGCGGCATCGGTATACACAAGCATTGATCTCGGCTGTCCCGCGGCTTGGCAGCATGGCAGATAAGGACGGACCTGAAAAATTTCCTCTCCTTGTTTACGAGCCAGATGTGGTTCTGACGGAGGTGGCGCAATGAATGATGCTGCCATGCAAAATATTGCTAAAGCTCCTCTTGTTGAAGTTCGTAACCTCATTACACGCTTTGAGCTCAAGGGCGGCCTTTTGGGACGTACTACCGGCCGTGTCCATGCGGTCGAGAGTGTTTCCTTTGATATCTTCCCCGGCGAAACCTTGGCGCTGGTGGGCGAATCCGGTTGCGGCAAGTCCACGGTGGCACGGAGCATCATGCAACTGGACAAACCGCAGTCCGGTTCGATCCGGTATGATGGAACCGAACTCATCGGCGCATCCAGAGCGGCGCTCACACGATTTCGTCGCGAAGCACAGATGGTATTTCAGGATCCCTTCTCATCGCTCAACCCGCGCATGACTATAGAACAGGCCTTGATTGATCCGATGCGTGTCCATCGGGCAGGACGAACAAAACAACTGCGGGAACGGGCTGTTGATCTGCTCGCCAGGGTCAACCTCCCGGCTGACCACCTTGACCGCTACCCGCACGCCTTTTCCGGTGGTCAGCGCCAGCGTATCTGTATTGCTCGCGCACTGGCGCTCAATCCGCGCCTGATCATCGCGGACGAAGCCGTTGCTTCACTTGACGTGACAATTCAGGCGCAAGTCATCAATCTGCTGATGGACCTTCAACGGGATATCGGTATCGCAATCTTGTTTATCAGCCATGATATGGCTGTCGTCGAACGCATCGCACATCGTGTTGCAGTCATGTATCTGGGCGAGATCGTGGAAATCGGAGATCGCCGCTCGGTCTTTAACAATCCTCAGCACCCGTATACCAAGAAGCTGCTTTCGACCGTTCCTGTTGCCGACCCCGCACGGCGTCCAATCGGCCGCGAACCTATGTCGGATGAAATTCCGAGTGCCGTAAGGGCGCCGGATTTTGTGCCAATTCATCTACCAATGAACCAGATCAGTCCAACGCATTACGTGCGCCAATCTTAAGTGCAAGCTTGGCGGCGCTGCTACCCTCAGCCTGCCAAGCGGGCTGTACTCCGCCGGCTGTTTCATAAGGTTGCCAATCAACGCAATGTAAGACTTGCAGCGCCAGCCGATATCAGGCGCGACTTCCCACAGTGGGAACGCCAATCGTCATGCTTCATATTGAACCCTTATCGAGCGCGAAGAGTTTTTCCTCAGGGATTGAACTCCCTCATTCATGCTCGAACGGCTCGCGGATACTCTGTAATTTAACGGGGTCCGCTGAGCCTGAGAACAGAATGCTTAAGGCTAACCATCCACTGCTGTTTCTAACATATCTTTCTTGGAGATAGGCCGTCTCTTAGTTAGTAGATTCATATCAGGTTTGAATAACACCATACCCATTTGGGATTTTACATTTGTACCCACCTACCGCATGCTTTCACTAAAAATGGGGAAATGAGAGTTGCGACCAGTGATTAGCGATACTTGGCTACGTAAATCGGAGCACAGGGCAGCTGTATTCAACGCCATGTGCTCTCAAGGAGATGCAAGGGTTGCTCCAATTTGTGGCCATCGATCTATCTTCGGTCGGCGACGTCGCGCCTTCAATTGCAAATGAAGTAAATTTGACGCAGGAGAATTGCATAAACTCAAATATTATTAGATATTATGATTATTTTTTCCAATATATTTAAGTCTACATTGGAAATGAACCACAAAGCCTGAAAAACAAAACACAACCGAATATTCGGATTGAATGTATAAAAGGGGATAGAATGCTTACAAGAGCTAGATTGCTAGTGGCCACCGGATTGGTCAATTTGACTTTGATGTCACCAGCACTCGCTGATCAGATACTACGTTTGGCGAATTCTGACGATCCTCGGACCATAGACGTCCAGATGACGACGAATGACTATACAATTCCGCTGAATGTATATGACCGGCTGGTGGAAGCAGAAACGGTAGCTCCTGGGCAGTCGAAAATCGTTCCATCGCTTGCGGAAAGCTGGGAAGTCTCTGAAGACGGAAAAACCTACACTTTGCATTTGCGCAAAGGCGTTATGTTCCATAACGGCGAGGAACTGACAGCCGACGATGTCGTGTTCACCTATGACCGCATGCTGAATCCTGCAACCAAAGCGTTGAACACCGATATCCTGGACTTCGTTGAAGGGGCGAAAGAACGGCTTGATGGCTCAGCGCAGTCCGTCTCAGGTTTGCAGGCTGTTGATAAATATACGGTCAAGATTGTTCTGGTCCAACCTTATTCGGCTTTCATTGCACTGCTCGCCAGTCCACAGGCATCAATCTATAATCGCAAATTTACCGAGCCACTCGGTGACAAATATGGTCTGTCGCCTGAGACTGTTAACGGTACCGGCCCGTTCATTTTGAAAGAGTATAATCTGAACGACAGCCAGATGATGGAAGCCAATGAGAATTATTTCAAAGGCCGTTCCAAGTTGGATGGCGTTCTCATCCGTGTTGTTCCCGACGCGGAAACCATGCGTATGTTGTTCGAATCTGGCGAGATAGACGTTTTCGATACGGACTCAGCTATCACGCAAGTTCCATATTTTATGAAGAACGAAAAATGGAAGGACCAGATTCGAAAGGGTCCGATTGCCGGCTTGGATTATTACCACATCAACCAGAAGATTAAGCCCTTTGACGATGTGCGGGTGAGAAAAGCTTTCCAGATGGGTATTAACCGTCAGGAAATACTAGACAAGATGTTCTATGGTGAAGGACAGCTCGAGAATGGTGTTCTTCCAAGCGGTCTCACCTGTTACAAGCCGGCCACGCCGATTGAATATAACCCCAAAAAGGCCAAGGAACTGCTGGCCGAAGCAGGTTATCCAGACGGGGTGGACATTGCCTTTTCTCAAGTGAGCAGCTGGTCGTCAAAGTGGGTTGACCTGAATCAGCTCGTTCAGGCGCAATTGAAAGAAGCCGGTTTTAACACTGAAATCAAAGTCGTTGATGAATCGGCCTATTTCGCCATGCGTAAAGGCGGCACCATCAACAATTATTCCCAGGTCTGGTCTGCCGATTTCAATGATCCGGATAACTTCTTCTACACCTTCTTTAGCAAGACCGGCACTTCGGTGCGTGGTTTCAACAACGAAGATCAGGAAGTTTTCGACGGCATCGAAAAAGCCCGGAGCATGACCAACCCCGACGAGCGCTGCGAACTGTATGCAAAGCTCGCCGAGCGTATTGTCCAGACGGATGCTGCGTGGGTTCCAATGTATAGTCTCAACCATCTGTTTGTCGTACAGCCGCGGGTGAAGAATTTTGTGGTCCCATGGAACGGATGGACAAGCATGAGCTACTATAAGATGGAAGTTGAAGACTAATCATACTGGCCGAGGAGTCATGCCTACTCCTCGGTCATACTTCCATTCTTACAGCTCCATCCCAGCATGAATTGATGAGCCAGCTCCAGCTCGTCAATTCATGTCAGCCGAAGATAATGCTCGTGCGGCGTTATCTTAGCCATACAGATGAAAGCCTCCACGCAATGCTGACCTTTCTGATTAAGCGTATTGCGGTCTCCATTCCCGTCTTGATCGGTGTGACCGTACTGCTCTTCATCATGATGAATATCATTCCAGGCGATCCAATCGCCTTGCTGATGAAAGAGCATGCCAGCGCTGAAGTTATAGAGCGCGTGCGAGCTCAGATGCATCTTGATGATCCACTGATCACTCGTTACTTCAGGTTTCTGTTCGCTGCGGTTCAAGGCGACCTGGGTGTTTCCATAAAGCTCAATCGCGATGTCACGACTCTGATCCTTCAAGCGTTTCCCAACACGCTTTATCTGGCGGCCTGTGCGGCCCTCGTATCATGGATGATTGGCATTCCGGTCGGCATCCTGTCAGCCGTAAAGCGCGATTCAGCGCTCGATCATTTTTTCATGGGTTTCTCGCTGCTGGGCGTTTCGATGCCGGTTTTCTGGTCCGCGCTCCTGTTGCAGTATATTTTTGCCATGCAGTTAAAATGGCTTCCGGTATCGGGCTTTTACGGCTTCAAATATGTCATTCTGCCAGCGATTGTGCTGGGCTGGAGTTCGGCAGGCGTTATCGCGCGTTTGACGCGGTCAAGCCTGCTGGAAGTCATGCGAAACGACTATGTGAGAACAGCGCGCGCAAAGGGCCTGCGCGAGATTTTCGTCATCCTTCGCCATGCCGTTAAAAATGCTCTTATTCCCGTTGTGACAATCATGGCAATCCAAGTTGCCGGACTGTTGTCTGGCGCAGTCATTACGGAAGCGATTTTCGGCATTCCGGGTATTGGCCGCATATCAGTTAACGCAATTCAGGCGCGCGATATGCCTCTACTTCAGGGGTCGGTTCTGTTTGCCACTGTACTGGTACTGATCGGCAATCTGGTTGCTGACATACTTTATTCCATTCTTGACCCCCGTATTCGCCATCAGATGAAGGGAGGGGCGAAATGACCGAACTCGCTCAGGCAAACGACGCCTATGTCGAAGAAACGGAGAGCGCCAGCTTTCTGCGCGACACAGTTCGAATATTTCGTCGCAATCGAATGGCAATGACGGGCTTGATTATTATCGTCGTTCTGGTGCTGACGGCAGTATTTGCACCTTATATAAGTCCTCATGATCCATATCGCGTCGATATGAACGAGCAATTCCTGTCACCATCGCTCACACACTGGCTCGGCACTGATAATTTTGGACGGGACGTTTTAACACGCATACTTTACGGTGCGCGCATTTCGCTTGTGGTCGGCATCGTTCCGAGCTTCATATCGTTGATAATCGGCGCCATCATGGGCATCGTCAGCGGCTATTATGGCGGACGGATCGATTTTACGATCATGCGCCTTGCCGACATGATGATCGCCTTTCCGTCGCTATTGCTGGCAATGGTGGTGATGTACACACTTGGCGCGAATTTGTTCAACATCTTCATAGCTCTCAGCCTGGTCGGCTGGGCAAGTGTAGCCCGGGTTGTACGTTCACAGACGCTGGCATTGAAAGAAAAGGAGTTTATCGAGGCCGCTCGCGCCAACGGATCGAAGAAGACAACGATCATGTTCCGGCATCTGTTTCCCAACGTAGTGCCTACGCTGATCGTTCTGTTCTCGCTCAGCATTCCTGAAGCGATCATGTGGGAATCGAGTCTCAGTTTCCTTGGCGTTGGTGTGCAGCCACCTGAAGCAAGCTGGGGCCTGCTCGTTGCCAAGGGAAAGGAATATCTCTTTGCTGCTCCTCTCGTTGCCATCATGCCCGGCGTGGCGATTTTGATCACGGTGCTGGCATTCAACTTCATCGGCGATGGGATGCGTGACGCTCTCGATCCTTACATGAAAGATTAAGGCGGCTGATATGACCGATCAAAGGCCTCTATTGAGAGTGCGCAACCTGCGCACTGAATTCAAGTCACATCGCGGAACAGTCCGCATCCTCGACAATGTATCTTTTGATGTCGGGCACGGCCGGATTGTCGGCTTGGTGGGAGAGTCGGGCTCCGGCAAAAGCATGACGGCTTTGTCCCTGATGGGGCTGGTTCCATCACCCCCCGCGACCGTTAGCGCTGACAGTATCATGCTGGATGGCGTGGAATTGACAACCCTCACCAAAGATCAACTCCGCTCGAAACGAGGCCGCGACATGTCGATGGTCTTCCAAGAGCCGATGACTTCGTTCAACCCGGTCAAAACCATGGCGCAGCAAGTGGGTGAACCGCTGCAGATTCATGGCAATTTTTCTAAACGCGACGTTCGCGACAAAGTCCGGCAAATGTTTGAGATGGTTGGCATTCCCGAAGCGAAAGCCCGCCTGGATGCCTACCCGCATGAATTATCGGGCGGCCTACGCCAGCGGGCAATGATAGCCATGGGATTGATCTGTGAACCCAAATTGCTGATTGCTGATGAGCCGACAACAGCGTTGGACGTCACGACGCAGGCGCAGATACTGCGTCTCATCATGGAACTGCGCGACCGCGTCGGCACTGCCATCATCATGATCACTCATGATCTGGGCATCATCGCCGAAATGTGTGACGAAGTGAATGTGATGTATGCGGGTCAGATCATCGAGCAGGCCAATGTATACGATGTTTTCGATCGTGCATCTCATCCTTACACCCGTGGCCTGCTGGCCTCGATACCGAAGGCCAACGAGAAGCCGGACGGTACGCGTCTGAAGAGCATCAACGGTATGGTGCCCAATCTGGCCAGACTTCCTGGTGGCTGCCGTTTCAATCCCCGTTGCAGTGATGCCATGTCCGTTTGCAGCTTTAAGGCGCCTGATCTGAACCTATTGGAGAATGGGCACAAAGCACGCTGCTGGCTGCATGACAAAGCAGGAGCCTCTCTATGAACAAGGTTCTCATTTCCACCGAAAAACTGAGCAAGCACTTCCGGCTCGGCAAGGGATTGTTTTCGTTTGACGAGAAAGTGGTTCGCGCAGTCGATGACGTTTCGCTGGAAATCTATGAGCGGGAGACCTTCGCACTGGTCGGAGAATCCGGTTGCGGCAAGTCTACTCTTGGACGCGTCATCTTGCGGCTTCTAGAGCGCAGTAGCGGTACGGTAAGCTTTAAAGGCCAGGATATTTACGCGCTTGACGAAGCACGAATGCGCGAACTGCGCAAACAGATCCAGATTGTGTTTCAGGACCCTTACGCATCATTGAACCCGCGAATGCGGGTGAGGGATATTCTGGCCGAGCCGTTGCGCGCGCACAATTTCGGTACCAGCCAGCAAATTGAGACGCGTTGTAAAGAGCTCCTCAATATGGTCGGTCTGCGTCCGCATCTGATCAATCACTATCCGCACCAGTTCAGCGGGGGGCAGCGCCAACGCATCGGTATTGCACGTGCGCTCGCCAACAATCCGGAATTCATTGTCTGCGATGAAGCTGTTTCTGCCTTGGATGTCTCGATCCAGGCCCAGGTTCTTAATCTCCTTCGAGACTTGCAAGAACAACTACAGCTTACATACCTATTTATTACGCATGACCTGAGTGTCGTACGACAATTCGCCGACCGTGTCGGTGTCATGTTTCTTGGGCGTCTGGTTGAAGTGGGTACGACGGAAGAAATCTTCAACAATCCGCAGCACCCTTATACGCAGTTCCTGATTTCCGCCGTGCCGCGTGCTGATCCGCACCAGCGCAACAGGGCCCGCCCGCTTTTGAAGGGTGAAATACCCAGCCCGATGAACCTGCCCAAGGGCTGCCGTTTCAACACTCGATGCCCCTGCGCACGGGATATTTGCCGAACCGACGAACCAGTACTTTCCGGGGATGTCGGCCTGCATCATGCCGCTTGCCATTTTCCAGGCGTCAAGCTTAGCGAAGTGCCCGCGGAAGCTTGATGAGCTTCAAGACTGCCAAGATTTTGCACTGCGCCGCAGCTTCACTGGCCATTTAAAAACATGATCGAGCTTCGATCGGCTTTGAACGGATTGGATACCTATGACCCGCATCTCCGATGATACTCTCGTTGATCGCCTGCTAACGTTTTTATGCGAACAAAGCGGGCCGCTGAGTATTCCCGGCATAGGACTGTCCATCGTTCGCCGGGGAAAGGTTCTCTATACGGGCGGCATCGGCGTTCTGGAGGCGGGCACCGACCGCAACGTCACGGCGGATAGTCTGTTTGCCGTTGCATCCTGTTCAAAGGCTTTTACGACCACTTTATGCGCGGTCCTGTCGGAACAAGGAAAGCTGGACTGGGATCGGCCGATCCAGGAGATATGGCCGAAATTTGCATTTGGTTCCCAGGCTATTTCCGAACAGGTAACGTTGCGGGACCTGTGTTCCAATCGGACGGGCATAGGCCAGGCAACCGCCGTAGAGTACGGCTCCATCCTGTCTTTTGAAGAAGTGGTCAACGGCGCTGGGGGTGTTCCAATGATCGCCCCTTTTCGCGATCGATATTCCTATTCAAATCTCCATTTCACCGTCGCTGCCGAAGTATGTAACCGGGTGAGCGACAAGACATTTGCCGATGCGTCAGCGGCATATATATTCGAGCCCCTTGGAATGACCACGGCATCGGCTGATCGACCCGATCTGGAAACCGATCCGCGTTTCGCTCGACCGCATGTGCGAAACGGCGATGCAATGCTACCTGTCGCCTTGGACAAGCTTTCCAACCTCATCGGAGCGGGGTCGGTTTCACAAAGCCCCAATGACGCCGCCCAGTGGTTGTTGTTCAATCTGAACGCTCATCCAAATGGCGCCGCGGTTCTGCCAGCGGCCAGGCTTGCAGAACTAAAGCGCATTCATTCCCGAACCACGCCGGAGAACACTTTCCTTGGCTACGGCCTCGGTTGGCGCATAGGCAGCGGTAACGATTTAACTGTTGTGGATCATACCGGCGCTATTGGCGGTGTACTTTCTCTCACTCGTCTGGTGCCCGATAGCGGGTTCGGAATCTTCATTTCCATCAATGCAAGTGGCACCGAGATTGAAGATTTCCGCAATGCAGCTGCCGATCTTGCCGTGGCGCTCGATCGTGGTGAGGCAGAAGCGGTTGCGACAATTTATGGGCAAGCGGTTTCTTCCTTGGCCGGAAGGCAATCACAATATCGCAAATCCATTTGGCGCAATATGAAGCCGGCTCCAGTTGATGCTTCCATTGCCGGCGTTTTTGAAGGCGGACCGATGGGTGCTTTGCGGATCGAAGCCCGCAACGGCTGTTTGACGACTTCGCTTGAGCTCTTGCCGGACTACCAATATTGCCTCATGGAAGCCGATACTGCCGGTACATATCCCTTGCGTTCGCTGAAGGCTCCGGAACGCTGGTGGGGCAAAGACGATAAGGTAGCTCAGCTTGTGCTGTCTGAAGACGGCGATACGATAACTTGGCAAAATATGTGGTTCGGTGATTGCAAATTTCACCGCAAGAGCATTTCCGCGATTCCGATTTAACCGGAACTGACCGATTTTCATAACACCGAGAACTGGTTCATTTCAGGTGTTATGGATTAATCCTTACGGTGTTGAGATTATGGACGATGGTTCGGGACAAAGACGCCGGTCGGGCCGGATTTTACGATACGGTAGTTCAGATGGATCGGCCGTATTAAATCCCGCACTCTTTATCACAATAATTCGCTCGGCTATCGACTGGAAGTCTGCCCTGAAGTGTACCGAGCTTTTAAGGGCGATGATTCCTACCCTTTTGGATCGATGCCGAGATGAAAGAATATGGCCTGTGTTCCTGCCTGCGACCGCCTGCTGCCCACGATTACAGAAACACCGGTACCGGAAATTCGGAGCAAAGCCGTCAAACCAATGTCAATTGCGCTCCCCGCATAGAATTCACCAGTTCCATTGAATTTTCCGTTTCCCAGAGCAAGGACCTCGAACTCTGCTTTGAGTGGCGTAATGCCATCCGGCCCTGAACGCCCGCCAATTTCCGTCTTGAACCGGGCACCAGTCCCCTGCCGGTGTGCAATCTCTGCGGCTTGGGGATCGAAAACAAAAGCGACGATTGCATCTCCTGCCCTCTGCTCCAAGAGTTGGCGGATCAGGCCGGTGCTGTCACCCGTACCACCGGCGCCGGGATTGTCTTGTGTATCGACGAGAATTACCGGCCTTGTCGTTGAACGCGCCACTTCCAGCGCCAGACTGACACCTTCTCCCTCGTTGAATATGCGGTCTCTGGCGTAGGCTGTTTCTGCCTTCAGGATGCAATCGGCAAACGACTGCATATGCCGGTCAAGAGCGGGGTCTTCTTCCCTGCCGTATCCAACTATCGCGGGACCGCAATCCAAGGTATCGGAGGGGGGAAACCCAGGCGCAAAACTGAGATGCAAACGATGCTCGCGCTCGATTTGCTCCAGCCGGGTATAAATCGAGGATGTCGGCTCAGCCAATGTACATTGAGATGGAATGGGAATGAGGTAGGGCGTTTGAACCAGCGCCTTGGCAAAACGCGTGCCACTTCTGCACATGTTGAATAAAACCTGTGCTGTCCGCCGTCCTGTTTCTCTCATGTCGACGTGAGGATAAGTGCGGTAGGCGGACATGAAATCACTGTGGCCTACCATTTCCGGGCTGATATTGGCGTGAAGGTCGAGACTACAGGCGATAGGGGCTTCAGGCCCGACAGCCTTGCGGATACGACGCAAGAAGTCGCCTTCTCCATCTCCTATGTCTTCGACGACCATCGCTCCATGGAGATCCAGTAATAGTCCGTCGAAAGGCCCTTTCGATGCAATCGCATCAAGAAAAAGGGCGACCACTTGCTCATATGCCAGCCGCTCGACGGTTCCACCCGGCTCGGCCTGACACCAGACAAGCGGGTGGAATTCGACGTTCTGTGAAATTGCCTCGTCTATCATGCCCGCAATAGGCAGATTGCGTCCCCTCATGACTTCGGGGATAGCGGCTCCCAATGTCAGTGGAGGCCACCCTCCGGGCGTGTTGAACTCGGCCCAACCTGTTGTACCGGGTGCGAAAGTATTGGTCTCGTGCTGAAAGCCACCTATTCCAATCTTCATCTTAGATACAGGTCTCCTATAAGATGCAAGCCAGGAAACGCTCCCTGGATTTCCATCACGATGTCGGCGGCGTACACCCGGTAATTTGTGAGAGCGGAATCCAGATTGTCGATCACACAGATGGAAGCGGCCCAATCAAAGCCAAACCCACGAGAAAGGGTCTGCCTGACTGGTGTAGACTATATCTTCATGAACAAAACTTGGAAAATATCGTTTGATGATAGTTTCATTCAAGCAGGATATGTTTTCCGCTGTTGTTCAATTCGACCGTGGAGCGCACAGATTTCGCGCGATAAGGGCGTCAACAGTTGAATTCATCGTGTTAACGATGGTCTCGATGAAACGCTCTCCTAGCTGGCTTCTACGCAAAGGGTCCGGTTGCCATATATTCAGGTAATAAGGGATGGGTTGGGCGAGCGGCCGGAGAACAACCCCCGCGCTTTCGAAAGCCAGCGCACTTAGTGGATTAATAATCGAGACCCCAATTCCGGCGGCAACCATTGTGCCGATCGAGGTTGCCGTCGTTGTTTCTACGACCAGATTACGCGCAATGCCTGCTGCATCGAACTGCGCGTCGATCTGGCGGCGATAGGAATCTTCTTCGGAATAATAGATGAGATCATGACGATCGAAATGAGCCATCTCAAGCACGTCGTGTTGTGCCAGGGTGTGATTGCGCGGCATGATGCACAGCAAATCCCCTGCGTAGAGATTGATAATGGAGCTCGTGTTGCCTGCGACGTTACCTTCGACGACTCCAAGATCGAAAAACTTGCTGAGGAGATCACGTGTTAATGCGGTTTCCTCCAGCGAATGAATTTTGAGAGAAGCATCGGGATAGATGCTGCGAAAGTTGTGAACCACCTGTGGCATAAGCGCGTGGGCGAATGCTGGCAGACACGCCACAGTCACGCGTTGGAGCCGTTCGCCGCGGATGGCACGTGCTGTCCGGGCAATCTCGGCGAGGCTGACAAATGAGCGTTGCACAATCACATTGAGCGCTACCGCCTGTGGCGTCATCTCAAGACGACGTTTTTCGCGTTGGAAAAGCGTAAAACCAAGGTCAGCTTCGAGCGCTTTCAACTCACGGCTGATTGTTGGTTGGGACGAGTTCAATTGCTTGGCAGTTTCGGTCACATTGAGAGTCTGCATCAATGACTGAAATATTTCCAACTGCCGGTGCGTCAGTTGCATGGTCCCCCTCCACGACGATTTTCACAACATATCATAAATGACTATTATCATGATTAATAGGAATTTGACGGCATGTCATGCTCTGTTAGCCTTACCGAAAAATGGGGACACTGGACGGTCGCAAAACAACCTGTCGGTGGTCAAGAAGACGACGGATCGTTCCTCCAATAAATGGAAAGAGTGAAGTAGATACAATGACGTCGTTCCGGCTCGCTATTCCACGGTCAGACGAAGGCAAACAATACTTCATCAAATGTAACGGGCTCGGTAATGACTTCGTGGTCATTGACGGTCGCAGTATCCCATTTCGGAAATCTTCCGACTATATCAGGTGGGTCTGCAACCGCCACGTCGGCATCGGCGGCGATCAGCTACTGGTTTTCGAAGCGCCTGAATCACCTGAGGCTTCCGTTCGTCTTCGCATCTACAATATTGATGGACAAGAAGCGGAAACATGTCTGAACGCTACGCGTTGCGCAGCCTGGTTGATTATGGAAGAGACAGGGCGAGACGAAGCTGTCATCGAGACCCTCGGTGGGCCGATCCGGGCGAAACGGGCCGGCGATCACAAGGTTAGCCTCAGTATTGGTAACGTCAAATGGGACTGGCCCGAAATTCCTCTGGCGGGTTCCCTCGAATCTGCGGGTGCCCAATTGGAGAGCGGACCGCTGGTTAGCCCAATCGCAATCAATATTGGCAATCCCCACCTCGTTTATTTTGTTCAAAACCTGGGTGGGCTCGATATTGCCGCGCTTGCCGATCCGGTTCAAAAAAGTGGCTATCTTCCCGAGCAGGCAAATATCGGCGTGGCCGAAGTTACCGGCCCAGATTCGATCCGGCTCGTCGTCTATGAACGTCCAGGCATCCTCACGCAAGCCTGCGGCAGCGGCGCGTGTGCCGCTGTCCTCGCCGCAAGACGGGCCGGTCTCATATCGAGCGACAGGGTTACAGTCTATGCGCCCGGTGGTCAGCTTGAAGTCGAAGTTTTTGATGGCGAGACTTTCATGCTGACGGGCCCGGTAGACGTAACCTTCGACGGGTACATCGCATCCAACCTCCATCGGTGAAGGCGATCGAAAAGCGCTGTCTCACTCGGTCACTCTCACCGACCGTATCTGATATTCCATCTGAAAGTGATAAAATGAAGAGTGAATTCCCTCAAGACACGTTGTGCGAACTGGCTACCCAATATGCGACGCCGTTATGGATCTATAATGCTGATGTAATTCGCCGGCAGATTGATCGTCTTGCCCCTTTCGATATTGTCAGATTTGCGCAGAAGGCATGTTCCAACGTCAATATCCTTTCGCTCATGCGCGAGGCTGGCGTGCACGTTGATGCGGTATCTCACGGTGAAATAAGGCGAGCACAACAGGCGGGATTTTCAGCAGCCGCTACAGCCACCGGCGCCGCGGGCATCGTTTTCACTGCCGATCTTTTTGACCGTGATACCCTCGATTATGTTGTGCGGGAGAAGATTGAAGTCAATGCAGGCTCTTTGGACATGCTGCACCAATTGGGTGAAAGATCACCGGGTCATCGTGTGTGGCTGCGTATCAATCCAGGCTTCGGGCACGGTCACAGCAAGAAGACCAACACCGGCGGAGAAAACAGCAAACACGGCATCTGGCATGGACAGCTTGCCCAAGCGATTGCCTTGATAGAGCGATACCGTCTCCATCTGGTAGGCTTCCACCTGCATATCGGTTCAGGCGTCGACTATCGCCACCTTGAGCGCGTCTGCCAAGCCATGTCCGATATAATTTCATCGGTGGACCACGATTTTGAGGCGATATCTGCTGGTGGGGGTCTTTCTGTGCCCTACAAGAATGAGGACCAGGACATCGATGTTTCACACTATTTCAGTCTCTGGGATCAGACCCGCCGGCAGGCAGAGAAAAAACTAGGCCATCCGGTGCGTCTTGAGATTGAGCCCGGTCGTTTTCTGGTAGCACAGTCGGCGGTTCTCGTGGCGGAGGTGCGCGCGACCAAACAGATGGGCGACAATCATTTCACTCTGATCGATGCGGGCTTCAACGACCTGATGCGTCCGGCTCTCTACGGCAGTTATCACCATATTTCAGTTCTGTCGGCTAATAGTAGGGCCCGGAAGACTGAAGCTTCGCGCCCGACTGTCATTGCCGGGCCCCTATGTGAATCAGGAGATGTTTTTACACAACAACAAGATGGCACCGTGGAAATGAGAGAATTGCCACCGGCTCATGTCGGTGACTATCTGGTGTTTCACGACGCAGGAGCTTACGGAGCATCGATGTCCTCCAACTATAATAGCCGCCCACAGGCGGCCGAATATCTGTTGGATGGCCCTGCGTCCCGTTTGATCCGGACAAGACAGAAAATAACCGAGCTCTATCAGAGAGAATGTCCTAACTTGGCATCCCTGACCACTGCGAAGGCAATATAAAGTTTGCGCGGCTTTAATCCCGATAACAACATGATGGTGCTGAAATTGAACAATCAACGTAAAAGCGGGAATCCCAAGCCCGCCATTGCAGTAATAATGGGAGAAAACACCAGTGCCGGTGGAGATCGGTACGACATTTCGAAACATTATTTTGCAGCCATACACCGGGCTGGCGGCGTTCCATACGGCATACCCTACCTCACAGATATAGTGGATCGTGTTACCCATGAATTCGACGGTTTCTTAAGCATCGGTGCTCGAATAAAATTTCCCGACGCCTGGTACGTGGAAGGGGATCGGTCTGCTTTCCCATTTTCTGATCGTCTTGAAGTGGAAGTCGCCCTGATGAAGGGATTTCTTGCCAGGGATAAGCCTGTACTGGGCATCTGTAATGGGATGCAGATGCTGGGTTGTCTGAACGGCTGTCGGATGGTTTCGAACGTCCACGCGAGCCTGCCCAATGCAATCAATCACGATCAAGCTGATCTTCTGCATGAAGTTGCTGTTTCGGCGGGAACAAAAATGGCTGGAATATTGCAGGTGGACAAATTCAACGTGAATACGTTCCATCGCGAAGCACTTGTCGATATTTCCAAGGAGGTAACTGTCACCGCTCGCGGATCCGACGGCGTAATCGAAGCGATTGAAATTCCCTCACAATCATTTGCGATGGGAGTACAGTGGCATCCTGAATTATTTGGTACTGTCGAGCATCCCGGCAGCCGGCTATTTGACGCCTTTGTAAATGCCGCTGCGCAGCATTCTTGAAACAGGTTGGCTATGATAAGGCAGGTGTCCGCAAACCGGCTAAATTCTCTTGTCTTCAGAGAAGATCAGGCCTTTCCGGATCGGCTGAAGGTCTGTTGTCGACAGGAACAGTTGACGCACTCAACCATTGATCGCTTCGACACCTGATCTTCTGGCTCCAACTGTCAGCAAGCACCCCATGAGAGGCGAGGCTCCCTCGCCTGTCGACCCATCGCAAGATTGTGCCTTCAATCCTCGTTGCCCATCGTTCCATGCCGTTCTGGCGATATTCCCGTTTTCACCAACTCGCCGGCAGTTCCTTCCACCGAGCCCGTTGTCACTTGTTAAAACAAGGCTAAGATCATGAGTCAGAATCCATTTTTGGTCGGAACGCTTGAACAGCCTACAATTGTCGTTCGTACCGGCCAAGATCAGAAGAACCCGCATATCGGCCTGCTTACTATTGACGAGTGGACTGTCAAATGCGCGGTAGGCCGCAATGGGTTGGTGGAGCCGCAACTGAAGCGCGAAGGTGATGGGAAAACACCCTGCGGCCGCTATCCTTTGCGTTATGGCTTTTACGATCCTGCGGTTTTTGGGGATGAACCACGCAGTTTCGATTTCCCCTTTTTGCCCAAGCCCGAAAACTATCGCTGGGTGGAAGATCCAGACAGTCCCTTTTACAACCAGCTGGTTTTTGAAACTGATGAAACCCAAGCCTCTCGTCGGGGTGAACGGCTCTTCGATCTGATTATCCCTGTCGGATGGAATGATGCCCTGCCCGATGCACGCGGCGGTTCTGCAATTTTCATACATGCGGCCCGCCCCGATTTCAGCGGTACATCTGGCTGTGTCGTCGTTGCCCACGAACATCTGACGGAACTGGCGCGCCGGGTGCGCCCCGGAATGGTTATCGATATCGCATCGGTCGACGGGGCGCAAATGACCCTCGAACCCCGGGTGACAACCCCGCCCACCGCTATAGAGACAGTTACATTCCATGGCCTGAAGCCAGGTCCGCGCCTTATTGTGACCGGTTCTGTCCATGGTAACGAACCATGCGGCCCCCACGCCATCACACGCCTGATCCACGAGTTCCGCACCGGACAAAGGAGCCTGGAATGCGGCACGGTGACCTTTGTGCCGGTTGTGAATGGACTTGCCTTTCGTAACGATACCCGCTTCGGCGATCGCAATTTCAACCGCAATCTTTCCGAAGCCGCTATCCCCCAGGATAACGAAGACCGCGTGGCCAATGTCATCTGTCCGTTGCTGCGCGCCCACGACGTGCTGATCGATCTTCATTCCTTCAGTTCAGAAGGTCCACCGCTTGCTCTCATGGGGCCACGCAACAACAACGGAACGCTCGAACCTTTCGCGCATCAGGAGGCGGAAGAAAAGCTCGCCAAGGCGCTTGGCCTTCCAATCATTATCCATGGTTGGCTTCCAGCGCACGAAAAGGCACTTGAGCAGAAACGTGAAGCGGGCGTCACCGAAGGACTGTCGTCCCTGCATGCCATCGGCACAACTGAATATATGCGGTTTGCGGGGGGCTACGGCGTGACTGTCGAATGCGGTCAGCATCTCGATCCCAACGGACCACAAGTCGGTTATGATTGTGTCGTCAACGGAATGGCGTCGCTCGGCCTGATCTCCGCACAGCCAGCCATGGTGCACCCGTCATCGGTGCTTGAAATCAGCGATGCTATTCTGGCCGATCACGAAGATGATCACTTGCTGAAGCAGTTTGCGGCTGGCGAAAAAGTTGAAAAAGGGGAAGTCATCGGGAAACGCGCCGACGGCAGCGACATTGTGATGCCATATTCAGGAGCAGTGCTTTTTGCCGGAACAACGGCACCCGTGCATACAGAACTGTGCTTTTTGTGCAAACCGAGTGATCGCCTGCATGCTTGAACGTCTGCGCAGCCAATAAATAGCAGAATCCAATTGTTGCCGACGCTGTAAAGCCAGCGTCGGCAAGTGGTGCATTGTTTATTCCGCGATGTCGACCTTCTCGAAGCGGTGCGACCCGAGTGGCTCCATAACGTAATTCTTCACGTTCTTGGACATCGGCAATACGACCGTTGAATGCGCAAGTGGAACCCATGGGGCTTGATCGATGGCGATTGCCTGTGCCTCCTGATAGAGCCTGGTTCGCTCATCCTTGTTAGAGCTCACTCTCGCCTTCTGCAGAATATCTTCCAGCGGCTTGTAGCACCAATTGGCGTTGTTGCTTCCACCGACGCCGGAGCAACTGAAGAAATAGCTGAGCAGATTGTCAGGGTCACCATTATCGCTGGTGCCTCCGAGCACCACCGCCCCGTCACGATCCTTGTCACGAGCCTTCTTGAGATATTCACCCCATTCGTAGGAGACGATCTCCACACCGACGCCGATCTTGGCGAGATCCGCCTGCATAAGCTCAGCCGCACGCCGCGCATTTGGCATATAAGGCCGGCTGACCGGCATCGCCCAGATTTTCATCTTGAGGTCTTTGACGCCCGCATCGTCGAGAAGCTTCTTTGCTCCATCAGGGTCGTAGCTATACCCCTTTATATCACCATTATAGCCCCACATACTGGGTGGCAGGACGCTTTGAGCAACCTGTCCCATGCCCTGATAGACAGCTTCCACAATTGCCTTTCTGTCAATGGCCATGTTCAGGGCGCGGCGTACTTCCACCTTGTCGAATGGAGCGTCCATCGTGTTCATGGCGAGATAAGCCACGTTCAGTCCCGGCTGTTCCATAACAGTAAGGTTTGGATCGGCTTTTAGCCGTGCGACATCCGCTGGCGCGGGATAGGCTGCGATATGGCACTCACCTGCCTGAAGCTTCTGCATACGGGTGGCGGGGTCCGTCGTGATCACGAAGATCAGGTTGTCAACTTTGGGCGCACCGCCCCAATAGTCTGCATTGGCAGCAAAACGGATTGCTGCATTGGTCTGATAATCCACAAAACGAAACGGACCAGTGCCCACCGGCTTGCGGTCGAGATCCTCGCGCTGCCCGGCCTTCGCCAATTGCTCGGCATATTCTGCCGACATGATCGAGCCGAAGTTAAGGGCGAGCTTCGCCAGAAGGGATGCATCCGGCTGGTTGAGAACGAACTTGACGGTATGGTCATCGACTTTGACCACGTTCTTTATAATCACCGGCATGTCCATGGCGTTGAACATTTCCCAACCTGCGCCGACGAAATAATTGTTCCACGGGTGCTGCTTGTCGAGCTGGCGATTATAGGTGAACAGAACGTCGTCCGCGTTGAATTCACGGGTTGGCGTGAAGCTGTCGGTCGAATGGAACTTCACCCCCTGCCGCAACTTCAACGTATATTCGAGATTGTCGTCAGAGATGGTCCAGCTTTCTGCGAGGCCGGGAACGACGTTGGTCGTGCCGCTTTCGAACTCAGTCAGCCGGTCGTAGATCGTTTCGGCAGAAGCGTCCCATGTGCTGTTTGTCGTGTAGAGCGCGGCATCGAAGCCTTCCGGTGCGCCCTCGGAACAATAGACCAGCGTCTTTGCCATTGCCGGGGCTAGCGCTACGCTGGACAATGCTGCCGCCGCCAACAGTGACAGCAGAGTTTTGCGTGTTGTTTTCGACTTCATTTTCATTTTTGTTCCCACAATCGTGTTTTCTTTTCGAGTTGCCTTTTGCCCGGCAAGTTAGTCGGCTCGGCCTTCTGTTGTCGCGAGGCCGCGTCCAGGTGTCCAAACCGAATCCGGTCTGGTCCAGAGCACATCATTACGGATCAGTTTCACGAGTTCCCTTGCATGAAGATCAAGGAAACGCTCTCCCTTTTCCGCCGTGGCGCTGCGCGGATCTCCCCATGTTCCGGTAACCGGCGCACGCTCGGCAAAGGAATAGAAGCGCGAAACGTCTGCCGGTACGTCGACAGGATGCTGCTGATTGCCGAATGCCTGTCCGAACTTGTCCGTCCTCACGGCATCACCGACAATGGCAAGCATGACGGAAGCTTCCCCCTCACAGGCATGATGGGGTCCATTATCTACCTCGAAGATTTTTCGCGCTTCGTCGCCTGCCAGCATCCACGGTGTGGTGGCCACGATTGGCATCGCAAATTCAACAGCAAGTTCGCGGACAGCGACGGAAAGCGGATCGATATTGCCGCCATGTCCATTGACAATCAGGAGACGCGAAAACCCAAGTGTTTTCAATGATCTGGCTATGCATCGGATGACACGGCTGAAAGTATCGTAATCAAGCGTAATAGTGCCGCCAAACGGCAGGTGGTGTTCGCTCATGCCAAGCCATTGGCCGGGGAGGACAGCGACGGGAATCTCCTCGGCTATGAGACGCGCGGCGCGGATGGCGGCCGCCGAAGCGCTCGCCGTGTCAGTGATGACCGGCAGATGAGGGCCGTGCTGCTCAAGCGATCCCACAGGCAGAATAGCAAGGGCACCCGGCTTGCCTGCAATCTCGCGCAGGTCCGGTGCGGTCATACGTGACCATTCAACTTCTTTCGTCATGTTCAGTCCTCTTTCCTTAATTTCAGATGAGGCAGAGCGCAGGCGTCACCGCATCAGGTCTGATGGCCTCGGGCCTCGATCGACAAGGTTCGTGTTCTTCCGTCCGGTTGTCGCAGGGCGACCTGGTCGAATTGGGCGATAACTGCACAGGAATGATTGGGAAATATGCGAACACGACCACCAACAGGGGGCGGCGTGTCACTGAAACGAACGAACCCGTGTTCTTCAGAAAGGCGTTCAATTTCCCACACCTTTGACGTATCGCCCCCCACGCTGACCGCCAGTCCAAAGCCGCCGCCACCAGAGCCGTGTGCACCAAGATCGGATGAAAGGGATTTGGATCCTGCATCGATAATGAAATGATGGTCGTTGTGGGCAACAACGGTGGCAATGATGGAAAGCGCGATGTTATCACCCGATGCTATGCCAAGGCGAAGCGCTGTCCGGTCAAGGAAGGCGTAGTTTCCCGGCCGTATCTCCGTTATCCCGGACGGAATAGGCGCGCCGAGGCAAGTCGGTGTCGACCCCACGGATATTGCGGGGACTTCGACGCCCACCTCCTTCAACTGTTCTGCGAGGTGGAGGAGAGCCTGCGCTTCCGCATTGGCAATATTTGCCAGTTCTTCGGCGGACTTGCTGCCATAGGCATGGCCTGCATGGGAAAAAAGGCCTGCAAATGCAAGATAAGGGTGTTGCGCTATCTTTTGAGCCAGCACAACGGCGGCGGGGTCCTGCGGCTTGACGCCGACGCGCCCGAGACCGACATCGACTTTCAGAAAAACGCCAAGCTTTACATCATGTGCGTCTGCGGCAGCCCCAATCGCCTGAATGCCGATCTCGTGAGCGGCGATAAACATAAGCTCGGTATCTCGAATCTGCGCACTGCGTATCAGGCGACCGATCGAATCCGGTCTCACGATGGGATAAGCGAGGGTTACGGAGGGAATGCCGCCCTCGACAAAGACCAGCGCTTCATCCGGCTTGGAAGCAGTGACGCCAATTGCGCCAAGCTGAAGCTGGCGGTTGGCAATCATGAGGCTCTTGTGGGTCTTGATGTGAGGCCGCAGCCGCACCCCGGCTTTGTCCGCCTTTTGCTGCATCTCCTTCAGGTTACTTATCAGCCGGTCTTCGTCGATTTCCACGTAAGGTGTCTGAATGTCGACGGGATAAGGACGGTTGAATGTTTCAATTGCCACTGCTGATTCAGTCAAAGTTATCTCCGGCAATCTGACTGGCTGCAAGCCCCCTGCCTGCCAGTTCGTTCCACTGTACCCGAAAGTCATGGAACCAGATTTGCACAGCCCGGAGAGGCAATCAAATTATTTTCTTATAAGAAAATAATTTCCCTAAGATGCCGATGAGATTCAAGCCTTATCGAAGACGTCAATCCGCTTTGAATTTAATGGTTTGCGTATTGACCAGCGTAGAAACCAGTTCCGTTTCCGGCGTTGAACAGACACACAGGATCTGGGCGGGCTCTTCGCTCACGCTTAGATAACCGTGTCCAGTCATCGCATCAAAATAGGCGGAATCGCCTTTCTTGAGACGAAGAGGCGCATAAATTTCTGAGTGGAGTTCCAGTTCACCCTCAAGCACATAGATGAATTCCTCGCCCTTGTGCCGGATGAGCGGCCCAAATTCCTCAAGTGTTCGAGCGTGCGCCACAGCGAGGATCGGGACCATCGCCTTCTTGTAGATCTCCGTGCAAATATAGAGATAGTCGTAGTTCTGCGTGATGATCGAACGGCCGTCGCCGGACTTTGTGAACGTACGCCGGCCCATCACATTTGAAAGTTCATCCGGGGTGGCTACGGCACCAAACAGCTCTGCAATATCGACACCGATGCCCTGAGCAAGCTGGATAAGCCGGTCATATGTAAGCTGCATCTGGTTGTTCTCAACCTTGGAAAGGGTCGATACTGCAAGCCCGGTCATCGCGCTTACTTCAGCCAGGGTCCAATGGTTGCGGCTTCGGATGTCTCTCAGGATGTCGCCGAGGCTGGATTTCGCATCATTCATCCGACGTTTTCCATTCGCTTGATCTCAAAATCGAGTGACATCCCGATCAGCTCTGTTTTCAAGAGGTATATCGCGTCACCGACATGAGCACGTAATTTACATCTCGCTCCAAAGCAACATGATGTCCTACTGAGCCAGCGGATCCGCAACTCTCGGCCAGTATGGTTTTTCCAGTTTTGTGAAAGGCAAATCTTCGAAACGTGGTTGTAGCGCACCGGGAGCGCCAACATAGAGTATCTCGCCCGCAATAGGTTCGAAACCAGCCCGGAAATGGTTGCTCGATTTCACCACGACAATCTTCTTTTTCGAGGGATCAAGTCCGAGCCCTGTCATGCATTCGGGGTGAAATGTCTGCGTGCGGATGGTATTCAACACGATATCGATACTCCCCGCGCTGACCCAGACGGCATCGCCGATACCAAGTGGCGTCGGGCCAAACCGTTGCTTAATGTCCGAAGCAATCCGCCGGACCGTGACCGTGAGATCCAGCGGCGCACCCGACACTTCGCCGACCTTGCCCCCAATCCTCAACGCGAGAGTGGCGCCTTCTCCCGCTTCCCGGCACATCCGCACGGCGATCGCGTCCCAGTAAAGACAAGAGGCGACGTCTTCAATTCCGCGTTCAATAATACGCCGCAGAATAAAAGTGGAATCGCCCGGCGCGCCCCCGCCAGCATTGTCTGAAACGTCTGCCAATACAACGGGGGCATTTTTCGCCTCCAATGCACGGTCCAGCGCCTCATCGACAGACAAGTATGCGCCACGCATTTGCTCCCGTGCACCGTATATCTCTCGACCGAAGCTTTCGGCAATACGAGCAGCCTTCTGCCGATCCCGGTCGGTGACAACGAGCATCTTCGCGCCGACATCCGCAACGTCACCCCAAGGAAAACCATGGCCGAAGGAGACAGCCAGTATGCCGTCGTTCCCTTCCATCGCCTTCATCCGGTCCACAATCCCGCGCAACGGTTGCCGGTGCGGATGAAAGATGCCGATGAGGCGGCAGTCATAGACCGCCATGACAGGTTCGATTTCACCCGTGAGCGTTCGTTCCAGTATTGCAAAAAGCTGACGGGCCACGATCTCAATATCGGTGTGCGGATATTCCTTGTAAGTTGCGATGGTCGTCGCATTGTCGATCATGCGCTCAGTAATATGACAATGCAGATCCAGTTCGACAGCTATCGGAACATGAGCGCCCACAAGGCCACGTATATGGGAGATGAGGTCTCCTTCGACGTCATCATAACCGTCCGCAACGCAGGCGCCATGAAGCGCAAGCATGACTGCGTCCACCGGCATTGCCGCCTGAAGATCATCAAGAATTGTTTTGCGGAAATGTTCGTAAACGGCGCGGGTGGTTCTGCCACCAGGCTCGGCCACGGCGCAAAGACTTTCGACGACACTCCACCCTTTCTCTTCTGCGGCATCCCGCCAGACAGACAATTGCGATGAGCAGCAATTAAGTGGCTTCGAAGTGGCATCGCCATAAGCAATCAGGTTTTCAGTGAAAGCTTGGAAACCTGTCTGCATTGGCGAAAAAGTGTTCGTTTCGGTATCCAGACCCGCGATGAAAATCTTCATTATCGTCTCTTATTGTGCGTTCAAATTTTCCGATAATAAACATCGTCATTTCGCCCGGTCAACACAACATGACCATCCTGGACAACCGTTGCAACAATTCATCCGGCTTGAAGCGCGCCCCAACTCTGGGCGCAGCTATGCCGCGAGCACCGAGAAATGCCAAGGACATCGACGGTAGCGCGAAGCGTCTTTCCTGCCGAAATGGAGAAGAATTCAATCGCGTCGTGATAGAGAAATATTGCTCGCGAGCGCAGGGGACGTGGGCTTAAGCTAGGCGGCTCAGGCGACGCATACCGTCCCACAAGGGGGATCATGGCCTTCAGATTGTCTGACCGCATTCAGATACTGCGGCGGGACGGAGCGAGGGCATCACGATAGCATCGGCCAGCGACCAGCTTGGCTATGGCCTGATGATCTGTGTCAAGCTTCAGCGAGTGTAAGAACAGGATTGATCATAGTCAGCGTCAAGACTGCCAAAATGCTTTACAATCGGTCTCTTCTGTCCTTGGGGAGACTTTGGATATGCGGTTTTCAGGGAAAGATCGATCGAAGACAATCCTTCTGGTCTTTGCCGTCTGCGGACTTGTGCTCGGGCTGGGCTTTTACTTTTCGGGTTACTCCTACGGTGCACGGCTGATCTGGGCTATCGCCACCCTGCCTGTCCTGGCGACTTTGCTCGTCGAAATTCTCAGGAGTTTATGGCGAGGGGAGTTCGGGCTGGATATCGTCGCGGCGATGTCCATGTCGGCCGCTCTGGCATTTGGGGAAATGCTGGCGGCCTCGATTGTCGCGCTCATGTATACCGGCGGAGCTTTCCTTGAGAGCTTTGCCGAAGGGCGGGCACGCCGTGAGATGCATGCCTTGCTGTCCCGCGCGCCCCGAACCACAATGCGTTATATTGATGATCGTCTCGAGGAGGTTGCCGTTGACACGGTTCGTCCGGGCGACCGGCTCCTGATCCGTCAGGGAGATGTTATCCCCGTCGACGGGCGTATCGCTTCCAACAGGGCCTTCGTAAACACCTCGGCACTGACGGGAGAAGCGCTTCCGATCTCGCTAGCCCAGGGGGCCGATGTGCTGAGCGGATCGGTCAATGCCGGCGATGCCTTCGATATCGTTGCCAGACACGAAGCGAAGGACAGCACCTATGCGGGCATCGTGCGCCTCGTGGAAGAGGCACAGGCTTCCAAAGCCCCGATGTCGAGACTGGCGGATCAGTGGTCCATCGGTTTTCTGCTCGTAACCATCGTAATCGCCTTCGCAGCGTGGTGGTTCACGGGCGATCCGATAAGGTCGGTCGCCGTTCTCGTCGTTGCCACCCCATGCCCGCTCATTCTGGCGGTGCCCGTCGCGCTTGTTGCCGGGCTATCGCGTTCCGCTCATTTCGGGGTGCTAGTGAAGGGTGCTGGTCCACTGGAGAATATGGCTCGCATCGTTACGCTGGTGCTGGACAAGACCGGAACGCTGACCGATGGCCGTCCGCAAATTACCTCTATCCACCTTCAGCCGGGATTCGGTGAAGACGAGATATTGCGGCTCGCTGCTTCCCTCGACCAGGTGTCGAAACACCCGATGGCACAGGCGCTTGTACTGGCCGCTCAGGAACGCGGTATAGATCTTGTCTTGCCGACCGACGTTAGCGAACTGGCAGGGGACGGCGTGGCCGGCCGGGTCGATGGCAGAAGTGTCATCGTCGGCGGGCACAGCTTCGTTGCAAGACAAGCCGACGCAAAGCTGATCGAAATGCCGGGCACTGAAGCTGGAGCAGCGCTGGTGGCAGTCGCAATAGACGGCACTATTGCGGGCTATATAGTCATGGCCGATCCTTTGCGCGGCGATGTGGCCTCTACACTAAAAGGTTTACGCAAGGACGGTGTAAGGCGAATTGTGCTGGCGACGGGCGATCGCGCTGCGGTGGCCAGACGCATCACCAAAGGTTTGGGGCTCGATGCCATCTACTGCGAACTTTCACCCGATCAAAAGGTGCTGACCGTTCTCAGCGAGCGCAAGTATGGCCCCGTGATGATGGTCGGGGACGGCGTCAACGACGCACCCGCGCTCGCCGCGGCAGATGTCGGCGTTGCGATGGGTGCAAGGGGAGCGGCTGCCTCTGCCGAAGCAGCCGACATCGTTCTTCTCGTCGACAGAATAGGCAGGCTGCGGACCGGCATAGAGATTGCGAAGCGATCAAGGCGCATCGCCGTCGAAAGCGTCGTGGCAGGTATCGGCCTTTCGGTGATCGCCATGATTGCAGCAGCGTTCGGTTATCTGTCACCCGTTCAGGGTGCGTTGCTACAGGAGGTGATCGATGTCGCTGTCATTCTCAATGCGCTTCGAGCACTGAAAATCTCGCCAGCCCTCGGCTGAAGAGCGTTGGAAACCGGATCGATGCGAAACGAAATTCGATATTCTTTCCATATACGCCCTCGGTGCCGGCCGCGAATAATTCCACAAGAGGAAGCATCAGGCCGATACGGCCTGATGTATGTGGTTTCAACAATGATAAGGAAGCTCACTCGAAATCCGTCGGTAGCACATCGGTCGGAATGTTCTGATAGCTGACGGGGCGCAGAAAGCGGCGGATGGACATGGTTCCAACGCTGGTTGCGCCGAAATTGGTGCTGGCCGGATAAGGCCCGCCATGCACCATCGAATCGACCACTTCCACGCCGGTCGGGAAACCGTTGGCCAGAACGCGTCCGGCCTTGCGTTCCAGAACCGGCAGAAGCTTGCGGGCTGCAGCGGCATCGTCCTTGTCCATATGCAATGTCGCCGTCAGCTGGCCTTCAAAACCCTTGGCCAGATGCACCATGTCGTCGACCGAATTGACACGGACCACAACCCCGAGCGGGCCGAAAACTTCCTCGCCGATCGTGTGATCGCCGAGGAAGGCGTCCCCCGTCGTCTCATAGAGATTGGGCGAGGCTTCGCGGCCCTTGCTTTCGGTGGTCAGCACGGGCTTGACGGAGTTGCGGCTGTCGAAATGCGCCTTGCCACCCTGATAGGCCTTGGCAATGCCATCGGTCAGCATGACCTGCGGCGCGACCTTTTCCAAAGCGCTGCGGGTGGATTGCACAAAGCTGTCGGCGTCCGATCCGTCGATAACCACGGCGATGCCCGGATTGGTGCAGAACTGACCGGCACCCATGGTCAAGGACGCGGCCCAGCCTTCGCCCAGCGACGGCGCGCGGGTCTTCATGGCTTCCGGCAGCAGGAACATCGGGTTGACCGAGCCAAGCTCGCCGAAGAAAGGAATCGGTTCCGGGCGCTGTGCGCAAAGATTGAACAGAGCGCGGCCACCGCCAAGCGAGCCGGTAAAGCCGACAGCCTTGATCAGCGGATGCGTGACCAGCGCTTCGCCGACCTTGCGGTCACCACCCTGAATGAGGCTGAACACGCCCTTGGGCATGCCGGTCCTGGCAATAGCGGCATGAATGGCCTCGGCAACGATCTCGCCGGTGCCGGGATGGGCGGAGTGGCCTTTCACGACGACCGGGCAGCCTGCGGCAAGGGCGGCTGCCGTGTCACCGCCGGCGGTGGAGAAAGCGAGGGGAAAGTTGGATGCGCCGAAAACGGCAACCGGACCAATCGGACGCTGCATCAGCCGGATTTCCGGGCGTGGCGCTGGCTTTCGGTCCGGCAGGGCCTCATCAACGCGGCGATCCAGATAGTCCCCCTTGCGGATATGGGTGGCAAAAAGGCGGAGCTGACCGGTGGTGCGTCCACGCTCGCCTTCAAGTCGGCCTGCTGGCAGGCCGGTTTCCTGCGTGCCGATTTCGGTGATGGCGGCAGCGCGGGCTTCGATTTCGTCGGCGATGGCCTCAAGGAACTGAGCGCGCTCTTCGCGGCTTGTGTAACCATAAGTCCAGAAAGCATCTTCGGCCGCTTCGCAGGCGCGTGCCACCAGAGCAGGCGTGCCGACCGCAAATTCATGCGATGGACCCGTCGCAGGTGTCGAGGCGAATGTCGCCTCCCCTGCCACCCATTCACCGGCGATCAGATGGCATCCGTGCGGCTTGAAAATCATTGTCATTTCCATTTCTGATGAATTAATGAAACCATAATATGTATTTGAAGATGGCGGTCAATACGTCATACGACTTTCATATGCGGTCTTGTTCTGCATAATCAGAATTGCTACACGATTGAAGCACAACCAAGGAAAGTTTGCGGTGACGAACAAAGACAAGGACACATCCCGTTCAACTGGAAATCTTGTCGCCAAAGTGAGTGAACAGCTGCGGCGATCCATACAGGCGGGCGAAATAACGCCCGGGACGAAGTTGCCGAGCGAAGCACGGCTTACTGAATCCTTTGGCGTCAGTCGCACGGTCATTCGCGAAGCGATCGCAGCCTTGCGGGCTGACCGGCTGGTGGAAGCAAGGCAAGGTGCGGGGGTCTTTGTGCTCGAGCCGCAGCCGCCGGAAGCAGTTCCCTTCCAAAACCTTGATTATGAGCGCGTTTCTTCCGTCATAGAACTTCTGGAACTGCGCACCGGCGTGGAAGTCGAGGCAGCGGGCCTTGCCGCCTTGCGTCGTTCGCCCCAACAGGAAGAAGCCATCATCAATTGTCACAGGCAGGTTCTGGCCTGCCTCGAATCCGGGCAATCCACGAGCGAGGCAGATTTTGCCCTGCATCTTGCCATTGCAGATGCCGCCAACAATCCCCGCTTCCGCGAGTTTCTGGCAATGATCGGCAGTGGCGTCATTCCCCGTGCAGCACTTCAGTCGGGCGCAGACACCAGTCCCGGTGATTATATCGCCCATTTGCATAGGGAACACGCGCAGATCATAGAGGCCATATTCAACGGTGACGAGAACGGTGCGCGCGATGCCATGCGCCGGCATTTGAAGGGCAGCCAGACCCGCTATCGGGCCATTCTGCAGAGAGCACCATAACTTATAATATAAGTTGTTGACACTTATCATCTGAGTCGGGTAGGTCCTATGTGTAGTTTTCCAGAAGGGATCGACACATGGAACCGCAACTAATCAAACAGAAACTGGGCGCTGGCCTGCTCTCGTTTCCGGTCACACATTTTGATGTGGAGGGGAATTTTGCGCCTGAAAGCTATAAGGCGCATGTCGAATGGCTTTCGGGTTTCGACGCGCCCGTGCTGTTCGCAGCAGGAGGTACGGGTGAGTTTTTCTCCTTGAGACCCGACGAAATTCCGGCAATCGTTTCGGCGGCCAAAGAGGCTGCGGGCGGCAGCAATACGGCCATCGTTTCTGGTTGCGGCTATGGCACCGAGGTAGCCATCGAGATTGCGAAATCAGCAGAAAAGGCCGGTGCCGACGGAATCCTGCTTCTGCCCCATTATCTGATCGATGCCCCGCAGGAAGGGCTCTATGAGCATGTCAGGCGCGTCTGTCAGTCAATCGGTATCGGCGTCATGGTCTATAACCGTGACAATTCGGTTCTTCAGGCTGACACGCTGGCCCGCCTTTGCGATGCCTGCCCTAACCTCGTCGGTTTCAAGGATGGCGTCGGCGACATCGGTCTGGTTCGCCAGATTACGGCAAAGATGGGCGACCGGCTGACCTATCTCGGCGGTATGCCAACGGCGGAACTCTTCGCCGAAGCTTATCTCGGCGCGGGCTTCACCACGTATTCCTCGGCGGTTTTCAACTTTGTTCCGGGCCTGGCGGTGGAATTCTACAAGGCGTTGCGAGCAGGCGAACGCGCAAGCTGCGAGCGTATCCTCAATGACTTCTTCTACCCGTTTATGGCAATCCGCAGCCGCCGTAAGGGCTATGCTGTTGCCGCAGTCAAGGCCGGTGTTCGGTTGCAGGGCTTTGCTGCCGGTCCGGTTCGTGCTCCCCTTTCCGACCTGACCAGGGAAGAAGAAGGCATGCTTGAAGCTCTGATCGGCAATCATGCCCGCAAGCAGGCGGCTTGAAACCTTGACTTGAAGACAGAAGCCGCAGCTCTTGGCTGCGGCTTTTTTGATGCCTCACATCAGGGAAGCGACCATTTCCCTGAGACGCGTGCAGGCTTTGACCAGCTCTTCTTCCGAAGCCGCAATCGACAGGCGGATGAAGCCCGGGGCTCCAAAGGCAGTACCGGGCACACTGGAAACGCCAAATTCCTCAAGCAGATATTTCGCTACGTCCGTATCGGTTTGAAGAATATTGCCCGCACCGGTTTTGCGACCAAAAAGCCTTTCAACGCCGATGAAAGCGTAAAAGGCGCCGTCGGGCTTGAGGAAATCAATATCCGCAATCTGCGCCAGATGGCCGGCCACCAGATCGGCGCGGCGGCTGAAGATTTCTGCGGCCTGCGCAACAAAGGCCTGATCGCCGTCAAGGGCTGCCTGTGCTGCCGCCTGCGCGATAGAGCAAACGGAGGTCACGCTTTGCGATTGCATCTTGTTGATCGCGGCAACAAGTGCTTTGGGGCCTGCGGCATAGCCAACGCGCCAGCCCGTCATGGCATAGGTTTTGGAGACACCGTTGACAATGAGAGTGCGTTCGCGAAGCTGCGGACATGCGGTCCCGAAAGAGATGAAAGGCACCTCGCTTAACAGGACATGCTCATAGATTTCATCGGAGAGAATGAGAATGCGCTCGTGCTTTTCGAGAATATTGGCCAGTTGCGCATATTCATCTTCGCTATAAATGGCGCCTGTCGGATTGGATGGGGAATTGAGCATCAGCCAGCGGGATTTGGGCGTGATTGCCGCTGTAAGCCGGCTCGCGGTCAGTTTGAAACCAGTGTCCGGTCCGCAAGGCACGAAGACCGGCTTGCCGCCATGCAACGCGACAATATCAGCATAGGATACCCAGCATGGCGTGGGAATGATCACTTCATCCCCTTCTTCCAGCGTTGCCAGAAACGTGTCGAACAATATCTGCTTGGCGCCGTTGGCCACGGTCAGTTCATCAATGCTGAATTCAAGCTGGTTGTCGCGGCTGAACTTGGCAATGATGGCCTTGCGAAGCGATTCCGTGCCAGCGGCCGCACCATAACGCACGCCGCCGGCTTTCACCGCCGCATGGACGGCATCCAGAACGTGGGTGGGCGGTTCAAAATCAGGTTCACCCAGAGAAAGATCCACAATGTCCCGGCCCTCGGCGCGCAGTTTCCTGGCGGCCATGGAGACGGCCATGCTGGGGGACGCCTTGATGCCCGATGATCGGCGATTTTCATACTGCATGGGAATACTCTTTTATTGGTCAGATGAAAGAAGCCGCCCTCATGGGGCGGCTTACGATGACGTTCAGGACTATCCATTCACCACATAGTCAAAATCCCGGTCGCGTTTGACGGCTTCCGCCTCACGCTTGTCGTGGGGGCCATAACCGCCCCCTCCGGGCAGTTGAAGGATGAGCGTGCGACCGGCAGGTACATGCTGGCGTCCCTTGGCGTTCAACACCGTGCCATCGTCGAGAAGGACCGCCCCGGCGGCTCCGTTCTCTCCCCCTTCGCGGCCGCGCGGTGGGTGCTTGATGCGGTCGAACATTGCGTTGAAGTAAATCTCGTGTCCTTCGGTTGGAGCGATTTCCACCACCTGACCGAGGCCACCGCGGAACTGACCGGCACCACCCGAACCATCGCGCAGTTCCTTGCGCCAGAAAATGACCGGCCCGACATGCTCGGTTGCTTCAATCGACATCGAATGCACGCCGCTTGGAAAAGCCGTGGCGTTCAACCCGTCCAGATGCGACCGCGCGCCGGTGCCCCCGCTGTTGAACAACAGCACTTCCGCACGGTGGCCGCCGTCCCTCGGCGCATCCTTGCCGGTGAGCGGACGTGCGCTGACATGCAGGTTCCAAAGCGCGCCGGAACCTTCGGCGGGCACTTTTCCCGGCAGCATCTTGTGGACGGCACCGAGCACCGCATCGGGCACCAGATGGCCCAACACGTGGCGCACTGAAACGGGAGCCGGACGCTGCGCATTCAGGATGCAGTCTTTCGGCGCTGTCACCTTGAACGGCAGCAATGAGGCATGGTTGTTGGGAATTTCCGGTGCGAGCGAGCATTTCAGGCCATAGCAGGCATAGGCGGCAGAATAGATCAACGGACAGTTGATGCCCTTGGGGCTGGGTGCCGATGTACCGGCGAAATCCGCAAGGATATGATCGGCATGCACGTCTATCCGCACGGCAATGTCGATTGGATCGCGGTAACCATCCACGCGCATCACGTTGGAATAGGTGCCGTGCGGCAGGCTGGCCAGGCGTTCCAGCGTTGCATCATAGCTGCGCTTGAAGATGAAATCGGCCAGGCCTTCCAGATCATCGAGCTGGAATTCATCCATCATGTCCATCAGGCGGCGATGACCGATTTCATTGCAGGCTGCGAGCGAATAGACGTCGCCGACGACCTGATGGCTTTCGCGCACATTGTTTCGCAGTATATTGACGAGGTCCTTGTTGACCACACCGCGCTCGGCAAATTTCATGATCGGCACGAAAATGCCTTCTTCATAAACTTCGTTCGCATCCGGGCCGAAGCCGCGTCCGCCAACATCGACCACATGGGCCGTACAGGCAAAGAAGCCAGTCAACTCACCCTTGCGGAAGCTCGGCGACACGACCGTGAAGTCATGCAGATGGCCCGTGCCTTTCCATGGGTCGTTGGTGATATAGACATCGCCCTCGTAGATGTTTTCGCGACCTATATCGTTGATGAAGTGGCCGACAGCTTCCGCCATGGCATTGACGTGGCCGGGCGTACCGGTCACAGCCTGCGCGATCATGAGGCCTGCGCGATTGAAGACACCTGCAGAAAGGTCGCCGGATTCACGCACGCTGGTGCTGAAGGCGGTACGGATCAGAGTGACGGCCTGTTCCTCGACAACGGAAATCAGGCGGTTCCACATGATCTGCATATGAACATCAGAAATGGGTTTCTTTGTCATGTGAGACGACTCCTTGGAGCATTTCCAGCAAAAGCGTGAAACGGTTTTGCGTTGGATAATGCGATAAAACAAATAGTTAGAGCGGTTCCGGCGGTTCTGTCAGAACAGGAACCGCTCTAGGCAGCCTTGGCGCGTAGCAGCAGGCATCCATCGGCCTGCATGATCGCTTCGCGGCTGGAGGTTACAACGGTCGAGGTTTCGCGTTCCGTGATGATGGCGGGGCCGGCAATCCACTCGCCCGGCTTCATGGTTTCGCGCTCGACGATCGAGGCTTCCAGGAAGCGTTCTTCGAGAACGTCGAACACCTGGCGCGTGGTGGATATGGCGGCCTGCTCCTGTTTCTGGACCGGCTTTGCGGGGGTCGGGGCAGCAGCGTCTGCGCTTGCGCGCAAGGACCAGCTGACGATCTCGACATCGAGATCATCGATCACGCGACCGAAGAACCGCTCGTAGCATTCGTCAAAAAGCGTGCGGAACAGTACCGCATCCGCATCGCTGTAATCGCGGACTTCAATCGTAACCGGCACTTCCCAGCCTTGTCCGGCATAGCGCATGTAAGCGGTGCATTCGAGCGTCGGGTCGGCGTCAGGCGCGCCTGATCGAACGAAGGAGGTTGCTTCCTCCACCAGTTCCTTGATGACCGCATTGATGGCCTTGCCTTCAAAGCGGCTAAGGCGGCTGTATGCACTTCGTACCGATTCAAAGCCGAAGGGCGCACGCAGGAAACCGATGGCCGAACCAACACCGGCTCCGGGGGGAATGAGAAGATCGGTCACGCCGAGTTTTTCACACAGGCGCGCTGCGTGAACTGGAGCGGCACCGCCGAAGGCGATCATGGTGAATTCCGACAGTTCCTTGCCGTTTTCAACCGCATGCATGCGTGCGGCGTTGCTCATGTTCTCATCCACCACTTCGCTCAGACCATAGGCGGAAGTGGCAATGTCGGAACCAAGCTTGGAGCCGATATCGGCATCCATGGCTTTTTCCGATGCAGAGCGTGAGAGTTCCATCGTGCCGCCCGCAAATGTATCGGGGTCGAGGCGGCCCAGAATGACATCGGCGTCCGTAACGGTTGGATGGGTGCCGCCGCGATCATAGCAGGCAGGGCCGGGTTCCGATCCCGCACTATGCGGTCCGACGCGGATCTGACGCATGGAATCGACCGTTGCAATCGAGCCCCCGCCCGCACCGATCTCCACCATTTCGATCACCGGAATGGAGATCGGCATGCCGCTTCCCTTCTTGAAGCGATAGGTACGCGCCACTTCAAAGGTTTTGGAGGTTTTGGGCATCTGCTGCTCAATGAGGCAGATTTTTGCGGTCGTGCCGCCCATATCATAGGAGACGACCTGATCGAGCTTGTGATTGGCGGCAATGTGGGCCGCGAAGATCGCGCCACCGGCAGGGCCGGATTCAAGCAGGCGAACAGGAAATTCGATGGCGCTTTCAATGCTGATGATACCGCCGCCCGAATGAATCATGAAGACAGGCGCAACAAGGCCCTCTTCGCGAAGACGACCGACAAGACGGTTGAGATAAGATGCCATCAGCGGCTTGACGTAGGCATTGGCGCAGACAGTGTTGAAACGCTGGAATTCGCGCATCTGCGGCGAGACTTCGGAGGAAATCGATACGGAAAGACCGGGCTTTCTGGCGAGAAGACGTTCGCGGAAACGGCGCTCATGCTCACCATTGAGATAGGAATGGATGAAACCGACGGCCACACTTTCGTAGCCTTCCGCGATGATGCGGTCGCAGAGCGCATCGACTTCCTTTTCATCGAGCGGCTTCAAAACCTCGCCACGGGCGCCGATGCGTTCGTTAACAACCAGCCGGTCGTTACGCGCAACAAGCGGCGCCGGCAGTACGATATCGAGATCATATTGCTCGAAACGGCTTTCCGTGCGCATTTCAATCACATCGCGAAAGCCCCTGGTTGTCACGAGTGCGGTTTTCGCACCGCGTCGCTCAATCAGTGCATTGGTGGCAAGCGTCGTTCCGTGAATGACAGTGTCGATCTGATCAAGCTTCACTCCAGCTTTTTCAGCCACTTCCCGAATGCCTTTGATGATGGCATTTTCGGGAAATGCATAATCCGTCAGCACCTTGGTTGAATGGAGGGTGGAACCCACTTCCATTGCCACGTCGGTGAAGGTTCCGCCGATATCGACACCCACCCTGATCAGTTTGCCATCTATCGTCATTTTCTGCTTAACTCCCAGAAAGATATCCCGGAAAGGGACGAGTACGTTGTGTGCTGTCACGGCTTGGTTCAGGCACGTGTTTACCGGTTCCCGCAAAAGGCCTTGCGGGTTCATGTCATTGGATACTGGAGACTTTGGATGTTCCGGTGCGTTTCACCCGCACCGGGGAACCTTATGTGCTGGCGTTATTGCTTGCCGGTGAAATCCACCCCTTCAAGCGTGGTTGGCAGCTTTGGACGGTCGACGCCGATCCACTTCTTGTAAAGCGTATCCAGCGAACCATCTGCATTGTGGCGCGTCACGAAATCATTGAGAAAATCGAGCATGGCCTGATCGCCCTTGCGCACTGCCATGGCCTGGATATTGTCCGCTGCCTTGTATTTGCGAACATATTTGTCACCATTACCTGTGCTCTCGATCACAAGGCCGTAGGTGAGACTTCCGAGGATCGCATCAACCTGGCCCGACAGAAGCGCCTGCACGGTGGCGGCGTCGTCGTCAAAGCCCTTGATTTTGGTGCCCGCGGGGGCTGCCTTCTTGAGGATCGGCTCGAAAGCGCTGCCGCGATTGACACCGATCGTGTATTTGGCGAGATCCTCGTTGCTATTGATTTCGGCATCCTTTTTACCCCAGACCGTGATGTCATTGGCCGAATAGGGAAGCACGAACTGGATAACCTTTGCGCGTTCGGGCGTGATCGTCATCGAGGGCACAAGAAAATCGACCATGCCGTTGGTCAGCAGCGGAATGCGGTTCTGCCCTGTCACACGCTCGAACTTGACCTCCACTCCCAGTTCCTCGGCAATAAGATTGGCCACATCGATGTCAAAGCCGCCATTCTTGCCATTCTCATCGATGAAGCCCCATGGAAACTGATCCATCTGCACGCCGATGACGGCCACGCCCTTGGCCTTGATTTCCTCCGGGCTTGCCGCTTCAGCCGCACCAATGGACAAGGCCGATGCGACGAGGCCGGTTGCAAGGCTGAGTGCGATCGCGGAACTCTTGAAAACTGCGTTGATCATGTTCTTACCTCTGGTTTGTTTTATCGTTGACTAGCGTGTGGTGTTCAGCCGCTTTTCGATCCGGGCGCTATAATAAGTGAGTGGCACGCAGATGATGAAATAGATGAGCCCCACGGTGCCGTAGACCTTCATCGGCTCAAAAGTGATGTTGGCCATCAACTGTCCTGAACGGGTGAGTTCAGTCAGTCCGAGCAGTGCTGCCAGCGCCGTTCCCTTGATCAGATTGACCAGAAAGCCGATCGTCGCCGGAAGGCCAATGCGAAAGGCTTGCGGCAGCACGACATCCTTCATGCGATGGAAATAACCGATACCGAGCGCACGAGCAGCCTCGTCCTGTCCGCTGGAAACAGCCTGGATGCTGCCGCGCCAGATCTCTCCCAGAAAAGCACTGGCATGCAGCGACAGGCCGATGATCAGGGCCACCCAGATGTCGACCCGGATACCCAGAATGGGCAGGCCGAAATAAACGAAGAACAGCTGGATCAGCAGCGGTGTACCCTGAAAAATCTGGATATAGGTCGCCATCAGATAGCGCAGCCATCTTTTCGCGGATGTGCGACCCAGTGCTACGACCAGCCCGCCCAGCCCCCCGAAAGTGAAGGCAAGGATGGAGAGAATGACGGTCCATTTGGCACCGTCGAGAATGAAGAGAAATTCGGAGAAACCAAAACTGCGGATCATCTTGGGACCTCACTTCGACGGGTAGGAAAAATAGGTCCTGCCGATGATTTGCAGAACGATCGAGAAGAATTGCGACAAGGCCAGGTAGATGACGCCGAGCACGAAATAGATTTCAAAGCTGCGGAAGGTTTCCGAATCTATCATCTGTCCGACATAGGTCAGTTCTTCCGCGGAGATCGACGCGACAAGGCTTGAATTGAGCATCATCAGGATGAACTGGCTGCAAAGCGCGGGATATACAGCGCGTATGGCCGGGCGGAAGATGATGAAACGGTAGATGTCGAAGGTATGAAGCCCGAGCGCCTTGCCAGCTTCGATTTGGCCCGCCTTGATCGATTCCACGCCGCCGCGCACGATTTCTGCCGCATATGCCGCGCAATTGAGCGTCATGGCGAGAATGGCCGCCTGTTCAGCGGAAAGCGTCACGCCCAGCGAGGGCATGCCGAAGAAGATGAAGAACAATTGCACCAGAAACGGTGTGTTGCGGATCAGTTCGATATAGCCGAAGGCCGTGAGCGAAATCACCCGCACCGAACTCATCCGCATCAGCATGAAGACGATGCCCAACGCGAGGCCCAGGACCATGGAAATGGATGAAATCTTCAGCGTCTGGATCGCACCGTTGAGGAGCGCGGGCCAGGCTGCCAGAACCGGTCCCATGTCGAATGTGTATTGCATCAAATTATTCTCCCGCTCGCGGCCGTTTCCCCTTTGTTTTTTAGTGGTTCAGAATCTGGCCTAGAAACGCCTTGGCGCGCTCATGTCTCGGATTGCCGAAGAATTCGGCTGGCGGCGCGCTTTCGATGATTTCGCCGCGATCCATGAAGATGACGCGATGAGCGACCGCGCGGGCAAAGCCCATCTCATGGGTCACGCAGATCATGGTGATACCGTCGTCGGCGAGACTGATCATTGTGTCCAGCACTTCCTTGACCATTTCAGGATCGAGCGCGGAAGTCGGCTCATCGAACAGCATGATCTTCGGACCCATGCAGAGTGCCCGCGCAATGGCTACACGTTGCTGCTGACCGCCGGAGAGTTGCGCCGGGTATTTTTCGGCCTGCTCGGCAATATGAACGCGCTTCAGGAAATGCATCGCCTTTTCCCGGGCTTCGGGAAGCGAGTTCTTGTGCACGCGGCGCGGCGCCAGCATGCAATTTTCCAGCACTGTCATGTGCGGAAACAAGTTGAACTGCTGGAATACCATGCCGACATCGCGGCGAATATGATCGACATTGGCGCCAGTATGTCCCAGACGGGTGCCATTTACATCGATGATACCGTCCTGAATTTCTTCCAGATAATTGATGCAGCGGATCAGCGTCGACTTGCCCGATCCGGATGGACCGCACAGCACGATATGCTCACCGCGGTCGACCTCCAAATTGATATCCTTGAGAACATGGAGCTGGCCATACCATTTATTGACCCCATTCATCGTGATGGCTTTGTCAGACATCTCATTCTCGCTTCGTCTATATTTGCAAAAGGAAGTTGGCGCTCAAGGCTGGACTTCAAAGATGGCGTCGACCTCGACGGCAAAACCGCGCGGCAGGGAACTTACGCCAAGGGCTGTGCGGGCATGATGCCCCTTCTCCCCAAGCACCGCGATCAGAAGATCGGAAGCACCATCGATCACTGCTGGATGATCCTTGAAATCAGGCACGGCGTTCACAAAGCCCCGCAGTTGCAGACAGGCGGAAATGCGGTCGAGATCACCATCGAGGGCAGCGGCCGCCCGCGCCAGCAGATTGAGCGCACAGACGCGCGCTGCCTGATAAGCTTCCTCGACATTCATGGTGCTCCCAACCAATCCGAGATAGCAGTCAACCCCATCGACACGCGGCACCTGACCAGAGATATACAACGTATGACCACTCAGCCTGTATGGTACATAGGCGCCACTCGGCGCCCCCACTTCAGGCAGGATAAGACCCAGTTCCTTCAGTCTGGCTGAAACCAGTCCCATTCTGTTTCCCCTTATTCTCGCCGGAACGCACATATGACCGGAAGGCGCATACGTCCGTTCAAGACCATTTTGAGAGCACGTGTTCCATCACCCGGTCTATGAGGCTGGAGGATTGGGCCCTCGCACTTGGTGCCAACGCGCCGTTCCGACCGACAACCTCAGAGTTTCGTCAAGTGATATTATGACTTGGCCCTTTGTTATGATGATAGGTTTGCTAAAATATTATCACTTGTCAAGATGGATATTTTTGGGAACGGCACGATGCGAAGCCAGCGGCGAGATCGCCATTTAATATAACACTTCCAACAATTTAACAGCACTCGACCGTGCAGACACATATTATCCGCCCCAAAGAATCATGGTGAAAATTTGCGCGCGATGATCCTCATCGCCGAAAACTAGTAATACCATTCTGCGAGAAAGAGGTTACACCCAGAGGCGCAATTCAGCACCATACCCCAATAAGATAATATCTCTATATGCGTGATATTATCTTGTAATTCTGTTCAGGGCATCGTATCAATGACAGACGACCTGATCGGCCAACTGGAACTGACGGACATTGAAGACGCTTACCGCACGGACGATTGATAATCTTAGGGCCTTCATTCGCGATGGGGATTTTAAAACCGGGGACAAGCTGCCTACGCTGGTGGAGCTTGGCGAGACGCTTGGCGTCAGCCGCACGGTCATCCGTGAAGCCATTGCAGAACTTCGCTCTGATGGCCTGCTGGAAGTGAAGCACGGCGTCGGAGTTTTCATCCGCGATTTCGAAAGGCTGCGTTTTTCAGGCGACGATGTTTCGCCGCTTGAACCTTTGGCCCGGTTGTCGCTGCCCTTCATGGATCTGCTGGAATTGCGCATGGCCTTTGAGGTTCATGCTGCGGGACTGGCCGCGCAGCGGCGCTCCTGGGCGCAGGAAGCCAATATGTGGGAAGCGCTCAAAAAATTCGAGGCGTCCGTGGACGACGAGGCCGCGCTCGATGAGTTGGATTACATCTTTCACCGTTCGATTGCCGAGGCGACCAACAATCAGGCCTTTATCGAGTTTTTCAGCGTCATGAGCCTGAAGATTCTACCCCAGCCTGCGTTTTCGAGCGATCTCAATCCTTCGTTGATTACACCCGACTATATCCGCAATAGCGTGACTGAACATCGTGCAATCTGCGAAGCCATCAGTGCCGGGAATGCGGAGGCCGCGCGCGAGGCGATGCAGGCGCACCTCGCCCGCAGCCACCAGCGCTATCGCGGTTTCAACGGCAGCATAGGCTCCCCTCTCAGCAATGTGACAGAGCTTTGAACCAGAGCGGCTACGGTTTGGACTTGTGAATTCTGTCAGATCAGATCGATCGCCGCAATCTATGCTGCATTTCCTCTATCCGATCATGCGCTCGTTGCATGAAGCCGAACTCGATTGGACACGGCCAGAGGCTTCTACCGCCAAATTAATGTCCTTGGCGGTAGAAGCAGTGTGAATAAACTTAGAACTTTACGCTAAGCCGGGCCTTGCCCGCGTTTTGATTGAAGCTCGAACCATACTGACCTGTATATTCAAGACCCAGCGTCGTCTGATTGCCGAGATCAATATCAAAGCCAGCCTTGATAATCGCGGTGTCCTTCGCAATTGGCGCACCGGCCACGTCAAATACCGTTCCGGCATCGAATGAGGCTGCTGTCGTCGGAATGGTATCGCCATAGGCGTGCTGCCAGCCAGCCGTACCGCTAAGCCGGGCATTCATGCTGCCGAATACGACTGGGGCAGAAGCCCGAAGACCAATCGTGGTAAACGTGGTTGTCGTCGTTTCTTTTCCAATCCGGAGCGCGGCATTCCCACCATGTTCATCGAACCGCCCGGTTTGCAGGCGCACCACCGCAACATTTGCAAATGGCTCAATCGCCGTTCCGTTCACATCAAAACGATGCGAGAGTTCGCCGAATGCCTGAAAGGTGTCTGCGCTGTAATCGGCATCAAGGCTTTCTGAAAAGCCCGGGAAAGCGACAAGGCGATCAGTTTCGATCTTGTGCCAGCTATAGGCAAGACCTCCCTTGAGCGTGGTCGCGCTCCACTGGGTACCGCCATAGATTCCCAGATGATAATTGTCGCTGTGGCCAGACGAGTTGCGATCATTCACATCGAAACTGGTGCGGCTATAGCCCGCGAGAGCACCCAGCCTCCAATTCTCGACGACTTCCGCGTCATAGCCTGCAACAAAGCCACCGGTTGATTGCTTCAGCTTGCCAGCATTTCCATCCGCCCCGGTTTCACTCCATTGGCCAAGTGCCTGCCCCCAGATTGCGGCGCGCGGTGCCGAAACCTGCGATGAAACCATGTCTGTTGCGACGGATGATGAGGCAGCGCTCTGCCCACTACCGCCAAACGCCGCGTCAACGCGTTCCATGACGGCATTGCGAATGATCGAGCTGTCATTGATGATCGCAGTTCGCGTCGAAGCATGGATTTCCCCCGAAAGCGCGTCGAATGCGCGACGCGCATCCTCTTCACTGTCCTGCATGACAACCGTATCGTAGACGGCATTACCAGCACCACGACCCTCGACGGCCACGGCCACCGATTTCTGATTGCCTGTCTTTGCCGTAGCAGCGAAGTCGACGTCGTTGCGTGCGATGTTGAGGTAGACTGCGTTGGGATCATAGGCCAGGCCAAGATCGACGAAAGGCATGTTCTGGCTCAAATCGCCGAACGTACCCACGATGCCGCCTTCAGCACTTAAAATGGTGTAGCTCTTGCCGGGCATATAGGTGCCAGCGGCTTTTTCTATATAGACCTTCGCGCCACCAAGCGTCGCCGTTCCGCTCACATCGATGCGATCGCTTTTACCGGAAGCATCAATTTCCGCAACGTAAGTGGCTCCCGCATCAAAGGTCAGATTGCCATTGACCTTCAGCGTGCCGATAGAATTGCCCGGTGCGATGATACTGCCAGCGCCGGCATAAAGGCCTCCGACTGAGCCTGCGCCAGCCAGATATGCGCCGTTTTCAACGCTGGCTGTGCCGACAAGGAATGCACCTGAATGGGATGCATCGCCAATGACCAGCCCACCTTCTTTCACAGTCGTGCCGCCTGTATAGGTGTTGGCACCATTCAGAACCAGAACACCAGTGCCGGACTTCGTGAGACTGCCAGTACCATCAATATTGCCATCGAAACGGGTATTGGCGGACTGGTCTACGGTCAGAGCTGCCGAACCAAGGCTCAATGTCCCGCCCTCGCCCATCAGCGACGACATGCTCACATTGAAATTGTTGAGATCGAGCTTGCCACCATTCACCGAGAAGGCCGTATTGTCGACGAATGCTCCGTCCACGCCAGCCTGAAGCACTCCGCCTTCCACCAAGGTTCCGCCCGTATAGCTGTTTGCCTGGCCCAGAACGAGCGTACCGGCTCCGCGCTTGAACAGCGCGCCCTCTCCTGTGGCTTGCTGCAGCAGCGTCACGCGGTTGTTTGCCTCCGCGATGTCGATCCATCCAAGTCCCTCAAGGGACACGGTGCGATCCAGCGTTTTCATGTCGCTGCCCGTTATACGCAGACCGCCATCAATGAGACGCAGCCGAGCATCGGCATTGCCAAGAGCCGCATCTTCGCTGACGAGGATCGTCCCGCTGTCGGTGACAGCCGTTTCACCGATAAAGGAATGATCGTCGATGCAATAGTCCTTGATGGCCTGCTGGAAGCGCGCATCCGTGCTGTCGCAGTTCAGCAATGTCTTCTTTTCGTCAAGCGTCAGGTCGGTCAGAATCGGTTTGCCATTGGCATCCGAAATCTGGCCCAGATAGAGATCTCTGCGTTGATTGTTTCGCGTTAGAACAAATTCCTTGTTCTTTTCCGCGAAGCCGTAAGCATTGGCACCCCAAACGAGGCGCGTCTTGCTGGTTTCATTTTCCGAGTAAGTCTGGAGCTGCGGGCCAACCCATCGAAAATCATGCGCAACGGGTTCATGGTCGGAGATCGCTTCCGGCTGGCGGCCCGGCCGGGTGACTTTTACGTCCTTGATCACTCCCGTGTAGGGATCATTGGGATCATCCACAATCTCATACCATTTTCCGAATGGCCGCGAGACAAGGAAATGATCGATCTTGGCACGGTCCCAGCTCGCCCAGGTATTGGTTGCGTCTTCGCCTGCCGACGGCCATGTGGTGCTGCCATCGTTGAGATCATGCGGCTTGAAGTCTTCGCGGACCGCATCCGTCTGGAGCAGCATGTACTGCTTCTTGAGCACATTCATCGTAACCGGCGTGTTGTTGGCAACCGCATAGGTTTCGTCTTGCAGCCCGACATTCTTCCCGGCCTTGTAGGCGGCGGAAAGAGCGTCGCCCCATTGCTTCCACGACAGGGTGTCGATGTCCTGTCCGACATATGCTTCCTGAATGACCGAACGCATCGTCTGCTGATCGGCGTTGAGAACATATTGCCGCGTCAGATCGCGATAAAAGGTGTTGCCGTCAGATTGCTGCATCAGTCTGATCTGCGCATCGATGTGATGAAGGCCGCGCTCGGAAACATCCCCCGCATTGAAGTCGCCCATGACCATGATCGGCTGGATGGCTCCTTCCGCCCATGTGTTGAGGGCTTTGGCTTCATTCACGCGACCGGTCGATCCATCTGCATAATCGAGATGAACCGTGCCGACGAGTGTCTGCGGACGGGAACCCTGGGCGTCCAGCTGAGTATAGCTGACATAGCGACCTTGCGTATTTCCGCCCAGATTGATCGTGCCGAATTTGCCCGGCAAACGGGAGATGATACCCACATCGCCGACCTGCACATTACCGTAAGTGCCGCGACCCGCGGTTTGAAGGAAATCCGGTATGCGCGTAACATAGGTACTACCGTTGACTTCCTGCATCCCGAGCACGTCGAAATTGGCGGCTGCCATAAAGTCCGCTGTCAATTCCGGGTTCTGTTTGAACTTGTTCCAGATATTGAGCGTCATGACGCGAATGTCATAGCTATCGGCTGCCCGCGCCGGAGTGGCAGCAATTCCTGCGACTGCGACACCGCATAAAAGCTGCGCAGTCAGAGCCAAAAGTTTTCCGTTGCGTTTGGTCGTCCCCGTTACCATCCCTCGGTCCTTTTCCTGGAAGGTGCTTCCATTTCATCAATGTGACAGCCGGATTGATCATCCAAGTTCAATCAATGCTGAAATGACAGAGTTCAATGTCACTTTTATTACATTTTACTCCCCACCGGGATGAAAGGACTCCAAAATGCGCACTCCTTAATAGTAAATGTCATTAATATTACATTTTTATTCGCTAATCGATTCACCCAGATATTGCTATTTTAACCCCACGATTTCCTCTTCTCATTCAACCTGGAAATGAGAGTGGATCTGAGTGATCAAGCGCATAAGGACATAACGACAACCATGAGCGAGCTTTCCGGTCCCGGTGGCAACAAGAAGGAAATCCGGCAGCAGGCATTGTTGCAATGGATTGAAAACAGCCATTATGTTTCTCTTGAAGAGATCGCAGAACGGTTCCATGTCACCACCCAGACGGCGCGGCGCGACATTGCGGACCTGGAGCATCGGGGCAAAGTCCGGAAACTGCATGGCGGTGTGTCGCAACTGACGCCGCTCGATCCTGTGACCTACCGTCAGCGCAGACATGATCGGGCCGACGAGAAGGTGCGAATTGCCGAAGCTGTCGTCGCGCTCATTCCCGATGGCGCCACTGTTTTCCTCGACACCGGCACAACATGCGAAGCGATTGCCAATGCGCTGGTCAGCAGGGAGCGGCTGCACCTCGTCACGTACAGCTTGCGATCCGCCGCCATCATCAGCGAGAAGACGGATTTCACACTCGCTGTTCCCGGCGGCTTCGTGCGCCCTATCGATGGGGGAATGTTTCAGGAAGACACACCGGAATTCATTCGGCGTTTCAAATTCGACTATGCAATCATCTCGGTGAGCGGCATCGATGATGACGGTGATCTATGCGATGACGACCATACCGAAGTCGCCGTCGTTTCCGCAGCGCTTGGACAAGCTGCACACAAATTGCTCGCAGTCGACAGCTCAAAGTTTGGCAAGCGCGCCATGGTGAAGCTTGGTTCGGTTCGCGACGTCACCGCCCTTGTAACGAATGAAATGCCAGCCCCGATTTTGGCCCGCATACTCGACGAAGCCAATATCCCTGTCATTCTCTCGTGACCAGCGTACCGGTTGGGCACTTAGGCACGGGCTTGAGTTTTTGGTTCGGCCGACAATCACGTTGTCGGCCAGATAGGCCTGTTACAGCGCTCACCTTGGTCCGCAGTGCATCGGTCTACACCGGATTAATTCCCGCAAACGCCCGTAAATGACCAAGGTGTTCAGGCACCCTCACCGCGCTTCAACCAATTTCCAGCCATTGCCGGAGGGATCGCGGAAACTCGCATCGACGCTGCCGAAGCGGCTGATCGGTTCCTGAATGAATTCGACGCCTTTTGCCGCGAATGCCTCATGCGTAGCGTGGCAGTCCTTGACCACCATCACCAGCGGCGGCATGGCGCCCTTCGCGACGACCTCGTCAAGCAGTCGCGCGGTCGTCTCATCTACAGTGGGCGGCTGGGGCCGGAACAGCCCAAGCTGGAAGTGAGGCTGGTCCGGATGCTGCACTGTCAGCCAGCGGTAGTCTCCGTTCTTGACGTCGGTGTGAACGGCAAACCCAAGTTTGCCTACACAGAAATCAATGGCCTCATCCTGGTCACGCACGTAAATGCCCGCCACCCCTACTCCCTGGTCCATCACTGCTCTCTCCATGACTGCTCTCCTGTTGTCATGGGTTCTGTGTATCAGCCTTATCTTGGCGCCGCTTCTCCGAAACTGCTATTGTGAGGTCCGGGCGATACGCTGCACTGACAAAGCAATGTGGCACGTGCTCCAGCCTGTGCGAACCCGCCCGCTCGCGGGCACGAAGGTCGGAGGGGTTTTCACCCGTGATATCGCGGAAAACGCGCCCGAACGTTCCGAGGCTTGCCCAACCTGTGATAAACGCGATTTCGATCACGGGTTTGTCGGTGTCACGCAGGAATGCCTTCGCGCGCTCGATGCGCCGCGAGAGGAGATAGCGGTGCGGGGGCACGCCAAATGCGATCTTGAACGCGCGGGCGAAATGAGCCTCCGAGACACCGCTCACCTGCGCCAGCCGGCGCACCGGCCAGGGCTCATGCGATGCGGCGTCCAGCCTGTCTTTGGCCCTGAGCAGGCGGCGTAACAGGGCTGGATCTTGACGCGATCTGCTATTGCTCATCATTCCAGAAGTTGCCGGATAGGCTGACGTTGAATATCGGATGTCATAGGCCGTTTCGAAGTTGTTTGCGTGGTCTGCTGCGAAAGAACGTCAGAATTCCTCTTCAGCGGAGACTTGTCTATCGTAATCTATCAAAACCGGCCGATCTATATCTGGTTACTATTGTCTGCTCCGGGGAGCGTCATTCAAAAACAGGAATGGCAGCCATCGAGCCGCCAGCTCCCGGTTCCATGAGAAGCGCCCGCTGCTGCCGGGTGATGCGCAGCCGCCATTGCTGGACGTGGCTGCGCATCGTGATCGCTATTTCGCGCCAAACTGTTCGATCAGTTCTCCCAGACCGACATGGCCCTGAAAGGCTCCGTCGCCCGGCGAGGCCTCGCCCCTTTCCAGCGCCATCGCATGGATGACAGCGGGATCGGCTTCGATACGGCTTCTCACGGCGGCAAGCTTCGGCCAGCGTGCGGCGTCTGCCACCTGGTGAAAGTCCCGCCAGCGGGCAACTCCAACCAGCAGGGCGTCCGCCAGCGTCGGACGGTCGGCGACCAGAAAACGCGTGTCCCCGATCATTTCCTCAAGCCGGTCGTGCCGCTCGATGACGCGTTCGCTGCCCCATCGTATCAGCGCCGATTTCATCGCAGGGTCAGGCGACTGCATTTCCATCGCGGCCCAGAGCGGGCCGAACATGCCGGTAAAGCCGGTGTTGATGAACCCCATCAGTTGATGCATCCGGTCGGCCTCGGGCGACAGCGGATCGAAGCTGATCCGCCGCTCGGTGTCACGCGCCTCCAACCAGGCGGCGATAGCCATGTTTTCGGTCACGACCCGTCCCTCATCCGTGACGAAGGCGGGCGTCTCGACCCGGGGGTTGATCCGCTTGTAAGCAGGCTCCCGCATCTCGGTCAGCATGTTGACCCGGCACAGCCTGTAAGGCTTGCCCAGCCATTCGAGAGCTGCGACAAGTCCCATGGAGCTTCCGGCCGGGAAGCCATATATAAGGATCGGTTCCATATTCGGTGTTCTCCGTGATGTCTTCTGATCACGCTGCGCAGCGAAGCCGGACCATAAAACATCGCTCCGCCAAGTAAATTACGCACCTTTTTGTAACCAGGAGCTGCCAATGAAAGACCTTGTTTCCCGCTGCCCGATCGAAGAAGTCATGCAGGTCCTGAGCGGCCGCTGGCCGACCCTGCTCATTTATTATCTTCAGGAAGGGACAAAACGGTTCAGCGATCTTCGCCGGGATAATCCCACGATCTCGCACAAGATGCTCACACTGGAACTGCGCAAGCTCGAAGAGGCCGGCATTGTCCGGCGCACCGAATTCGGCGGCTATCCGCTTCGTGTCGAGTACGATCTGACGCCAGCGGGCGAAAGACTGGTGCCGCTCATCGATGCCCTCGGTGACTGGTGGGAAAACACGGATGAGAATAAAGCAAGCGACGTGAATGAAGGCAGCGAAGCAGGCGGAACCCACTCAGTTCAGCACCTTTGAACAATCTGCCTCGGAGCGGAAAAGGATTCCGGCGGCTTCCCTTTGCGACGGTATGGGCGAGCCGCTCGCGGAATGGTCCGGTTCAAGGATCGCCACCCTATCAACAATCAGGCTTGTCGCACAGTTTCCAGAGTTCTTCAGAGGCTGACCAGCGCATGAAAAAGCGCGCCTCGGGGACCTCAAATCCCGTTCTATATCCCGCTGAAAATTATCGTCTTTTGAAGCCGTATTAAACCTAAAACCCTATTAGGTTTTGTTCGAGCGACGGTCGCAAGGGGCTTTCGAAGGGGATTGTGAGGCGGCGCTGGGCGCTGAAACTTCAGAGGTCAGCAGGGCTTGACTGGTACTTTCCAAGCTAGCCTGATTTGGTTAAGAAATCCACCCCCTGAAAGCACGAAGCGGGACAAGCAGTAAGGGTGAAACCACGCGCTCCCCTCTTCCAGAGAAGAGCGCGTGGCCCGAGCGGCAGAACTTCATAGAAGTGAACCCGGCCCAAAATCCGGCGCATGCTGAACACGGCCCCTCACCTTCCGCGCAACGCAGCCTCACCGTTCTGGGTTGATGGGAGGAACTGCACAGGGGTTATTATTCAATATTGGATTTCTGTCCTTCGTTTTTCGACGCTGGCCGCAGCAGCCTCGGCCAATATCGGTTACCGCTATTCGCGGCCAGTCGACAAGCGGACTATCGCGTACCGTCCTGAACGATCCCATCTACGACGGAGAATGAAGAGAGTGCCGACCAGTAGAGATGCAACGGTGCCCCCTCGACCTCAGACGACCTTAACACGCGTCGTTTGACACGCCGAAATTGGCGATTCCTCCAGCCCTTCTTATCATTTCGGCTTCGCAATGATCACGGTGCCGGAACGTAGCAGAGAATCAGGCGCGCAAGCTTCGTCCCCTATAAAGCGACGTCACTCCGGTGTGGAAACAGGACTCTTCCCGATTGAAATTCCAGGCTGGTTCAGGGTTCCGGTTTATAGACCGCCGTCTAAAACCGATAAAAGATCATAAAAACAAAAGGATAGCCGAACCGGCAGCGAATCGATAAAATTTCGCTTAATTTTAATGCCGGCGCTAACTCTTTGTTAATTCGGCTGCCCCTTGCGATAGAATAAGAATCGGACATAATGACGGTATTTAGGCGGTATCAGTTCCAATGCCGTCACTAGGGACACCAAGCAAATGAATATCGCAAATCCGGCAGCAGCCTTGTCGTTTGACGACATGATATTATCGCAAGGGCGCGAGATTTCTCGCAAGCTCAATCTGCTGCGTCACGAAAACTTTCCGCCGGATGCGCGCAAGAACATGCTGCGCCAGTTTTCGATGGCCGAGGCTGCCTATTTCCTCGGTGTCTCTCCCAGCAATCTCAAGAAATTACATCTTGAAGGCAAGGGTGTCGAGCCGACCATTCTAACAGGTGGCCGCCGCGCCTATAGCGTCGAGCAGATTCAGGAACTGCGCCAGTGGCTCGACCAGAACGGCCGCGCCGAAGTGAAGCGCTACGTCCCGCATCGTCGCGGCAATGAAAAGCTTCAGGTCATCGGCGTCGTCAACTTCAAGGGCGGTTCCGGCAAGACGACGACGGCTGCGCATCTGGCGCAGCATATGGCGCTGACCGGCCATCGCGTGCTGGCCATCGATCTCGATCCGCAGGCTTCGCTCTCCGCCCTGCACGGCATCCAGCCGGAACTAGACGAGTTTCCGTCGCTTTATGAAGCCATTCGTTACGATTCCGAAAGGAAGCCTATCCGCGAAGTTATCCGGCGGACGAACTTCCCCGGCCTCGACATTATTCCCGCCATGCTCGAGCTGCAGGAATATGAATATGACACGCCGCTCGCCATGCAGAATGGCGGCGAGGGCAAGACATTCTGGAACCGCATCGCGCAGGCTCTCGCCGATGTGGACAGCGACTATGACGTCGTGGTCATCGATTGTCCTCCCCAGCTCGGCTATCTGACCCTGACGGCGCTTTCCGCAGCGACTTCGGTGCTGATTACCGTTCATCCGCAAATGCTGGACCTGATGTCCATGTCGCAGTTCCTGCTGATGCTCGGCGATATTCTGAAGACGGTCCGTCAGGCCGGCGGCGCGGTGCAGCTCGACTGGTTCCGCTATCTGATCACGCGTTACGAACCGACCGACGTGCCGCAGGCGCAGATGGTCGGCTTCATGCAAAGCATGCTCGCCTCGCATATGCTCAAGCACCAGATGTTGAAATCGACGGCGATCTCCGATGCCGGGCTTACCAAGCAGACGCTTTACGAGGTTGAGCGTTCATCGATGAATCGCGGCACCTATGATCGCGCCATGGAAGCCATGGAAGCGGTCAATTCGGAAATTCGCGGCCTCGTTCATGAGGCATGGGGGCGTTAGACTGCCGTCTAAAGCGGCGAATATTGAATAAAATCAGGTCTCTGACCGGTTTGAGGATACAGGAATGGCACGAAAGAACATATTTGAAAGCGTTATGCGGGACGAACCGGCGGCTGAACAGGCCTCTCCGGTCGAAAACGTATCGCGCCGGTTCGGTGCCGCCAAATCCCTTTCCGCATCGATTGACGAACTGGCAAAGCAGGCGGCCCAGAAGCTCGATGGGGAAACCATCGTCGAGCTTGTTCCCGCACAGCTGGATGTCTCCTTCGTGGCGGATCGCCTGCCTGAATCGGATGACGAAGAATATCGCGAACTTCTGGAAGCCATTCGCGAGCGTGGGCAGGACAGCCCTATCCTCGTTCGTCCGCATCCAGAGGCCAGTGGCCGCTATATGATCGTCTTCGGCCACCGCCGTGCGCGGGTCGCTCGGGAGCTTGGCATCAAGGTGAAGGCGGTCATCAAGCCCCTCGCCGATCTGGAACATATTCTGAGCCAGGGCCAGGAAAACTCCGCCCGCGCCAATCTGAGCTTCATCGAGCGTGTCTTCTTTGCGGCGCGTCTTGAGGCGCTGGGCTTCGAACGTGAAGCCATACAGGCGGCGTTGACGGTAGATTACCAGACCCTGTCGAAGATGCTGACCATTCCGAAGGCCATTCCGGAGCATATTCTCCTGGCCATCGGCCCGGCCAAAGGCATCGGGCGTGATCGCTGGCTGGAATTGCGCAAGCTGATCGAAATACCGGGCAAGAAGGATGCTGCGGAAGAACTCCTGGTGACTTCGGCCTTCGAAAAGGCGTCTTCTGTCGATCGTTTCGAGCAGCTTTATGGCTATCTGAAAGGCGGAAAACAGAAGAAGCCCGTCACCAAGGCGGCTCTGCGGCCCGGAACCAGCTGGACGGCTTCCGACAAGTCCGTCAGCGCGGTTATCAAACAGAATGGCAAGTCGGCTACATTGGCGCTCAGTGCCGCCAACGGGCCTCGTTTTGCCGAATGGCTTTCTCGCAATCTGGATGAGCTTTATGCGTCGTTCCGTAGCGAGGAGAAGTGAGTAGCGTACTGACCAGAGGCTTTGCTGCGGTCTGATTGTGTAAGGCATATCTTCCCGAAAAACGGAACCGGAAACGGGAACCGGTTCGGATCAGGACATGCTCGGTTGAATTTGTAAGCGTGTTTGCGTCGAAACTGTTCAGGAAAAGGAACGAGACAGCAAAAGAAAAAGGCCCCCAAACGTCGCCGTGTGGAAGCCCTTCTCATTGGTTTAGCAGCTAGAGAATCGCAAATCCACGAATCACTGTCAAGTGCAATTAGCGTCATTTCGGCGGGTGGATTTCTTTTGCCTTGTGGAAGGTGAAAGAAAATGGAGATTCAATTGGCCTCGACGCCGTTTGGCAGTCGAAGGATGACGCTTGCCTTGCTGGCAAGTCAACAGAACACGCGGCAGATTGCGCCTGGAACGGTTGCCGACAAGTGGCAGCTGCATCGCTGGCTGTGTGAGGCAAAGACGCTGTTCGGCCTGAATGATCGCTCTCTGGCGGTTCTTTCGGCGCTCCTGTCATTCTATCCGGAAACGGAACTGAATGCGCAGAGCAGCCTGATCGTGTTTCCCTCCAACAAGCAACTGGCATTGCGTGCCCATGGCATGGCGGATGCGACCTTGCGGCGTCATCTGGCTGCGCTGGTCGATGCCGGTTTCATCCTTCGGCAGGACAGCCCCAATGGCAAGCGTTATGCGCGTCGCGCCAAGGGCGGAGACGTGCAGATTGCTTTCGGCTTTTCACTGGCGCCGCTTCTGGCCCGTGCCTGTGAACTGGAAACCGCCGCGGAACAGGTGAGGGCGGGAAAGACTGCATTGCGTGAAATGCGCGAGCAGCTGACCTTGCTGCGCCGCGATATCACCAAGCTTGTCGAATTCGCCGCCGAGGAACAGCTTGCCGGTAACTGGCAGGACATCCGTCACCGCTTTCGCCTGATCGTCGACAGCATTCCGCGCCGTGCGGAGCAGGAAGAGCTGGCAGCTTTGGTGGAATCCTTGCAGTCCATTCGTGCGGAAATCGATAACGCATTGAAAATTCATGAAAATGTTCAGAATTTGCGCGGCAATGAATCTCAAAATGAGCGGCAGCAAATTGAATCGAATCCAGATTCCCATTTTGAAAAGGCAACGGCTGAATTTATCGACCAGCGCGTAAACGAAATCACCAGCGCTCTGACAGAACCCACGGTTTCGCTCGACATGGTGCTTCGCTCCTGTCCGGAGATCACGGCCTATGCGGTCAGTTCCATTCGGCATTGGCACGATCTGGCCAATACGGCAGAGAAAGTACGCTCCTTCCTCGGGATTGATGGAAAGCTCTATGATCTCGCAAAGAAGGTTCTTGGACCCCATAATGCGTCGATCGTGATTGCCTATATCCTGCAGCGCTATGAGCAAATTCAGTCTGCTGGAGGCTATCTGCGCATTTTGACGGAAAAGGCTGCCAATGGCTCTTTCTCGATCAGGCCAATGCTGATGGCCGCGCTGAATGGACAGGTTCGTTAACCATAAAAAGCCCAGTCAGTATGACAAAACTGAACTGCCTTTTAGGTTTCGTATCATTCATGAAGTTTAACAAGATCAAGGAACCGTAAAAGAGGCCGGGAAGGCTTCCAACCCGCCTTGGAGGTTCATGGGCTGTTGGCTTTGAACATTGCTTGAGAATTGTCAGCGCCATTTGTGAAGGCGTCGATCAAGCCCGTCGGGCTACCGCTGTAAGAACGCGCCGGAAGGCATGGGCGGGCAAGAAAACTCAGTCCAGTGCCTGAAAGCGACGGCGACGGGAACGGCGGCGAGGGCGCAATGTGTTGAGGTCCTGCGCCTGATCGGTCTTGTGGCGTGGGGGAGGCGACAGAAGGCGCATGATGAAAAGGATGCAGCACCCGATGGTGAATATCCAGAATATCTCATCGGTGAGATCGTTGATCATGACGCAATCCAGAGCAAACCGCTTGTCCGTTTCAAGACGCGCGAAACAATATTCCGCGATCCATATCGCCTTGCGCAACGGTGGCCAAGTCACGAAGCCGTGCTTTATCGCCGCGCCGGCTATGTTGCCTTGCAGCGGCCCTGTGGATGATGGCCAATGGCGACAAGGCGCTGGTCGCGCACTTCACGCCGATCTGCGATAGATTGCTCATGCTGCCTTTCACGATCCATTGTTCCCGCCCGGTCCTCGCGGCTGAGTTTCGCGAACCGCAAGACATTCTGAGCTGGTCACTGACACGTCCGGGTTTCGTCCGGGCGCGCTCCGTCGCCTGGCTGGAAGTGCGCAATGACGATCTGACGCTGGATGTGGACCCGGTGCGTTTGCTCGAGGAGAAACTGGCGGAAGCCGGCTATGGCGAAGCGGTGCAGATGATGACGTCGCGCAACGTGGAAAAGCATCATGTCGCAACACGGCGCTCCGGCGAGGCACATGCCACCTGCCTTGCCACTATCGGCCTGACCAATGCGGGAAGGGTGGGGGAACGCGCGCAGATGACGATGCCCGCCGGAACCATCAATCTTCTGGTTCATATCGACAGGCCCTTGTCACTCGCGGCCCATTTGGAGGCAATGTCGATTGCCGCCGAGGCCCGCACCGCTGCCATCATGGAACTTGGGCTTGATGTCGGCGGCAGGGTTGCGACAGGGACCGGCACGGATTGCATCGCGGTTTCCGCGCCGCCCGGGGAGCAGGGAGAGGCTGCATCCTACGCCGGCTTGCATACGGATATAGGCGCCGCCCTCGGTAGCGCTGTCTATGGCGCAGTGTCCGAAGGCGGCAGGCTCTGGATGAAAGAGCGGGGCTTTTGATCGATCAGGCTTCTGCGGCAGCCTCTTTCGGCTTCAGGCGCAGGATGAGCGGCACCAGAACGAGGGCGACGATCGGGAAAACGAGCCAGTTGATGGTTTCCCAGCCGGAGGAATGCAGGAGCGAGCCAGCAAAGAAGGAAGCACAGGCCACGGTGCCGAACATGATGAAATCATTGGCGCCCTGTGCCTTGCCGCGCTCAGCCGGCGTGTGGCAGTCCGTCACCATGGCGGTCGCCCCGATGAAACCGAAATTCCAGCCGATGCCGAGGAAGATCAGCGCTCCCCAGAAATGGCCGACATCGAAGCCGCCGAGCGCAATGATGGCTGAAAAGGCGATCAGCACCAGCCCCAGCGCGGTTATCTTTTCCTTGCCGAAACGGGTGATGAGCCTTCCGGTGAAGAAGCTCGGGGCGAACATGGCAAGCACGTGCCACTGGATGCCGAGGGCTGCATGATCGACGGAATGGCCATGGCCGACCATGGCGATGGGCGCAGCCGTCATGACGAATGTCATCAGCGCATAGGAACAGACGCCGGCCGCCACGGAAAGCATGAAGCGCGGCGAGCGGAGAATTTCGCCGAGAGGGCGGCCTGTATCATGGACCATGTTCGGGTCTTTGCGGATCTTCGGCGCGCGCAGCATGAAGAGGACGGGGAGGGCGAGCAGGCCCAGAACCGCCTGGCTGAGGAAACTGCCCGCGAACATCGCATCCGGAATGGTATCGCGTGTCCAGATGACGAGCTGCGGCCCGACGATGGCCGCAACGAGCCCGCCGACCATCACCCACGAGATGGCGCGCGCCTTCATGTCGCCCGTCGCCGCATCGGTGGCGGCAAAGCGGTAGCTCTGGACATAGGCGGCGTAGAAACCGGCGGTGAGCGTGCCGAGACAGAAGATGAGGAAGGATGCCGCAAAAATGCCTGCGGCTGCGATCACGCCCGCCGAGGCGCCGACAAGCGCGCCGAGCATATAGGCATTGCGGCGTCCGAACTGGCGCATGAAGAAGGCCGCTGGCAGCGTGCCCAGCGCAAGGCCGAGATTGAACAGGCTGACGGGCAGCGTGACGAGGGCGGGATCGGAAGACAGTTTCTGGCCGACCAGGCCACCCAGCGAAATCACGATGGGCGGGCTGGAAGCGCCAAGCGCCTGTGCAATCGTCAGGATAATAATATTGCGCCGTGCGGCCGTCATCTCGGTCATCGTCAACCCCTCAAAGGACGAAATCGGGACGGTTTTATCGGAAAGCGCTTTCGCCAGCAAAATTATTCTACTGGTCCGCGGAATTATTCCTGACAGGTTTTCTTGGCAGCCCGGCATCACGGGAGGGCAAGGGCTGTGACCAAGGACTGTAGCCAAGAACTGGGACCAAGGACTGGGACAATGTCGTCCGTCTGTCATGAACTGCTTCTAATTTGCAGCTTCACAGTTCGATAGGGAGCCAGCAATGTCAGACAATCTTTCCCAGCAAAGTCTGTTCAAGACCAGCCAGTTGGAAGAAGCCGATGCCGATCCGCGCAATCCGTCCGATAACCCCACCATGGGCGAAATCATCAGCCGCCGCTTTTCCCGCCGTGGCTTTCTGCGTGGATCGCTCGCCGTCTCGGCCATTGCGGCAACGGTCAGCCCGCTCGCCCTCATGAGTGCTGGCGATGCGCGCGCCGCATCCGGCTCGGCCTTTTCGTTCAAGGAAGTCGAGGCCGGTGTGGACGCCCATCATCATGTCGCGGAAGGCTATGACGCCGATGTGCTTCTGCGCTGGGGCGACGGGCTTTTCGCCGATGCGCCGGAATTCGATCCGACGAAACAGTCCGCCGAGGCGCAGGCCCGCCAGTTCGGCTACAATAATGATTATGTCGGCTATATCGCCATCGACGGTTCGCCCGAACACGGGCTGCTCGTCGTCAACCACGAATATACCAATCCGCACCTGATGTTCCCCGGTCTCGTCAAGATCGTCGATGGCAAGGTGGAGCAGGCTCCGCTTTCCAGGGAACAGGTGGATATCGAAATGGCCGCCCATGGCGGCTCGATTGTCGAGATCCGCAAGCAGGACGGCAAATGGCAGCCGGTGCTCGACGGCGCGAAGAACCGCCGCATCACCTCCAATACCGAGATGATGCTGAGCGGGCCGGTCGCGGGACATGATCGCGTCAAGACCAATGCCGATCCATCCGGCACCAGGGTCTTCGGCACGATCAACAATTGTGCGGGCGGCGTCACCCCATGGGGCACCTACATCATGGCGGAGGAAAACATCCACGGTTATTTCATTGGTGAACTGCCGGAAGGTCACGCGGAAGCGGCCAATTACAAGCGCATGGGCATTCCCGAAGGCTCGTATGAATGGGGCCGTTTCTACGACCGTTTCGACGTTTCCAAGGAACCGAACGAGCCGAACCGTTTCGGCTGGATCGTCGAGGTCGATGTGTCCGATCCGAACTCCGTGCCGAAGAAGCGCACCGCACTTGGCCGTTTCAAGCACGAGGGAGCGGAATCCATCGTCAGCAAGGACGGGCGCGTGGTCTTCTATCTGGGCGACGACGAACGCTTCGATTATGTCTACAAGTTCGTGACGGCGGGCAAGTTCAACCCCGATGACCGCGCTGCCAATATGGACCTGCTGGATGAAGGCACGCTGCACGTGGCGAAGTTCCATGAGGACGGCAAGGTGGCGTGGATGCCGCTGGTGTTCGGACAGGGGCCGCTCACGGAACAGAACGGTTTCAAGAGCCAGGCCGATGTGCTGATCGAAACCCGCCGCGCTGGCGATCTTCTCGGCGCCACCAAGATGGACCGCCCGGAAGACGTGCAGCCGAACCCGGTCAATGGCCGCGTCTATGTCATGCTCACCAACAATACCAAGCGCAAGGACGATCAGGTGGATGCCGCCAATCCGCGCGCCAAGAACGCCTTCGGCCATATCATCGAGATCGAGGAAGACGGGCAGGATTTTGCCGCCACGACCGGCAAGTGGGAAGTGCTGCTGAAATGCGGCGATCCTTCCGTTGCCGAAGTTGGCGCCAGCTTCTCCACCGATACGACGCGCAATGGCTGGTTCGGCATGCCGGACAATGCCGCCGTCGACAGCGCCGGTCGGCTGTGGGTCGCAACCGATGGCAACAGCAACAAGGATACCGGCCGCACCGACGGGCTTTGGGCCGTCGACACGGAAGGCGATGCGCGCGCAACCTCGAAACTGTTCTACCGCGTGCCGGTGGGCGCGGAAATGTGCGGCCCGCTGTTCGCACCGGACGATGAGACGGCCTTCGTCGCCGTGCAGCATCCGGGCGATGGCGGTGAGGACTGGGACGGTCATGGCCGTCCGTCCTATTATGAGGACCTGTCCACCCGCTGGCCGGACTTCAAGGACGATATGCCGGTGCGGCCTGCCGTGGTGGCAATCACCAAACAGGGCGGCGGCAAGATCGCGGTGTAATACCAAAACTCGATGAGTTTGACTCATCGAGTTTTGGTTAAGCCCGTGCGGCGACTGAGCATTTTCAGGGCGTGATGCGTTAGCATCTCAGCGCTCTGGTAAAAGGACTTGATGAGACAGTAGCCCCCGGTGAAAGCCGGGGGCCTTCGTCAAAGCTTCATGGAAGCGTCAAGCCAGCGATACAAAGCCAGCCTAATTCCATCCCTGTATTTCCAATCCAACGGGGACTTATCATGATATCGCGTCTGGTCGCCTCTACCATGCTTGCCGGTGCCGTCGCATTGGCGTTTCCGGCCTCCGCTGAAGAAAAGGCTTTTCCCGCAACGCTCAAGGCCCATGCCATCCTGCCGGCGAACACCATCATCGCTGCGCCGGAGGATGCGGCAGAACACCTGAAGACGTCGGGCAAGTTCACCACCGCCCACCGCAAGCGCGCCGAGGGCATCGGCACGGTGGAAGGCAAGGACGGCGTGCGCAAGACCGGCCTTTCGGTGCCGTTCGACGGCCAGCCGGTGCAGGGCTTTTCCGGCATCAAAACCATGGAAGACGGCAGCTTCTGGTCGCTGTCGGACAATGGTTTCGGCTCCAAACTCAATTCGCCGGATGCCATGCTGATGCTGCACAATGTCAAGTTCGACTGGGACAAGGGAACGGTGGAGCGCGTGAAGACCGTGTTCCTCAGCGATCCGGACAAGAAGGCTCCGTTTCCCATCGTCATGGAAGGCGCGGAAAAGCGCTATCTGACGGGCGCGGATTTCGACGTGGAATCCATCCAGCCGGTGGCGGACGGTTTCTGGGTCGGCGAGGAATTCGGTCCGTTCCTGTTGAAATTCGACACGGAAGGCAAGCTCACCGATGTGTTCCCGACTTTCGTCGGCGAGACGGAAATTGTCTCGCCTGACAATCCGAAGCTCGCTTTACCCGCCAATCCCAGCCTCAAGCTCCCGGCCTATAATCTGAAGCGTTCCGGCGGCTTCGAAGGTCTTGCCATGTCGAAGGACGGCACGAAGCTTTATGGTCTTCTGGAAGGCCCGCTTTTCGTCGACGGTGCGCCGGAAAAGACCGAGAGCGGCAAGACCGGCCTGCGCGTCATCGAGTTCAGCGTCGCCGACAAGAAGTGGACGGGCCGGTCCTGGCTCTATCCTCTGGCCGAAGGCGGCGAAGCCATCGGCGATTTCAACATGCTGGATGAAACCACGGCGCTGGTCATCGAGCGCGATAATGGCGTCGGCACGGCGGACAAGGCCTGCGCCGATCCGAAGAAGCCGCAGGCAGATTGCTTCGATGTGCCGTCGAAGGTGAAGCGCATCTATAAGATCGCTTTCGACGACAGCAATGTCGGCAAGGAAGTGCGCAAGATCGGCTATATCGACCTGCTCGCCATTGCCGACCCGGAAAACAAGCGCCGTCAGGGTGGACGCGAGGGCATTTACGACATGCCGTTCCTGACCATCGAGAATGTGGACCGCGTGGACGAAACGCATATCGTCGTCGGCAATGACAACAATCTGCCGTTCTCGGCAGGCCGCGCGCTCGACAAGGTGGATGACAATGAGTTCGTCCTGCTGGAAGTGGGCGAATTCCTGAAGGCCGAGTAGGCCTTCCTCGCTTTTCAGCGAGCCGTATGGCGGCCTGTCCCTGCACCGGTAGGCCGCCATTGACACTTGAGCATTTCCAGTTGGGATTGAATCGCTGGAAATGCTCTATCTCATTGTTTCACGCATTATCCTGCGCAAAACCGCTTCGCACTTTTGCTGGAAATGCTCTGTCTTATCGTTCTCACGCATTATCCTACGCAATACCGCTCCGCACTTTTGCTGGAAATGCTGTGTCTTATCGTTCTCACGCATTATCCTACGCAAAACCGCTCCGCACTTTTGCTGGAAATGCTGTGTCTTATCGTTCTCACGCATTATCCCGCGCAAAACCGCTGTGCACTTTTGCTGGAAATGCTCTACTTGGTCGTGTAGCCGCCATTGACGAGGATGGTCTGCCCGGTCATCCACCAGCCCTCCGAAACCATGAAGCGGATATAGGGAACGATGTCCTCGATATCGGTGAGGCCGGTCTTGGAGAAGCCGGAGAGTGCCGCCGCAGTCCGGTGGTAGGCCACCGCGTCCTCGCCTTCCGCCGGATAGAAGAATGGCGTGTCCATCGGGCCGGGACCAATGGCGGTTACTGAAATGCCGCGTTCGCCGAATTCCTTGGAAGCCGCGCGCGTGAAATGCTCTACCGGGGCCTTGGTGCCTGCATAGGCTGCATAGAACGGCGTGTAGGCGCCGAGCAGCGAGGTTACCAGTGTGCAGATCCTGCCATTGTCGTTGACGTGCTTCCCTGCTTCTTTCAGAAAGAAGAAGGCCGACTTGGAATTGACGGCGGTCATCTCGTCATATTCGGCTTCCGAAACTTCGACGATCGGCTTCTTCAAAACCTTGCCCACCGTGTTGATGGCAATGTCGGGACGTCCGATGGCGGCAACCGTATCGGCGAACAGTTTCTCCATCGCACCGGCGGTGGTAAGATCGGCCTGGAAGGAAACCGCTTGCGCGCCTGCGGCCTTCACGGCGGCGACAGTGGCGTCTGCATCCGCTTTGGACGCTGCGCTGTTATAGTGAATTGCGATTGCCTTTGCCCCGTGTTCCGCAAGATCGCGCGCGATCAATCCGCCGAGGTTCTTGGCGCCACCGGCGATGATAACCGTTTTGCCCTTGATGCTGTGGTCCGTCATGGCTTCAACCTTCTTTTCCGATGCGGCTGCGCCATGCAGCCGCTTTCAGACCCGAAGAGTATCGTCTAGGATAGCCCTATAAAGACCGTCATTCTGACAACACCTGTCAGATTTGACGGACAATGGAGGCCGCTTACCTTGGATCGCATCGACCTCTTTCGTATCTTCGCCCGTGTCGTCGAATGTTCGAGTTTCACGCGCGCCGCCGATACGCTCGGCGTGCCGCGTTCCTCCGTTTCGGCGGCGGTTCTGGAACTGGAGGGACGCCTCGGGGCGCGGCTCCTCCACCGAACCACCAGAAGCGTGTCGACGACGCAGGATGGCGCCGCCTTTTATGAGCGATGCCTGAGCCTGATTGCGGATATGGAGGAAGCGGAAAATCTGTTTCGAAATACCGCGACGCCGTCCGGCACGTTGCGCATCGACGTTCCCGGCCGCATCGGACGCCTGATCATCGCGCCAGCCCTGCCCGAGTTTCTGGATGCCTATCCGGAAATCGATATACTTCTGGGAGTGACTGATCGCGCCGTCAATCTTGTCGAGGAGAGTGTCGATTGCGTCCTGCGCGTGGGACCATTGACGGATTCCGGGCTGATCGCCCGATCGCTGGGCGAGCTTCCGCTGATCAACGTTGCGAGCCCCGCCTATCTTGAGCGGTACGGTATTCCCGAAACGCCTCATGACCTTTCCGCCCATTGGGCCATCAACTATGCCTCGCCGTCGAGCGGGCGCGTCGAGCCGTGGGAATGGAGCGAAGCTGGCGCAACGCGATCCATTCCGGTGCGCGGTCGCGTCACCGTCAACAGCGCCGAAGCCTATATCGCCTGTTGTCTTGCCGGTCTCGGCCTCATCCAGATTCCGGCCTATGACGTCAGACGCCATCTGGAAGCTGGCGAACTGATCGAGGTGATGGCCGATATGCGCGCCGCGCCGATGCGAATGACGTTTCTATATTCGCACCGCCAGCATCTTTCCCGGCGGCTTCAGGTCTTTGCCGACTGGCTTGAAAAACTGCTGAAGCGGGAACTGCAATCAGGGGCGGAGCCGCATTGACGAACAGGGCTTGGGTGCGCGAGCCCCTTTTCTCTCTGTGCATGGCGACAAGCCCGGCGTGGAAGTTTTGTTTCGGCCCGGTTAAGGTGCCGCGACAAAGCGATGGAGAAAACCGTTGAAGATTTTTATTTTCGGCAGTGTGAATGTGGATGTCAGCGCGCGGATGGCCGCGCTGCCGCGTCCGGGACAGACCGTGAATGCATCAGGCTATGGCATCGGCCTCGGCGGCAAGGGCGCCAACCAGGCGGTTGCGGTCGCAAAGCTTGGCGGTGACATTCGCTTCGTCGGCGCTATCGGCAATGATGCCTTTGGCGAACTGGCCGTGAAGCAGATGCAGGAGTTCGGCCTCAATACCGAAAGCGTGCGCGTGATCGACGGTGTCGATACGGGCATGGCGATCATTCAGGTCGAGGAAGCCGGACAGAACACGATCGCGGTCTGTGCCGGAGCCAATGCGCGCTGGTCGGCTGCCGACATCGATGCCTATGCAGCCGATATTGCCAGGGCGAAGATCACGTTGCTGCAGCGCGAAGTTCCGCATGAAGCCAATCTGGCCGTCGCGAAGGCCGCACGTGCGGCAGGCGGCAGCGTTCTGCTCGATCCGGCCCCGGTCGGCGATGCAGGCCGCATGGCCGATCTGATTGCCCTCAGCGACATCATTTCGCCCAACGAGACGGAAGCCGCCGAAATCACCGGTATCGAGCCGACCGATCTGGCTTCGGCGGAAGCCGCCGCGCGTAATCTTCTGGAGCGCGGGCCGAAGATAGTCATCGTCAAGCTTGGAAGCCGTGGCGCGCTGCTGGTGACGGCGGACGAGGTGAAACACTTCGCGCCGTTCAAGGTCGATGTGGTGGATACGGTCGCCGCTGGCGACAGTTTCAATGGCGGTTTCGCGGTCGCCTATTCGCAGGACCGTTCCTTGCACGATTGCGTGCGATATGGTTCGGCGGCGGGTGCGATTGCGGTCACGAGACCCGGTGCGGGAAGCGCCGCGCCGACCGCTGCGGAAGTGGCAGCGCTTCTGCAAAGCCAGGGCTGAACCGGCTTTCGCAAATTGTGACAAAGTGAAGATTGGCGGCGATTTGCGCCGCTTTCACGCGATTTGAGCGAAAAACTGCTCGAAAACACCACTTCAAACATGGCGAAGAAACAACGAAATTAAGGCATGCGCGGCTTATTTGTGGCAAAATTATGATTTGGAGCACGATCCCGAAAGGTGGACTTCCGGTTTTCGGGATCGTGTTCTGAAAAAATCAAAGCGTTGCGAGACGCTCGGTCAGCAGTTTGAAGAAGCCGTCTGCATCCACATCCTTGATGAAGAGCGCGTTCTTCGGACGGTCGGTTACTTCCCACCAGTCCACGACCGTTTCACCGATGGTGAGTTCCGAATTGATCTCGATTTCCACATTGCACTCACGTCCGGAATAAAGTTCCGGCTTGATGAGATAGGCGATGACATTGGGGTCATGCAGCGGCCCGCCATCGGTGCCGTACTTGGCTTCGTCATAGCGCTCGAAGAATTCAAGCCATGCGGCGACCACTTCGCCGACATGGGTGCCAATGCCGCGAATGGCGGCGATGCGCTTCTCGGTAGTCAGCACCTTGTGGGTGACGTCGAGCGGCATCATGGTGATTTTTATGCCGGATTTGAACACCACCGATGCGGCATGCGGATCGACATAGATGTTGAATTCCGCCGACGGCGTGATGTTGCCGCCTTCGAAATAACCGCCGCCCATCAGCACGATTTCCTTGACGCGTTCGGCAATCTTCGGCTCGCGGATCAGTGCGGAGGCGATGTTGGTCAGGGGTCCGAGCGGGCAGAGCGTGACGGTGCCGGGCTCTTCCTTCATCAGCGTTTCGATAATGAAGTCGACGCCATGCTGTGCCTGCAGCGGCATGGTCGGGGCGGGCAGGTCGTAACCGTCGAGACCGGTTTTGCCATGCACGTTTTCAGCCGTCACGAGCGGGCGCACCAGAGGACGGATGGAGCCTGCGAACACCCTGGTTTCCGGCTTCTTCGCCACTTCGCAGATGGTGCGGGCGTTGACTTCGGTGCGCGCCAGCGGGCCGTTGCCAGCCACTGCGGTAATGCCGAGAATGTCGAGTTCCGGGCTTGCCAGGGCCAGAAGAATGGCGACTGCATCGTCCTGACCGGGATCGGTATCGATAATGATTTTACGGGCCATGATGGGTCTTTCTGCGTTGAAGCTTTTCCAGCAAAAGTGTGAAGCGGTTTTGCGTCCGGAAAAGCGTAAAAAGATTTAAACTGCGTTGCGCGCCGCATCGACCGTCTGGTCGACGAGTGCGTCGAAGGAGATCTTCGCCGGGCGGCGCATATAGGTGACGATGTCGTCGGCCAGAAGCGGCTTCGACCACCGTTCGGCGATGATGCCGGAGCCGCGCTGGATGGCGATCATGCTGAGAATCTGCGCGGCATTGCAGTCGACGTCATGGCCGATGCCGCAGACGATTTCGAGCGTAAGGTCGAAGTCGCCTTCGCCGAACCAGAGCGCGATGACCTGCGCGGCTGCATTCGGATAGACGTGAATCCAGTTATATTCGGCATATTCCGCATCGCATTTCGCCCATGCATCCTGCCAGCTGCCGGCGGAGCGGCAGGCGTCGAGCGCGAAGGCCAGAACCGCACCATATTCGGTCTCGACCGGGAAAAGTGCTGCCGTCGAAACGAGCAGTTCGCGCGTGTCGGCAACAGCAAAGGCGCGCGCCGCCATGACGGCATTGAAAACTTCGCCCAATATGCCGTTTCCGGCATGGGAGATTTCCGCATCCATCCAGGCGAGGCGGGCAGCTTCGCGGGCGCGGCCCGGCACGACCATGCCGCAGATCGTGCCGCGCATCTGTGCGCCGATCCACTCATCGAACGGATTGTCGGACGTGCCGGTTTCAGGCGCGGTGAGGCCGCGCCGCATGTTGGAAAGCGCGATTGCCTCCGCCGACCAGCCAAGCGGAATCAGCGAAGTCCAGCGCTCGGCAATGTCGGCGCTGGTCACGGCAGAACCCTTGTCGCCGAAGGCTTCCAGAAAGGCGATCTCGAAGGTGATGTCGTCATTATAGGTGTTGGGCTCACGCACATAATCGCGGATCGGACCGAAGACCTCGGCGATGTTTTCCGCCGTATAGCCTTCGAGCGCCGTGCCAGCCGCCGCACCGACAAGCTGCGCCATCCAGGCGGCGGCGGTGCGGTCGCGGAAATCATCCGACTGGATGGCATAGAGCACATCGTCGGGCCATTGAACGGCGGCGTCGAACTCGTCCCACGAGCCATAGCGCACGGTCTTTTGCGACGGATGGTCCGGATCGGGCCGTGCGGCGCGCATCAGGACGCGCAGGCGCATGTCGATGCGATAGAGCGTCTCGAAGTCGCCGCGTTCAAGGGCCGCAAGCCCGTCGCGTAGCAGTTCTTCATAAGGCGCAAGGACAAAGCCCTTGTTTTCCAGCGATTGCAGCGCCCCCGCCATCAGGCATTCAGGCGCAGCCGATCCCGGCACATTGCTTTTCCAGAACATGGCCATGAGATCGTCCTGCGCCTTCATGACGGCGCTCGCATCCCAGGTCTGTTCCTCCGCCGTGCGTACCACCGGTTTCGTGTCGCGCAGCAGGTCTCGGGTCAGTTCCCAAGCTTTCATGTCATTCTCGTTTCGATGTTCATTATCAGGATTTCTTCAGCAGGCGGGCGCGGCGCTGGCGCCGCGCCGCATGGACCGTCAGCACGACGACCGGGACGAGATAAGGGATCATCTGCATCAGTTCGAAAGGCAGGCCAAGACTTTGCAGCGTGATGGCAAAACCTTCCGCCGCCGCCAGGACCAGGCTCGCCACGAGCGTTCCCCATGCGGTTCCCTGTCCCATGACTTCCGCCGCAATGGCGATGAAGCCGCGACCGGCGGTCATGTTCTGAGCAAACCAGGTGACATAGCCGAGTGACAGATAGGCACCGGCGGCACCGCCGAAGAGGCCGGACAGGATGAGCGCCATCATCTGCACGCGGCCGGTCTGGATGCCTGCGGCGCGCGCCGATTTCGGATCGACGCCGGTGGCGCGCAGATGCAGGCCGAAGCGCGTGCGCATCATGAGGAGGCTGACCGCCGGGACGGCCAGAAGGGCCGCGAAGGTGAGCACATGGATATTGCCGATGAAGGGCACGGAGAGGCTTGGCAGGGCTCCGCTTTTCAGCGCGCCGGACATGCCCTTGTCGCCTGTCGCGAGATAAAGCCCGAGCGTCGTTGCCGCCGCAGCCGCGATATTGAGCGCGATGCCGGTCATGATGAGATCGGTGCCGAGCCGGTTGACCGAAAGCGACATGAGCCAGCCCAGAAGTGCGCCGACGAGAAGCGCCGCCAGCAGGCCGATGGCCGGGCTTCCCGTTGCGGCGCTGGCCAGAACGGCGATGAGGGCCGCGACCAGCATCATGCCTTCCATGCCGATATTGAGCACGCCTGCCCGGTCGGAAATCATCACGCCCAGAGCGGCCAGCAGCAATGGCGTCGCCACGCGCAGGATCGTGCCGATGAAATGCGGGTCGAAAATCTGTGCAAGAACGGTGCTCATGCCTGTACTCCCGGCTGCACTGCGGCCTGGTCTGCATCGCGATTGCGAAGATTGCGGATCAGCCGCAAGACGGTCGGATGATTGTGAATGACGCTTGCCGTCGCGCCCACCATGATCGCCGCGGTCACCAGCCCCACCACTTCCGTCGGGATGTTCATGTTGCGGGCCAGAAGATCGCCGCCCACCTGCACGAAGCCGAGGAAAAGTGCCGACGGAATGAGCAGGAACGGATTTTCGCGCGCCAGAATGGCGACGACGAGGCCGGTCCAGCCATAGCCGGGCAGGTCCAGCCAGGCGAAGCGGGCATGAAGGCCCAGCACTTCCAGCGCCCCGGCCATGCCGGCCACCAGTCCGCCGACGATCTGCGCCCGCATGACGATGCGTTTCAGCGGCAGGCCGAGGTGATTGGCAAAGCCGGGGCTTGAACCCGCAATACGGATATTGAGGCCAGAGCGCGTCCAGTAGAGCCAGATGCCGCCAGCGATACAGGCAAGAACCGCGATGATCGAGCCGCTGTTGAGGCGCGTCCCGGCAAGCAGGCGGTCGAGCTTGGCGTCCGGGGGTATCTTGAGCGACATCATCCCGCCCGCTGCCGGATCGCGGATGACATAGTTGAGGACGAAGAGGCCGAGAAACAGGAAGGCATAGTTGAGGACGAGCGACGTCACCATTTCCGAGGCGCCGAACCGCAGCCGCAGCGCCGCCGGGATGGTGCAGGCGAAACTGCCCGCAACCGCGCCGCAGAGGATGGCCACAGGCAGCGAGAACCAGCCGAGCGAAGGAAGCAGGACAGCACCCGCCACAGCACCAAGCGCACCGAGGAAGAAGCCGCTTTCCGCGCCCAGATTGAACAGGCCGGAGCGGAACAGGATGGTGATCGCAAGGCCGGTCAGCATGATCGGCGTTGCCGCCTCCACCACATTGCCCATATGGCGAATGCTGCCGAACGGTCCGAGGAAGAAGGTTTTGAGGATCGCCGCCGGATTGTCCTGCATCAGCGCCAGCGGCACCAGCAGCACCGCCATGATGACGCCGATCACCAGCACGGTCAGGAAGAATGGAATGAGATAGGATATGAATCTGCGCATCAGGCGGCAGCTTTCTGTTTGAGCATGATCTTATCCAAAAACCGTTTTACACTTTTTGGGATCATGCTCGTGTCCCCAGCATATAAGGACCAAGATTAGCCGGTGTGATGTCTGGTCCGTTTTGCAGAACGGCAACGATGCGTCCGTTGAAGAGCACGACGATGCGGTCGCTCAAGCGCAGCAATTCATCGAGATCGGCGCTGACGAGCAGCACGGCGCAACCACCTTGTGCCACTTCGTCGATGCGGCGGTGCAGGAAGGCTGCCGCTGAGACATCGATGCCGCGCGTCGGCTGGTCGGCGATCAGGAATTTCGGATTGGTGGCAAGCTCGCGCGCGGCGATCAGCTTCTGCGCATTGCCGCCGGAAAGGGAGTCGAGCCGTTCGGTAATCGCGCCCGCCCGCACCGAATATTGCCTTATCATCCCGCTGACACGGGCCTTGATGGCGTTCCAGCGCAGGAACGGTCCCCGGAAAATCTGCCTGTCGGCGGTAATCGATCCGGCTCCGGCTATCGCATTTTCGGCGAGAGACAGGCCGGGCGCGCCGCCCTGCGAGAAGCGGTCGGCTGGCAGATAGGCAAGGCCTTGTCTCCGCCAGCTTGCCGTGTCGGCGCGCAGCATGTCCTTGCCGTTGAGGCTGATCGCGCCGCTTGCCGCTTCAGCGAGGCCGGACAGCACGGAAACGAGCCCGCGCTGGCCGCTGCCATCGACACCGGCAACGCCGACGATCTCGCCCGCGCCGATGGTCAGGCTCACATCCTTGATGCGGTCCGCCGGATCGGCTGCTTTGGTCGTGACGTCCTTCATGTCGAGAACGGTTTTCATCGCGCCATGCTTGTGGGCGCGTTGCGGTATGTCGACCGCGTGGCCCATCACCATCTGCATGATGGCATCGTCCGGCACGTCGGCGAGCTTTTCGGTCCCGGCGACGGCACCGGCGCGCAGCACCGTCACGTTTTCGGCCAGTTCGCGCACTTCGTTCAGCTTGTGGGAAATGAAGAGGATGGTAATGCCTTCGTCGCGCAGCGATTTCAGCTTGCGCATCAGTTCCTCGATCTCCGGCGGAGAGAGAACGGCGGTCGGCTCGTCCAGGATCAGGAGCCTTGTGCGGCGGGCCAGCGCCTTGAGGATTTCGACCTTCTGCTGGGCGGCGACGGAAAGCGCGCCGGTGATCGCGTCCGGGTCGGCGTGCAGGTCGTATTGCTGCATCAGCGCTTCGACCATTTTGCGCGCGCCCGCGCGGTCGATCAGCCCGGCCTTCACCGGTTCATGGCCAAGAATGATATTTTCAGTGACCGTCAGCGTCGGCACGAGCGAGAAATGCTGGTGCACCATGCCGATGCCCTTGGCCGCGGCATCTTCCGGCGACCAGGATGCAATATGCTGTCCATCGACGACGATTTCGCCCGCCGTGGCATTTTCGATGCCGAACAGGATTTTCATGAGCGTGGATTTGCCGGCACCGTTCTCGCCGCAAATGGCGTGGATGGAGCCTGCGCGGATCGAAAACGATACGTCGCGAAGCGCCTGCGTGCCGTTCGGATAGACCTTGCTCACATCGCGGAAGGCGACGATTGGGCGGAAGGCGACGATAGCATCGCCGCCTTCATTATTTTCAGCTGGATTTTCCACGGTCAGGGACGAACCTTGTTGCGGATCGCGTTGAGATCCTCGGTGCTCATGCCGAATGCGGTCGGAACCGTGATCTTGCCCTCGGAAATCTCGTCGGAAGCCTTCTTGATGGCGTCCTTCATTTCCTGCGTGGCCATCGCAGCCATATTGCCGTCCTGCACGATGCCGACAGCGCCTTCCTTGAGGCCGAGCGCTTCCGCCTTGCCGAACGGCAGGTCGCCGGCCTTGAAGCGTTCATAGGCTTGCAGCAGGCTGACATCGACATTCTTCAGGACGGAGCTGACCACCTGCTTGGCGATGGCCGGATCGCTGTCCTTGAAGATCGCTTCCTGATCGGAATCGACGCCCAGGACATATTTGCCGGTTTCCTTGGCAGCGGAAAGCTGGCCGAGGCCGGTCTGTGAGGCGACGACGAAGCCGAGCGAAACGCCGGAACGGTATTGCGCGAGGCCGAGTTCCTTGCCCTTTGCGGCATCCATGAAGGAACCGGCATAGGAGATGGCGATCTTGGCATCGGGCTGGATGGCCTGCGCGCCGGCGATATAGCCGACGAGGAAGTCGTTGATGACCGGAATGTCCATGCCGCCGAGGAAGCCGAGATTCTTGCCGGTATCGCCGAGCTTGCCTTCCTTCAGCAGAGACGCCGCCAGCATGCCGCCGAGATAGGAACCTTCGTTCTGCTTGTACTGGATGGAATAGACATTGTCATAGCCGCCTTCTTCATAAGGCACGCTTGCATCGTAGAGGATGTATTTCTTGTCCGGATATTGCTGGGCGACCGAGCCGACGGTTTCCGACATCTGGTAGGTGCCGCCGATGATCAGGTCCCAGTCCTGTTCGGACGCATCGAGGAACACCGGCTCCCACTTGGTCGGATCGTCGCCGATTTCGAGAATCTTGGTCTCGACGTCGTCGCCATATCTGTCCTTGATCATCTTCATGCCCTTGGCGGCGCTGTCGAAGAACGACTTGTCGCCGAGCGCGCCATTGATGATGAGCAGGATCTTGTCCTGTGCCTGAGCCGCCGTGGTGGCGAAGGTGCCCATCGCCGTCGATGCGGCAAGGGCAAGGGCAAGGTGGATTATTCCCCGTCTGGTGGATTTGATCACAACAGAACTCCAATATTGTAGCGTTATGGAGATGGATTTTCTGCTTTGGATATTTGCCCTCCGCCCACAGAACCTCCACACCTGCCAGCGATCAAACGCTGACGGCGGTTGCGAGTCAATCGCCAAACTTTTTGCCCGCTGTGGACAAAGCCGGTCTGTTGCGCACAATGCTCATAAAGCTTTCGTTTATTTCAACAAAGCCTGATTTGGGTGCCGCAGGGTCGGGTCGAACGGATTGAGCCGTTGCGAGATGATGGCTGCTTCCTTGCGCAGAAGTTCGGTCACCGTCTCCTGCCGCTTCTCGGTCAGGCGCGCGGCAAGCGTGCCGATGCTGAGCGCTGCCACCGCCTCACCGTCGCGGTTGAGAATGGGGACGCCGAGGCCCGCCATGCCGTCGATCATGTTGAAATTGAAAGTGGATGCGCCCGTCTCGCGCACTTCCGCGATCATGATGCGCAAATCGACCTCGTCCACCGCCGACTTGTCCAGAATGCGGGGCATGTTGAAGCGGATGATCGCCTCGCGTTCTTCTTCCGGCAGGAAGGCTAGGATGGCAAGGCTCCCCTGACCGATGCCGAGCGGCACCTTGCCGCCGATGTCGCCGGTAAAGGAGCGGATCGGAAACGGTCCTTCCACGCGGTCGAGGCAGACCGCGTCGAAATTGCTGCGCACCAGCAGGAAGACCGTATCGTTGAACGTGGTCGAAAGCCGCAAGAGCGAGGGGCGGGCAATGCTCAATATGCCGTCGCGCTGGCGCGCCTGCGCCGCCATTGCAAAAAACTCCAGCGACAGGCGATAGGCCTTCTTGTCGGGAAGCTGCTCGACAAGGTTTTCCGCGATCAGCGTCTTCAGCAGGCGGTGCGTCGATGGCTGGCTGAGTTCGAGGTCGCGCGCCAGATCGATGAGCCGCACGCCGTCGTCCGTGCTGGCGGCGAGACCCTTCAAGATATGGATCGCCTTCACCAGACTTGAGTTAAGCGCGGCGCCGGATTTCGGATTCTCAGATATATCATCCATAAAATTGCTTCCAAATTCTGTATTTTGAAAGAAATATATAATTTCTTCCGGATTTGAAAATTATAATTTGCATTCCTGCGGATTTTTCCGCCATCTAAAACCGTCGCCAATGGGAAGGTCCGGCAAGGCATTGGAGAAGTGCCCGCAAGCGGATCGGCGGTTTTGCTTGTAATCAAGGGGAACGCTGCGGCTGCGTAAGCGGCCGGACGGTCATGCGTTCAAACGGACAAGCCGGATCAGCGCTTCAAGCGCGGTCAAGCCGCTCCCGCCAGCCAGCCCGACGAAGAGGCGACGTGAGACAACATCACGGCGCTTCCGCTCCCCCGCATATTCCGCGGAAGTCATGCCGAGAGGGAGATGCAATGAGCTTTTTGACCCTGTCCGGAATTTCCCGCCACTACGGCAAGTTCGCGGCTGTCGACAATTTCAACTTGGCGATTGAAAAGGGCGAGTTCATTTCGCTTCTCGGCCCTTCCGGCTGCGGCAAGACCACGACCTTGCAGATGATCGCCGGCCTGGTGACGCCGACGGCCGGCGCGATCACGCTCGACGGGCGCGAGATCACGCGCCTTGCCCCCGCCAAACGCGAGCTTGGCGTCGTCTTCCAGAGCTATGCGCTGTTTCCGCATATGACGGTGGCGCAGAATGTGAGCTTCGGCCTCGAAATGCGCAATGTGCCGAAGGCGGAACGCGAAAAGCGCGTGCGCGACGTGCTGGAGCTGGTGCATTTGGGCGCGCTTGCCGATCGTTATCCGCGCGAAATGTCGGGTGGCCAGCGCCAGCGCGTGGCGATTGCCCGCGCGCTGGTCATCAATCCGCCGGTCCTGCTGCTCGATGAGCCGCTTTCCAATCTCGATGCGCAGTTGCGCGAGGAAATGCAGTTCGAGCTGCGCCGCATCCAGCGCACAGTCGGCATCACCACCATCATGGTGACGCATGATCAGGCCGAAGCGCTGTCGATCAGCGACCGCATCGTGGTCATGGAAAAAGGCGTCATCACGCAGGTCGACGCACCCTACAAGCTCTATGAGCACCCGCACAACCACTTCATTTCCAATTTCGTCGGCAAGTCGAACTTCCTCAAGGCACGCGCCGAGGGCGACATGATCGCGCTGGCCGAAACCGCGATCCGCTTCCCCGCCAATGGCAAGCAGGTCTCTGGCGAGCTTTCCGTCTTCATCCGCCCTGAAAAGGTGCAGCTCGTTGCGGCAGGCGAGGGACATATCGCCGGTGAAGTAACGACGCGCTACTTCATGGGCGCGCAGTGGCTGCTCGGCGTGACGACGCCTGCCGGCCAGCTTTCAGTGGCGCTTCCCAATCTTGGCAACCCGCCGCCATCCGAAGGCACATCGGTCGGCCTCAGCTGGAACCACGAGGATTGCCGCATCCTCACCGCAGGGGTGAACTGAGCATGTCGGCCGTCACCTCACAGGATATATCCGCCGCGCCCAAGGGGCAGCGCGATCTGACGCCGCTTTTTCTGGTCGGGCCGTCGACGCTTCTGTTCTTCGCGCTGGTGCTGCTGCCGCTCGGCCTTACCGTGCTGCTGTCCTTCAACAGCTACAGCTATGACAAGGGCATCGAGAACGTCTACACGCTTGCCAATTATGTGCAGGTCCTGAAAGACCCCTATTATCTCTCGATCTTCTGGCGCACGCTGAAGCTGGCGCTGATCACCACCGTCATAACGGTGCTGGTCGGCGTGCCGGAAGCCTATATTCTCTCCAACATGCGCAAGCCATGGCGCTCGATCTTCCTGCTGGTCATCATCGGCCCGCTTCTGGTTTCGGTCGTGGTGCGCACATTCGGATGGAGCATGCTGCTGGGCCGCAATGGCCTCGTGAACAGCGCGCTCGACATGGTGGGCCTGCCGACGACGCAAATCCTCTACAGCGAAACGGCGATTGTCATCGGCCTGGTGCACATCATGCTGCCATTCATGGTGATCCCTGTCTGGACCGTGCTGCAAAAGCTCGATCCGGCGGTGGAAGCCGCAGCGCTGACGCTCGGCGCATCGCGCCTGACGGCACTTCGCCGCGTGGTGTTTCCGCAGGCCGTCCTTGGCATCCTGTCGGGCAGCCTCATCGTGTTTGCGCTTTCGGCAAGCTCCTTTGCCATTCCGGGCCTCCTTGGCGGACGTCGTCTCAAGATGGCGGCAACCGTCGTCTATGACGAGTTCCTGATCGAACTGAACTGGCCGCTCGGCGCCGCCATCGCCATCATCGTTCTGGTCGCCAATCTGGTGATCATGATCGCCTATAACCGTCTGCTCGAAGGGCAGGCCAAGAAGAAGCTGGGATAGAGCCATGACGAAGAACGGTCCTTTCGCCCTTTTCTTCCACACGCTGATCGTCATCTTCATGCTGGCGCCGATGGTCGTGGTGTGCCTTGTGGCCTTCACGCCGGAAAACACGCTGACCATGCCGTGGAGCGGCCCCAATGCGGGCCTGTCGCTGCGCTGGTTCGAGGCCGTGTTCGCGCATAATGATTTCATGGCCTCCTTCTATAACAGCGTGCAGCTCGCCTTCTTCTCGGCAACGATTTCCACGCTTCTGGCCGTGCCTTCGGGACTGGCGATCGCGCAGTATAATTTCCGTGGCCGCGATGCGCTGAACGCGCTTTTCCTGTCGCCGCTCATCATTCCCCATCTGGTTCTGGGCGTCGCGTTCCTGCGCCTGTTCTCGCTGATGGGCTTTACCGGCTCCTTCGTCTGGCTGGTCGCGGCGCATTCCATCGTCGTCACGCCCTATGCGCTGCGCCTGATCCTCGCTTCGCTCGGCAGCATGGACCGCAATGCGGAAAACGCGGCCCGCACCCTCGGCGCGGGCGAATGGACGGTGTTCCGCCGCGTCACCCTGCCATTGCTCCTGCCGGGCCTGTCCGGCGGCTGGCTGCTTGCCTTCATAAACTCGTTCGACGAACTCACCATGTCGATCTTCGTCACCTCGCCATCCACGGTCACGCTGCCGGTGCGCATGTATATGTATGCCAGCGAATCCATCGACCCGATGATGGCCGCGGTTTCAGCCCTGATGATCCTCGTCGCCACCGCAACCATGATTATCATCGATCGCATGTTCGGTCTCGACCGGCTGCTGGTGGGCAAGGGCTGAGCAGGCAGACCATGACGATCCCGGTTTCTTCTTCGGCGGCTCAGTTCCGCAGACGGTATCGGCTGGCCGAACAGCCGGTCAGCTTCTCGCTCGACGGCGTGCGCTTCGAAGGTCGTCGCGGCGATACCGTGCTTACCGCCATTCTGTCCGTGCAGGGCAAGTTGCGTCATACCGAGTTCACCGGCGAGCCGCGCGCGGGCTTCTGCCTCATCGGCGCATGTCAGGATTGCCACGTCATGACGGACGAAGGTTACAGGCTTCGCGCCTGCACCACGCTTCTGGAAGACGGCATGGCTTTTGTCACGGAGCCTGCGAAATGAGTGCGGTGCTCGATCCGGTTATCGTTGGCGCAGGTCCGGCGGGCGTTCGCGCCGCCGAAACGCTGGTTAGGGCGGGTCTCCGGCCCATCGTGCTCGACGAGGGGTTCCGTTCCGGCGGGCAGATCTATCGCCGCCCGCCGCTCGATGACGGGCGCAGCTATCGCAGCCGCTATGGTTCGGAAGCGCACAAGGCCGAAGCGCTGCACAAGAGCTTCGACGCGTTGCGCGGCGCAATCGACTACCGCCCGGAAACGCTGGTCTGGAACATTTCGCGCGGGGAAACCGACCGGCTCGACCTGCTGACCGATGGCGTTCACGGCCAGTTGCCCTACAGCCATCTCATTCTGGCCACCGGCGCGACCGACCGGGTTCTGCCGTTCAAAGGCTGGACCAGGCCCGGCGTCTATACGCTCGGCGCATCGCAGACGGCGCTCAAGGCGCAAGGCTGCACGGTTGGTGAACGCGTGGTGTTCATGGGGTCCGGCCCGCTGCTTTATCTGGTGGCCTGGCAATATCATCATGCCGGGGCGAAGGTTGTGGCGGTGCTGGACACAGCGCCTTTCGCCTCCAAATTTCATTTGGCCCATCTGGCATTTTATGCCCCGCGCATCGTGGTGCTCGGCGCTTATTACGGCCTGCGCCTGAAGCTTGGCGGCGTGCCGATCCACTACAATGTGCGGCCCGACGAGGTGCTGGGCGAGGGGCATGTCGACGGCATTCGCTTTCGCTCGGCCGGGCGTGTGCGCGAGGTTGAGTGCGATGCGCTGGCTTACGGTTTTGCCTTGCGTCCTGAAACCCAGCTTGCCGATCTCGCCGGTTGCGATTTCCGCTTTGAAGAACGCGACCGTGCATGGCTCCCGGCTGCCGACAGGCTTGGCCGCACAAGCCGCATCGGTGTCTATGTGGCGGGCGACGGTGCAGGCATTGCCGGTGCAGATGCCGCCGAAATTCGCGGACAACTGGCCGCAATCGCCTTGCTGCGTGATCGGGGCCTGCCGTTTGACGAAGGTGCTGAACGCACTCTTCTCGCAAAGCTCGATCATATCTATCGCGAACGCCTGATTGTCGAAAAAGCCTTTCCGTTCCCGCGAGACTGGTTCGATACGATTGCTGGCGACGTCACGCTCTGCCGTTGCGAGGAAATCGCGCTGCGCGACGCGCAGGCCGCGATCCGTCAGGGTGATGTGCGCGAGATCAACCGGCTGAAGGCGCTCACCCGCGTGGGCATGGGCCGTTGCCAGGGCCGCATGTGCACGGCAGCGGCGGCGGAACTTCTGGCGTCTGTGCAGGACAAGACGCCCGCCGAAGCAGGCCGCATCCGCGCTCAGGCGCCGGTCAAGCCGATCCCGCTCGGGTTCGGCGCTCGGGCCAGGGAGGGCGCTTCGTCATGACAAGGCGTCTTCAGGCCGATGCGGTCATTATCGGGGGCGGGATCGTCGGCGGCTCGGCAGCGCTTTTCATGCGCCGGGCCGGCCTGTCGGTCATCCTGCTCGACAAGGGTTTTTGCGGTGCGCAGGCAAGCGGCGTCAATTATGGCGGCGTGCGCAGGCAGGGCCGCGCCCCGGAACAATTGCCGCTTGCACAACGGTCGCATGAATTGTGGGCGCGCCTGCCGGAACTCATCGGCATCGACGGCGAATATGTCCGCAGCGGCCATTTGAAGCTTGCCCGCACGGAAGCGCATTTCGCAAGCCTTGAAGCCTATGCCGCGAAGGTCAGGCCGCTCGGGCTGGATGTCGAGCTGATCGGCGGCAATGCGATCCGCGAACGTTTTCCATGGTTGCCGGGCGATGTGGCGGGCGCTTCGCTCTGCGCGGAGGATGGCCATGCCAATCCGCGTCTGGTTGCGCCTGCCTTTGCCCGCGCGGCACTGGCGGCCGGGGCAACAGTGCTGGAAAACACGCCGGTCATCGAAGCGCGAGAGACCGGCGACGGCTTTGCAATCCTGGCAGGCGATGGCTCCGCGAGTGACACGATCGAAATCCGCTCGCGCCTCCTGTTCAACTGCGCCGGTGCCTGGTCGGACCGGTTCGCAGCCTCGTTCGGTGAGCCGGTGCCGCTCCAGCGCATCTATCCCTCGATGGTCGTTACCGAGCCGATGCCGTTTCGCCTGCCGATGAGCCTTGGCGAAGAGGGCGGCGGATTCTATGGCCGTCAGGTCACGCGCGGCAACTATGTCATGGGCGGCGGGCGCGGCGCGCCGCTTGAAAACCCGGACTTCTCGCGGCCTTCGGTCAATGCCGCCTCATCCGTGATGCTGCGCGCCATCGAACTGTTCCCGCATCTGAAAAATGCCCAGGTTATCCGCTTCTGGTCTGGCACTGAATCGGAAATGCCGGACGACAATCCGGTCATCGGGCCAAGCAGCCGGGTCGACAATCTCTTTCACGCCTTCGGCTTTTGCGGTGCCGGTTTCCAGACCGGCCCGGCTGTGGGCGCCATTCTTTGCGATCTCGCCGTAAAGGGCGAGACGGAAACGCCGATCGATGCCTTCCGCATCGACCGGTTCGATATGAACTCAAACCACAAAGGGGAGTAGCATGAAGTACATCACCAAAACCGCCCTGTTGGCGCTCGGCCTGTCGGCAGCCTTCGCTTCGGCCGCATCGGCTGAAACCAAGACGCTCTATATCGGCATGAATGGCGGCAATATGGAGAAGGCCTATACCGAGCATGTCCTGCCGGAATTTGAAAAGGCCAATGACGTCAAGGTCGTTGTCGTGCCGGGCACCTCGGCGGATATTCTCGCCAAGGCAACCGCGCAGAAAGACAATCCGCAGATGCATGTCATGCTGCTCGACGACGGCGTCATGGTGCGCGCGATCAATGCGGGCCTATGCCAGAAAATCTCCGACGATCCGGTTCTGGCCGACATCCAGCCTGCCGCGCGCCTCAAGGACGACATGGCTATCGGCGTCGATATGGGCATGACCGGCATTGCCTATAACAAGAAGCTTTTCGACGAAAAGGGCTGGGCCGCCCCGACTTCGTGGATGGATTTCGCCGACGAAAAATATGCGAATGCCGTCGTGTTCCAGTCGGCTTCCGCTTCGACTTTCGGCCTGCATGCCTTCCTGATGTTCAACCGCATTCAGGGTGGCGACGACAAGAACCTCGAGCCGGGCTTCGAGAAGTTCCCCGACATGATCGGCAAGAACGTTCTGGAATTCATCCCGTCCTCGGCCAAGATTTCGGAAATGGTGCAGACCGGCGAAGCGGCGATCTTCCCGCTGACGCCAACCGGCGTCAACAACCTGAAGGACAAGGGCATTCCGGTTGAATATGCGCAGCCCAAGGAAGGTTCCGTGGTCCTCGCCGTGACCGAATGCGTGCTCGCAGGCAACAGCGAGCCGGAGCTGAGCCAGAAGCTCGCGCATTATCTGCTTTCCGCCGATGCGCAGAGCAAGGCGCTCGACCATGGCAACGTCATCCCGTCGAACCAGAAGGCGAAGGCCGGTTCGCCGGAGGCACAGGCCAAGCTCGACGCCTTCAACGGTTACATGAAGACTGCCAAGACGCTCGACTGGGATGCAGTCAACGAAGGCCGCCAGCAGCTCAACAGCCGCTGGAACCGCACCATCGAAAAGTAGGATCGGTATCATGATCCGAAAAGGCCCGCGCCGGGAAACCGGGGCGGGCTTTTTGCTGCAGGACCGCTTACGCATCGCCTGCCGATATTGTAGCTTGCGCGCAAATCATCCGGCAAATCGATGCAACGGGGCAAGCGTGAGAAAAGCGGCAGCACTCGCATTATCTGGAATTCTGGCGGCGGCACCCGCGCTTGCCGAAGACAACTGGAAGCCCGTCGAGGAAATCAAGTTCTATGCCATCGCCGGGAAAACCGGTCCGGAACTTTATGAATCCATCGGCGAGCGCGGCCCGAAGATCGGCGGCGGCAAAACCCGCGTCATCGCCCATACAAGCTATGTGCTGACCTGGGACCGGCAGTTCGACCGCTCCAACAATGCCTGCACGATCCTGTCGGCCACGCCCAAACTGAAGATCACCTATACGCTGCCGAAGCCCGCGCAGAAACTGACCTCGCCGGTGAAGGAGCATTGGGAAACCTTCTATGAAGGCATTCGCCGGCATGAGCTTGTGCATGGCGACCATGCCAAGGACATGACGCGCGAGATCGTGCGCCGGACCGTGGGCCTGTCGGTTCCAGACGATCCGAAATGCCAGAAGATCCGCAAGGTGCTGATCAAGGAAATCACCGATATGGTCGATGTGCAGCGCGCGCAAGGCCGCGCCTTCGACCGGGTGGAGATGGGCAATGGCGGCAATGTCCACCAGCTGATCCTGGCGCTGGTGAACGGCGGCTGATTTCTCCATTGGAGCGCATTCCGAAAAGAGTGAAAGGGTTTTCGGAAAAGTTGCGCGACAAAACAAATGCTTGGAGCGGTTCCGGCTATTCCGTTTTAACCGGAACCGCTCCAGCCTGCGTTGCGCTCCGAAACCTGCAATTTTGAACCAGATGGAACATTCGTGACAGCCGCGCAATGAAGGGTTTTCATGCGTCTGTTCAAACAGAACCCGTTGACATCCTAACCAGTTAGTACATTTTAGGGAAACAGCGCAGCCGATCATGCATTCCGTTCCGAGGTGGAGGACCGAGGAGGAGCGGATTGCAGCTTGCGACAGGGCACTGCAGGGAACCGGACGGATTTCTGACACGCCTTTAGTTGCGATGGCCGACGCGGACAGCGGGAAAGTATAGTCGCCGCCGGATGCACGGGCATCCTGCAAGGATGCGGCGCTGCTTTCTCTCGAAACCCGAAAAGGGACAGCGGTCCGCAAGCGATGCGCCCAGAGGAGGGCCGAAGGAGGCCGAGGGGAGGAACGTGAAAGCTTTAGTCGATTTCTATTTTACGGCGGCGCGGTTCACCATTGCCTGCCTACTTGGCTGCATGGTCGTGCTCGTGTTCGGCAATGTGGTGCTGCGCTACGCCTTCAATCAGGGCATAACGGTTTCGGAAGAGCTGTCGCGCATCTTCTTCGTCTGGCTTACCTTTCTGGGCGCGGTCGTCGCCATGCGCGACCATGCGCATTTGGGCGTGGATTCGCTGGTGCGCCGCCTGTCGCCTGCGGGCGCGCGCATTGCACTGGTCGCAGGCCACATCATGATGTTCGGCGCGACCTGGCTGGTTCTTTCGGGAAGCTGGACGCAGACCCTCATCAATATCCCGACGCTGGCCCCTGCGACGGGCATGTCGATGGGCTGGTTTTACGGCGCGGGGCTGGCCTTTGCCGTGCCCGCGCTCCTCATCATCGCGTGGAACGGCTTCGGCATCGCGACCGGGCGCATCGATGTCGCCAGCACGCATTTCGTGACGGACAGCGAGGAGCATGTCACGCCCGTCCCGACCGACGAAGATCGCAAATAGGGCGCGCCGACAATGACATTGCTCATCTTTCTTGCCGCCCTTCTGGTTCCGATGGCGCTCGGCGTCCCGGTGGCCTTCGCGCTCATCATCAGCGGCGCGGCGCTGATGATGTATATGGATCTGTTCGACGCTCAGATCGTGGCGCAGAACGTGCTGAACGGCGCGGATAGTTTTCCGCTGATGGCCGTCCCGTTCTTCCTGCTTGCGGGGGAAATCATGAATGCGGGCGGCCTTTCGCGCCGCATCGTCAATCTGGCGCTGGTCATGGTGGGCCATGTGCGCGGCGGTCTCGGCTTCGTCGCGATCTTCGCGGCCTGCGTGATTGCGAGCCTTTCGGGTTCGGCGGTCGCTGACGCGGCGGCGCTCGGCGCATTGCTGTTTCCGATGATGCGCAATGCCGGACATGAGCCGGGCCGCGCCGCCGGACTTATCGCCTCGGCCTCGATCATCGCGCCGATCATCCCGCCATCCATCGGCTTCATCCTGTTTGGCGTGGTCGGCGGCGTTTCGATCACCAAGCTGTTTCTGGCGGGTATTTTTCCCGGCCTGATGATTGCCGTGGCGCTGTGCGTGACATGGTTCATCCTTGTCCGCCGCGAACAGTTCGACCTGCCGAAGAAGGCCGCGCCCGGTGCGCGGATGCGGGCTTTCCTCGACAGTATCTGGGCGCTGATGCTGCCGGTCATCATCATTGTCGGCCTTCGCTTCGGTGTGTTCACGCCAACGGAAGCGGGCGTGGTCGCCGCCGTCTATTCGCTGTTCGTGGCAACCGTGATCTATCGGGAACTGCCGCTGTCACGGCTCTATCCGGCGACGGTGGACGCGGCGAAGACGACCGCAGTGGTGATGTTCCTCGTTGCCAGCGCCAGCGTTTCGGCCTGGATGATAACCGTTGCCGATGTGCCGGGGGAACTCGCCGATCTGGTGCGGCCCCTGATGGATAACCAGACGCTCCTGCTGCTTGCCATCATGCTCATGGTTGTTCTCGTCGGCATGGCGATGGACATGACCCCGACGATCCTGATCCTGACGCCGGTGCTGATGCCAATCATCAAGGAGGCAGGCATCGATCCGGTCTATTTCGGCGTGCTGTTCATCATCAACAATTCCATCGGCCTCATCACCCCGCCTGTCGGCACGGTGTTGAATGTGGTGTGCGGCGTCGCGCGCCTGCCATTCGAAAAGGTGATGACGGGCGTGCTGCCGTTCCTGATCGCGCAACTGGTGGTGCTTTTCCTGATGGTGCTGTTTCCGCAGCTGGTGACGGTGCCGATGGGCTGGTTTCATTGAATCAAGAACGGGCGCCGCGTGATGCGGCCCTGAAGACATTGAAATAACGAGTGGGAGGAAGACATGAAGAAAATACTGAAGACAATGGCATTGGGCATGGTTCTGCCGCTTGCCCTGATGACGACCACGGCCATGGCCGAAATCCGTTCGCAGACCATCAAGTTTGCCGCCGCCAACAGCAAGGGCCATCCGCAGGTCACGGGCATGGAGAAATTTGCCGAGCTGGTGAAGGAAAAGAGCGGCGGGCAGATCAATGTGAAACTGTTTCCCGGCGGTGTGCTGGGCAGCGATCCGCAGACGCTTTCCGGCTTGCAAGGCGGCGTGGTGGAAATGACGGTAATGAATGCGGGCATCCTGTCCAGCACCGTCAAGGCATTCGAGGCCGTCGATCTGCCATTCCTGTTCAACAGCGGCGAGGAAGCCGACAAGGTCATGGATGGCCCGTTCGGCACCAACCTCCTGAAGCGCCTGCCCGATACGGGACTGGTCGGGCTTACCTATTGGGAACTCGGTTTCCGCAACCTGACCAACAACCGCCATCCGGTCGCGAAACTTGAGGATATTGCCGGGCTGAAGATCCGCACCCTGCAATCTCCGGTTCCCGTTGCGCTGTTCAATACGCTTGGCGCCAACGCGGTGCCGCTGCCCTATACCGAGCTTTACACGGCGCTTGAAACCGGCACCGTCGACGGGCAGGAAAATCCCAATGCCAACATCATCAATGCCAAGTTCTATGAAGTGCAGAAATATCTGACGCTGACGCGCCACCAGTACAATCCGCAGATCGTGATGATCAGCAAGAAGTTCTGGGATCGCCTCAACGATGAGGAAAAGGCGGTGATCGAACAGGCGGCGGTCGAGGCGCGCGATTATCAGCGCAAGGTTTCGCGGGAGCAGGATGCAACCGCACTCGACGAGATCAGGAAGACGGGCATGCAGGTGACCGAACTGACGCCGGAAGAAACCGCGCGCCTGCGCGATGCGGTAAAGCCGATCATCGACAAGTTCAGTGCCGAAATCGGTGCGGAAACCGTCAATGAGCTGTTTGCCGAATTGAAGAAGGTTCGCGGCGGAAATTAAAACAGTACGGTGCAGGCTGATACTGAATGAAACGGTTCCGGGCGGGTTTGCCCGGGGCTGGCAGGAAACTCCGGTCAGGCCGGAGACAGGAGCGTGACATGAAGACTTCGATAGCAACCGTCTCCATCAGCGGCGATCTCCAGCAGAAACTGGGAGCCATCGCCAAGGCCGGTTTCGACGGGGTGGAGATTTTCGAGAATGATTTTCTCACCTTTGACGAAAGCCCCCGCCAGGTGGGCCAGATGGCGCGCGACCTGGGGCTGGAGATCACGCTTTTCCAGCCTTTCCGCGATTTTGAAGGCATGCCCGAACCCCTGCGCAGCCGCACTTTCGACCGCGCCGAACGCAAGTTCGACCTGATGCAGGAGCTGGGCACCGATCTCGTTCTGGTCTGCTCCAACGTGTCGCCAGCCGCCATTGGCGGCATTGACCGCGCCGCGGATGATTTTCGCGAGCTTGGCGAGCGGGCGGCGCGGCGCAATCTTCGCGTCGGTTACGAGGCGCTTGCCTGGGGCCGCCATATCAGCGACCACCGCGATGCATGGGAGATCGTGCGCCGCGCCGACCATCCCAATGTCGGGCTGATCCTCGACAGTTTTCACACGCTGGCGCGCAAGATCGACGTGAATTCGATCCGCTCCATTCCGAAGGACAAGCTTTTCATCATCCAGATGGCGGATGCACCGCTGATCGACATGGACCTGCTTTACTGGAGCCGCCATTATCGCAACATGCCGGGCGAGGGCGACCTGCCGGTGCTGGATTTCATGCGTGCGGTAGCCGCGACCGGCTATGACGGCTATTTCTCGCTGGAAATCTTCAACGACCAGTTCCGTGGCGGATCGCCCGCCACGATCGCTGCCGACGGACGCCGTTCGCTGATCTATCTTGGCGATCAGGTTCGCCGGGTCGAGCCGGACAACAGGCTGACGGTCGCCGCCATGCCGCCCCGCGCAAAGGTGCACCGGGTCGGCTTTGTCGAGTTTGCCACCCATGCCGAAGACGCCGAACGGCTCGTCGCCGCTGTCGGCGCGCTGGGCTTCAGGCTCGCTGGCAAGCATCGTACGAAAGAGGTGGCGCTCTACCGGCAGGGTGACATCAATCTCGTCATCAATATCGATACGCGCGGCTTCGCAAGCTCGGCCTATGCCGTCCACGGCACCGCAGCCTATGCAATGGGCCTCGTCGTGGACGATGCGGCGCAAGCCCATGCGCGCGCCGTTGCCATGGGTGCGGAGAATTTTGAACAACCGCTCGATCCGGGCGAAATCGCCATGCCCGCCATTCGTGGCGTCGGCGGCGGGCTGGTCTATTTTCTTGACGAAAAGACCGATCTGGCCCGCATCTTCGATATCGAGTTCGAGCCGGTTACAGGCAATGAAACGGGGACCGGTGTGGGCCTCACCCGCATCGATCATGTTGCCCAGACGATGAAGTTCGATGAGCTTCTGACCTGGCTTCTCTTCTATACCTCGCTCACGGAATCGCGGAAATCGCCCATGGTCGATATCGTCGATCCGGGCGGCGTCGTGCGCAGCCAGGTGGTGGAAAACGACGAGGGAACGCTGCGCATCACGCTCAACGGCGCGGAAAACCGCCGCACACTGGCGGGTCGCTTCATCGCCGAAACCTTCGGCTCGGGCATCCAGCATCTGGCTTTTGCCACGGACGATATCTTCGCGACGGCTGCGGCCCTGCGCGACAACGGCTTCCACACGCTGGAAATCTCGCCGAATTATTACGACGATCTGGAAGCGCGCCTCGGTCTCGACCCGGAATTCACCGACCGGCTCAAGGCTGCGAACGTGCTTTATGACCGCGACGAGAGCGGCGAATATTTCCAGCTCTATAGCCCGACCGACGATCAGGGCTTCTTTTTCGAAGTCGTGCAAAGGCAGGGCTACAAGGGGTATGGCGCGGCCAATGCGATCTTCCGCATTGCGGCGCTGCGGCGCTACATGCGCCCGGCGGGCATGCCGAAAAGTGCAGCGGCACTTTGATCGCTTGGGGGAGAGGAAACCATGGCAAAGGCGCTCGCCAAGGCGCAGACGCGCAAGAACGACCCGGATGCAACGCGGGAAAATATTCTCGACGTTGCGGGGCGGGAGTTCGTGGCATCGGGGTTTTCCGGCGCGCGCGTGGACGAGATCGCGGCGCAGACCCGCACGTCCAAGCGCATGATCTATTATTATTTCGGCAGCAAGGAGGGGCTTTATCTCGCCGTGCTGGAACGCGCCTATGGAAAGATACGTGCGCTGGAAAGCTCGCTGTCGCTCGACGATCAGGACCCGGAATCCGCCATGCGCAGTCTGGTGGAAAGCACTTTCGACCATGACGACGCCAATCCGGATTTCGTGCGGCTGGTCGCGGTGGAAAACATTCACCGCGCCGAACACATGGAGCGCTCCGATGTCCTGTCGCGCCAGAATGTGACCATTCTGGAAACGATCGAGAAAATCCTCGAGCGCGGGCGCGAGCAGGGCGTTTTCCAGCGGCGCATTTCCGCCCTCGACCTTCACATGCTGATCAGCGCGCAGTGCTTCTTCCGCGTGTCCAACAGGCACACATTCGGCGCGATCTTCGGCACCGACCTGATGGCCTCAGACGTGAAGGCGCGGCATCGCCGCCTGATCAGCGACACGATCATCGCCCTTTTGAAAAGCCCGGAATAGCGGGGGTCGGCGTGCCGTCCGATCCTGTGGAGAATGGAATTGAGAAGTGAAGTGACGAAACGCCGTGTTCATGTGGGCCTGATCGGCGCGAATATCCAGCGTTCGCTCTCACCGGCGATGCATATGCGGGAAGGCGAGGCGGCGGGTCTCGCCTATCGCTACGACATTATCGATATTGCCGAGAACGGGCGTTCAGCCAGCGATCTGCCCGCGCTTGTCGCGGAGGCCGAGGCTGCGGGCTTTTCCGGTCTCAACATCACCCACCCCTGCAAGCAGGCGGCGGTGGCGCTGGTCGATGAACTTTCGCCCCATGCTTTTGCCCTGCAATCGATCAACACAGTGGTGTTTTCCGATGGCAGGCGCATCGGTCACAACACCGACTGGTGGGGGTATGCGGAAGGGTTTCGCCGCGGCCTGCCGGGTGCATCGCTGGCGCGTGTGGTGCTGCTCGGTGCGGGCGGGGCCGGGGTCGCCGTTGCCTATGCGCTCGCCGAGATGGGTGCGCTGGAAGTGCACATCTTCGACCTCGACGCCGCGAAGGTCGATGCGGTCATCGGCAAGCTCGTTGCGGTGCAGCCGCAATGCAGTTTCATTGCAGGTTCCGATCTGGCGGGAACGCTGGCGGGTGCATCCGGTCTGGTCCACGCGACGCCAACAGGCATGGATGCGCACCCCGGCCTGCCGCTCGCGCCCGCGCTGGTGCAGCCTCACCTCTGGGTTTCGGATATCGTCTATTTTCCATTGCAGACGCCGCTTGTCCGGCTTGCGAAGGAGCGCGGATGCCGCGTGCTCGACGGCGGCGGGATGGCTGTGTTTCAGGCGGTCGGCGCATTCGAGCTCTTCAGCGGTATCAAAGCCGATCCGGACCGGATGCTTGCCCATTTCGCGCAGTTGCAGGCGCGGAACTAGAGCAATAAAGGCTCTTCAAAAATGGACGCAAGGATAAGTTTCCGGATTCTACGCTAACGACTCTGGTCTCCAGCGCCGCTATCTTCAATCATCTGGTAGAGCAAGCATAAATCACCGAACAGCACGTTTCTATTCAAGCGTGTTGATGAAGATGCTTTGTGTTTTTGCGGGATCGCTTGTTGAAGAATTGCCGTTGGAGGTTCTCGTGAGTATAAACTTCAGATCATCGGGTATATCTGCCACGCGCATGTCGACGCGGCGCATCCTTGTCGCCGGTGGCGCGGGATTTCTTGGCTCTCATCTTTGCGAACGTCTTCTGAACGAAGGAAACTTCGTCGTCTGCGTCGATAATTTTTCGACCGGACGGCTTGAGAACCTGCGCAATCTCCTGCGTTACGACACGTTCAGCTTCGTGCGCCACGATATCGTCAACCCGATCGATCTGCCGGTAGACGAGATCTACAATCTGGCATGCCCGGCTTCGCCGCCGCATTATCAGGCCGATCCGGTGCATACGATGAAGACGAGCGTCATCGGCTCGCTCAACCTGCTGGAGCTTGCAGCACATTACCAGGCCCGGATTTTTCAGGCATCGACTTCGGAAGTCTACGGCGACCCGCAGACGCATCCGCAGCCGGAAGCCTATTGGGGCAATGTGAATTCTTTCGGCCCCCGGTCCTGCTATGACGAAGGCAAACGCTCCGCCGAAACGCTGTTCTACGATTTTCACAAGCAGTATGGCGTCGATATCCGCATCGTGCGCATCTTCAACACCTATGGCCCGCGCATGCGGCCCGACGATGGGCGCGTCGTGTCGAACTTCATCGTTCAGGCCCTCAAGCGAGAAGACATCACCATCTATGGCGACGGCTCGCAGACCCGTTCCTTCTGCTATGTCGACGACCTGATCGAAGGCTTCAGCCGGCTGATGAACAGCCAGGTCCGCAAGCCCGTCAATCTGGGCAATCCGGGAGAGTTCACCGTGCGTGAACTCGCCGAGCAGATCATTGCGCTGACCGGTTCGTCATCGCGGATCGTCTATCGTCCGCTGCCGACCGACGATCCGCGCCAGCGCCGTCCCGACATCATGCTCGCCAAGCGCGAGCTTGGCTGGGAACCGCAGATAGCGCTTGTCGAAGGGCTGAAGCAGACCATCGCCTATTTCGAACGCCAGCTTGTCAGGCCGACGGGCGAGCTTTTCGAGGTGGCGAGATGACACGGCCGACCATACTCGTCACCGGCGGTGCGGGCTTCATCGGAAGCCATACGGCGAAGCTCCTGCATGAGAGCGGGTTCTCGCCGGTCGTCTATGACAACCTGTCGACGGGTCACCGGTCTTCCGTGCGCTGGGGCGAGTTTGTCGAGGGCGACACGCTTTCCCAGGATCAGCTTGTCGCCGCCATCAAGACCTTTGATCCGGCAGCCATCATCCACTTTGCGGCCTCGGCCTATGTGGGGGAATCCGTCACGGACCCAGCGAAATATTATCGCAACAATGTCGGCGGCATCCAGTCCGTTCTGGAGGCGAGCCGCCTGACGGGCGGACGCCCCGTCATCTTTTCGTCGAGCTGCGCCACCTATGGCATTCCAGATGCGCTGCCGATCCGCGAGGGTGAAATGCAGCGCCCCATCAACCCCTATGGGCGCACGAAGCTGATCGCCGAACACATGCTGGCCGATTATTCGGCAGCCTATGGCTCGCCCTATGCGGCGCTGCGCTATTTCAACGCCTGCGGCGCCGATCTGGATGGCGAACTGGGCGAAAGGCACGATCCCGAAACCCATCTGATACCGCGCGCCATGCTGGCTGCGGCTGGAAAGGCCGATTGCCTCGAAGTTTACGGCGACGATTACGAAACGCCGGATGGCACCTGCATCCGCGACTATATTCATGTCGTCGATCTGGCGCGGGCGCATGTGCTTGCGGTCGAACATCTTTTGAATGGCGGCGGAAACCTCGTTCTCAATCTGGGAACCGGGCGCGGAACATCCATCAGGGAAATCGTGGATGCGATAGACCGGCTGACCGGCCGCAGGGTGCCCGTCGAAATGCGGCCGCGCCGGGCGGGCGACCCGCCCGTGCTTTATGCCGATCCATCGGAGGCTGCGGCAAAGCTTGGCTTCCGCACGCTCCATTCCGATCTCGACACGATCATCCGCACGGCTGCGCCCTTCTTTGGGCTGGAGATGCGGACATGACACGGCGCGATCTTCACCCAGTCACTGGTGGCGATACAGGCGAGATGGAACCCTTGCTGGCGCCCATCTTCACTGGCCGCAAGCGGGTGGAATATGTGGTTGGCATTGTCCTCTGGGCCCTCGCCCTCGCCTATTTCTGGCAATGGTGGCTCATCAGCGCCACGCCCAATCACCTTGCGGGTTATATTCTGGTGACGGCGCTCCTGGCCTGGATCACGATCCTGCCGCTTTATTTCATCACCATTTTCTTCCACGCGGCGCGCCCGACCGGTCCGCTTCGCATTCCTGCCGGAAGCCGCGTTGCCATGGTCGTCACCAAGGCGCCGTCTGAGCCGTTCGAGGTGGTGGCTGAAACCTTGCGCGCCATGCTGGCGCAGGATGTGCCGCACGATACCTGGCTTGCCGATGAGGACCCTTCGCCCGCGACGCTTGCCTGGTGTCGGGAACATGGCGTGTACGTTTCCACGCGCAAGGGACGTGCCGACTATCATCGGCAAAGCTGGCCGCGCCGCACCCGCTGCAAGGAAGGCAATCTCGCCTTCTTCTACGATCACTATGGCTATGAGCGCTATGATTTCGTGTCGCAGCTCGATGCCGATCATGTGCCTGAACCGGGCTATCTCTTCAACATTCTGCGGCCCTTCGCCGATCCCGCGGTCGGTTATGTTTCGGCACCGAGCATCTGTGACCGCAACGCCCATGAGAGCTGGTCGGCGCGCGGGCGTCTCTATGCCGAGGCCAGCATGCACGGCTCGCTGCAGGCCGGTTACAATGGCGGCTTTGCTCCCCTCTGCATCGGCTCGCACTATGCGGTGCGCACGGCGGCGCTGAAGGAAATCGGCGGTCTTGGACCCGAACTCGCCGAAGATCATTCCACGACCCTGTTCATGAATGCGCATGGCTGGCGCGGCGTTCATGCGCTGGACGCCATTGCCCATGGCGACGGCCCGCGCACCTTCGCCGATCTCGTGACGCAGGAATTCCAGTGGTCGCGCAGCCTTGTGATGATCCTGCTGCAATATACGCCGGCACTGATCGGCCGGCTGCCGCTGCGCCTCAAGTTCCAGTTCCTGTTCTCGCAGCTCTGGTATCCGCTCTACGCATTCTTTCTGTCGCTGGCATTCGTCCTGCCCATTGCCATCCTGTTCGATGGCGACAATTTCGTCAGCGTCACCTATCCCGCCTTCCTGACGCATTTCCTGCCGCTATCGCTCGTCACCCTGGTGCTGGCATTCTGGTGGCGGTCCAGCAAGACGTTCCGCCCCGTGGACGGAAGGATTCTCAGCTGGGAAGCGATGCTGTTCCTGCTGGCGCGCTGGCCCTGGCTTATGGCTGGAATCTTCGCCGCCCTTCGCGACTGGCTGACCGGTTCCTTTGTCGATTTCCGCGTCACGCCGAAAGGTTCGTCGGAAGTCGATCCGGTGCCGCTCCGGGTGATCGCTCCCTATGCGCTGATCTTCGGCCTGTCCATCCTGCCCGTGCTTCTCGTCAGCGAGGCGGACCAGACGCGCGGCTTCTTCGTCTTCGCCATCCTCAATGCGTGTCTCTACCTGTTCCTGATGGCGATGATCGTCATCCAGCACACGCGGGAAAATCAGGTGCGGATGACCAGCCGCCTCTATCGACCGGCAATGGCATGCAGTTTTACGGCGCTGGTGGCGCTGACAGGCTTCACCACTGCCGAACGCGGGCGCGACGGCATCGAGGCTCTGAGCTGGGGCACAAAAAGCTTCACGCTCTTCGACGACCGCTTCTCGGTTGCAGGGGCTGGCAGAGGCGGGCGCGACGTTCACCGGACAGTCTTCAACCCACGCTGGCGCACCGGTGCGCCCAGCACAGTAAACTAGGCGAAAGAGGCGCGACGATTATGAAGATCGCTGTCATCGGTACGGGCTATGTCGGATTGGTCAGTGGCGTGTGTTTCGCGGCCTGGGGACACGAAGTCGTCTGCGTCGACAAGGACGAGCGGAAGATCGTCCGGCTGGAGCGCGGCATCGTGCCGATCTACGAGCCGGGGCTGGACGAACTGGTGGAACGCAACTTCGCCTTTGGGCGGCTCCGTTTCACGACCGATCTGGCGGAGGCCGTCAAGGGCGCGTCGGTTGTCTTCATTGCCGTGGGAACGCCTGCGCGCGCTGGCCACGGCGATGCCGACCTGTCCTTCGTCTATACGGCCGCTCGTGAACTCGCGCCGCTGATCGATGATCATAGCGTCGTCGTGATCAAGTCCACCGTTCCGGTCGGCACTGGCGATGTGGTGCAGAAGATCATTGGTTCGGTCAGAAGGCCGGGAACCTTCTCCGTCGCATCCAATCCCGAGTTTCTGCGCGAGGGCGTGGCCATCGGCGATTTTCTGGAGCCGGACCGCGTCGTGATCGGCGTCGAGGATGAGCGCGCGCGCTCCATGCTGGTGGCCCTTTACGCTCCGCCGCTCGAACCCCGGCAGACTCCGATCCTAATCACGCAGCGGCGGACGGCGGAACTCATCAAATATGCCGCCAATGCCTTTCTCGCCACCAAGATCACCTTCATCAACGAGCTGGCGGATCTGTGTGAGGAAGTCGGCAGCGATGTCAGCGAACTGGCGTTCGGCATGGGGCTGGACAAGCGTATCGGGACCAGTTTCCTGAATGCGGGGCCGGGCTATGGCGGCTCCTGCTTCCCGAAGGATACGCTTGCGCTGCTGCGCACCGCCCAGGACCACGGGGTGGCCCTGCGACTGGTCGAGGAAACGGTCACGGTCAATGAAGCGCGCAAGCGCCGCATGGCGCTGAAGGTGCTGGATGCGCTTGGCGGCGGCGCCGAAGGCCGCACGATTGCCATCCTCGGCCTGACGTTCAAGCCCGACACGGATGACATGCGCGACGCGCCGTCCATTCCGCTTGTCGAGACCCTGCAGCGTTTTGGAGCCAGCATTCGCGCCTATGATCCGGCGGGGATGGAGAATGCCCGCCGCCTGCTCAGCGACGTCGAGTTCCATGACGACCCCTATGACTGCCTGAACTTGGCCGACGCCGCCGTGGTCGTGACCGAATGGGACAGTATTCGCAAGCTCGACCTCGCCCGGATGAAGCAGATCATGCGGGACCCCGTAATCATCGACCTGCGCAATGTCTTTTCACCGGCGATTGCCGCGAGCCTGGGTTTCCGGATTTCGACAATCGGCCATCCTGTTCAACAGCGGCAGGAAATAAGAGCAACAAACGTTCTGCCGCAGGCGCGCATCCGTCAATCGCAAGAACCTTTGGCGGGTGCGCGCAACCTCAAGGTCGTGGGAGGTTCAAATGAAACATTTGAAGTTTGAGGCGATGTTTGGGACGATGTTTGAGGGTGGGCGGACCCTCTCGTCGCGGAGCAGGCGTGTTCTGCCACTCCTCATCGTGCTTGCCGGGATCAGCGCGCCAGCCGGTGCGTCGCCATCCGCAAAGGATGGGCTGCCTGACGGCGCCCGCCCGATGACGCCTGCCGAGCTTTACATGCTCTACCACGACAAGAGCTGGCAGTGGACGGATGGTTCCGGGCGCATGGAAAGCCAGAACCGCCGGTTTACCGCGCGGGTCGATGGCGAGAAGGGCAAGGTCTGGGCCGAAGGCCGCTGGCGCATCACAAGGTCGGGGCAGATGTGCTTCGATGCGAAGTGGCATATGAATGAGGGTGTATTCCCCAACAAGACCTGTTTCTCCCACCGCATCGCCGGTGGGACCATCTATCAGAAACGAGAGCCGGACGGCGTCTGGTATGTCTTCCGCCATGCGGGCGGAAACAAGGATGACGAGGCGCGCAAGCTCATCTCCATCGAAACGATAACACCGGACAGGGAGGCGCTGAATCTGGCGCTGCCCGTTGCCCAATCGCCAACGCAATAAAGGAGGCGGCGATGAAAACCTCATACAAACTAGCAACAGCCATTCTTTGCGGCGCGCTGCTTTCAACAGCCGTCTACGCCGCCAGCGGTGTTTCGGGTGCCACTGTCGACACCCGCAGCATGTTCCACGACAAGCGCCCGGTCATCACTCCGCAATCCATCACCTTCGGAGCCTATGATCCGCACGGGGATTTCACCAACGATCCCAATTCACGCATCGAGCATCTGTTCCTGCCGTGGGAGGATGTGGACCTGACGAGCCTTTCGGCGGCAGACGCCTATGCGCAGGAACGGGGCCGCGAGCTGCTGATCACCGTGGAACCCTGGTCGTGGGCACGCGACTGGCGCGTGGCGCCGGACGATCTGCTGAGCGGCATTGTGGGTGGCCGTTACGATTCAAACATGGCCGCGGTCTGCTCCGCCGCCTCGAAGCTGAAGAGCCCGGTCACCATTCGCTGGGCGCAGGAAATGGACGACAAGGCAGGCCAGTTCACCTGGTCCTACTGGCCGGCGCAGGGCTATATCCGCGCCTATCAACATGTCGTCAATGTCTGCCGCAAATCCCTGCCGCACGCCAAATATATGTGGTCGCCAAAGGGCGAGGAGGGGCTGGAAGCCTATTATCCGGGCGATGGTTATGTCGACGTGATCGGCCTTTCGGTATTCGGTTACGAGCCTTACGACATGCTGGAACTGGGACGGGCATCCACCTTCGTGGAACGCGCCAAACCGGGCTATGACCGGGTGGTGGGTTTCAAGAAACCGATTGTCATTGCCGAACTCGGCTATGAAGGAAGTGACGCCTATGTCCGCGCTTGGGCGCAGGAAACCAACAAGCCGCAGGCCGAATTTCCCGCGCTGACCGCGGCGGTCTACTTCAATGACCGCGAAGTCTATCCGTGGCCACGTGGTGTGGGACGGCCCGACTGGCGGGTTGCAAACCATCCGCTTGACTGATCCGGCGAAGCGAGTGCGTCCCGGATGAGAAACCGCTTCGCACCTTTGCTGGAAATGCTCCAACGTCTGAACAGGATTACGACAATGTTTTCGATCCGTTTTAGAACCGTCAGCACGGCACAGTCCGTTTTCCGGGCCGTACTCCCTTTGGCCGTGCTTCTTGTGGCAAGTGCTGCGGAAGCAGCGCCGAAGCCGAAGGCCGACGATCCAGTCGCCATCAAGGCTGCGGCGGCATCGCCGCTGTCAGCCACGGCGCTTGAGGCGCTTTATTCCGGCAGAACATGGAAATGGAAGGATGGCGGCGGCTATTTCTCCGCCGACAGGCATCGCTTCACGGCCTGGTCGCAGAAGGGCAGGGCGTGGTCCTATGCCGAGGGGCGCTGGTATGTCACCGACAACGGCAAGCTTTGCCTGCAGGCCTATTGGGTCAACAAGATGAGTGGCGGCGGTGACACGACCTGCTTCCTCCATCGCGAGAAGAACGGCGTCATCTACCAGAAGCGTTCGCTGGGCGGCACATGGTACGTGTTCCGCAACAATCCGCAGCGCCCGACCGATGAGGCCGCCAAGCTCCTGCGGGGCGACCGCATAAGCAAGGGACTGGCGCGCATGAAAGCCGATGCGAGCTGATCGCGAGGCGAACATGCCGGCTCGCCGATCTGTATGGAGTTCCGGCGAGCCGGTGTGACTGGCGCGTTTCGCGCTTCACCCTAGTTGCGGTTGAAGCAGCGGGATTTCTGCCCGAAACCGCTCGGCGTGCACACAAGGGACGTACCGCTTGCATATTGCGAGGCGGAAACCTTCATGACTTTCGCCGATCCCGGCTTGTTGTAGCGAACCTGCCCGTTTGTCTCGACCTTGGCACGATAAACGGAAATCGTTTCGCTTTTCTGCTTGCGGGCATCCTTGGCTTCTGCAACCGCCGTCAGGCATAATGAAGCGGAAAGTCCAACCACTATAGCGGCAGCCCATTTCAAGCTTTCGCGGCGCACAGTATATGCAAATACATTGTTCATGCGATTGCCTCCGGTTGTTATTACCGTGCTTTCTATCGGATGCGTTTTAATATTCTGGCCGGATTTTCATGAAAATTTTCATCAAATGGGATGCAATGATCTTCCGTCACAGACCAATTCCGGTCAGTTCCGGGCGAAGCCGGAAAAGCAGGTCTTCGCTGTGCATCACGATACCGGCTGCCGCTTCCAACGGATAGCTGACAGATAATGTTCCGGCTTATTTTGATTTTATACGAGCAAATGCTAATATCACGCCATGGTCTTGGGATGCGGTCTGCGCGCCCTGGCCCCCGGTTTGGTTTTGGGAGTTGCCGTGACATCCCCGAGCGACAAGGCCACGAGTGATCTGAAGCCGGAATTTGTGGAGCGCCGCCAGTCAGCGCGAGTGCCGCTTGCGAGGCTTGGAGAAGAAGCCAGAAGCACCAATATTCTGGCCCCGCTGGTCTTCACCACCGAACAATTGGACCCCCCGGCGCAGTTTTCCGCATGGCAGCAGCATGTGGCTCCTCTCTATGATGTGCGCTTGCCGGAAGGCGTCAGTGCCCGGGACGGCTTTGCCGTCAGCCAGAAAGTCTGGGACCTGCGCGGAATGCTGCTGATCGAACAGGCAGCCCCTCCCTTCAGTTACGAGCGCACACCGGAAAAAGTTCGCTTCAGCCCCATAGATCACTGGCAGATCAGCTTCCTGCGCAGTGGCCGCTCGTGGACCTCGGTGGATGGCCGTGTGGCGGAAAACGAACCCGGCATGATCAACATCCGTTCGTTCGGCTACCCGTTTCGCGGTCGGGCGCTCGCGACCGAAGCCGTGCTGCTGATCATTCCGGTCGACCAGTTCGCGGGCCTCGGCGGCATGCCGGAAGCCTGCAACAATGCGACGCTCGGAGGCTATCGCGCCAAGCTCCTCATCGATTTCGTATCGACAATCCAGACCGGGCTGGACCGCATAGCAGCCGAAGACCTGCCGGAATTGCGCGACGCCTTGCGCCAGCTCGTGTTTGACACGATCGTTCCGCTGGTAAAGGAGAGCGATGCGAACGAGCACGGCGCTTCTTTGGGGCTGATGACCCGGGCCAGACGTTTTATCCAGAAAAACCTCATGTCCCGCGATCTCACGCCCGATGCGCTCAGCAGGGAGCTGGCGATCTCGCGCACGCATCTCTATCAGCTGTTCGAGGGCTCGGGCGGTGTGCTCAACTATATCCGCCAGAAGCGGTTGTTCGTGGCGCATGAAATGCTGGCCGATGGATCGGAAAACCGCAAAGTGTCGGATATTGCGCAATTGCTGGGCTTCGAGACCGCAGCCAATTTCACGCGGGCTTTCACGCAACATTTCGGCTACAGCCCCACCAATGTCCGCAAAGCCCTGCCGCGAAACGACGGCACCGGCGACAGCCAGCCCGATGCGAACCGCTCCGTTACATTCGCCCACCTGTTACGCACCCTGGCCATGTTCGACACATGACGGCGTAAACGCACGGGGCTTCCCCTCCGGCTATTCCTGATCGCTCTATCGAACAGGGATCGCATCGGGGGATGGGAGAGGAAGGTCCTGAAACCGGCTGCAACTGCGGCAGCGCCTGAACCGGATATTGCATATTATTATTATCGTTCAACGCCTGATCGGCAAGCTGAAATAGAGCCAATTTCTTACACTTGCTTTTGGGAAAGATTTTGCAGACGCTGTGGTCTTGCCTCCCATCGGGGAGGACACAAGGGAGGAAAGACATGCAGCATTACAGACTGAAATCGCTTTCCCTTGCCGCGGCCATTGCCGTTGCAGGTCATCTGCCTTCGGCTTATGCGGCATCGCCAGCCCCGGCCGAAGGCCAGAACGGCATGGTGGTCACGGCACAGCATCTCGCCTCGCAGGTCGGCATCGATGTGCTGAAGAACGGCGGTAATGCCGTCGATGCGGCAGTTGCGGTCGGCTATGCGCTGGCGGTCGTTTATCCGACGGCCGGCAATCTCGGCGGCGGCGGTTTCATGACGATCCGCTTCAAGGACGGCAAGAGCACATTCCTCGATTTTCGCGAGCGCGCGCCGCTCGCCGCGACCAAGACCATGTATCTGGACAAGGATGGCAAGCCGGTCGAGGGCGCCAGTACTGAAACCTATCTCGCCGTGGGTGTGCCGGGCACGGTCGCCGGCCTTGAGGAAGCGCGCGAAAAATACGGCACCCGCAAGCGCGAGGAACTGATCGAGCCTGCAGTGAAACTGGCGAAGGACGGCTTTGCGCTGGAATTGGGTGACATTCTTTCCTTCGCCGACGGCAATGAAAGACTCGCGAAAGACCCGGCTGCTGCAAAAATCTTCCTGAAGGACGGAAAGCCGCTCGGCCTTGGCGAGAAACTCGTTCAGCCGGACTTGGCGAAGTCGCTCTCGGCCATTTCGGAAAAGGGCCCGTCAGCCTTCTACAAGGGCGATATTGCCGATCTGATCGTCAAATCCAGCAAGGAAAATGGCGGCATTCTCGCCAAGGAGGATTTCGAGCAATACAAGGTCCGTGAACTGGAACCGGTCAAGTGCAGCTATCGCGGCTATGATATCGTGTCCTCGCCGCCGCCTTCCTCCGGCGGACTGATCATCTGCGAAATCCTCAACGTGCTGGAGGGCTATCCGATTTCCTATCTGGGCTATGGCTCGGCGGAAACCACGCGCTTGATGGTGGAAGCGATGCGCCACGCCTATGTGGATCGCAACACGGCGCTGGGCGATCCGGATTTCATCAAGAACCCGATCGAGAAGCTCACCAGCAAGGCTTATGCCGCTGAAATTCGCAGCCGTATCGATCCTTATCGCGCCGGTGTCAGCGAGGCGCTCAAGCCAGCCGAATTCAAGGAATCCAACGAGACCACGCATTATTCCATCGTGGACAAGGACGGCAATGCCGTCGCCGTGACCTACACGCTGAACGGTTCGTTCGGCACGGCCAAGGTGGCCGAAGGCACCGGCATTCTGCTCAACAACGAGATGGACGACTTTACCATCAAGCCGGGCGTGGCCAATCTCTATGGTCTCATACAGGGCGAAGCCAATGCCATCGAGCCGCGCAAGTCGCCGCTGTCCTCTATGAGCCCCACAATCGTGTCGAAGAATGGCAAGCCGTTCATGGTCATCGGCAGCCCCGGCGGTTCGCGCATCATCACGATCACGCTGGAGGCGATCATGAATGTCATCGACCATGGCATGGACATTCAGGAAGCTATCGATGCGCCCCGCATTCATCACCAGTGGCTGCCTGATCGGGTCTATATGGAAGCGAACGCGCTTTCGCCCGATACGATCCGGCTGCTGACCGGCATGGGCTATACGGTCGGCGAGGACCATAACTGGCCGGTCTGGGGCGAGGCGGCAGGCATTCTCGTCGGCGGCAAGAACATGGCGGCCATCGAAAAGGGCGGCGACAGCCGTTATTACGGCGCTATAGACAGCCGCGCCGTCGCTGGTGCCGCCATCGGCTATTAGAGCGGTTCCGTTTGCTGGAAATGCTCTAACCCGGACCGCTCCGGCGCCTGATCGTTGAAACGAGGAGACGAGACAATTCACGTCTCCTCAGCATCTGAACTATAGCGGATCAACCGGCGTTTTTGCCGTTGATCCACGCAGTCTTCAGAATCTCGATGACCATTTCGGAGGCCTTATTGAGCGAACCGACCGGCAGGAACTCGTAGATGGAGTGGAAGTTGTGCGCGCCGCAGAACAGGTTGGGGCAGGGCAATCCCTTTTCCGACAGCACAGCGCCGTCATAACCGCCACGCATCGGCAGCGGCGTCGGCTCCACGCCTATTGCCTTCATGGCGTCCAGCGCCAGCGCGACCGGATAACGATTTTCGCCTTGCAGGCTCTCGGCTGCGTTGCGGTAGACGGCCTTGTAGTCCACGTGAACCGTGCCCTCGCCATGGAGCTGGTTGAAGCTTGCGGCAAGGTTTTCAATGAAGACGCGGCGCGCCTCATATCCGTCCTTCGTGAAATCGCGGATATCGATGACAAGGGTTGTCTCGGCTACGGACCCCTGAATGCCCTTCGCCCAGTAATAGCCCTCGGTGCCTTCCGTATATTCGGGACGCTCGCCGCCCGGCATCATTGCGATGAATTGCTGGGCGTAGAGAATGGCATTGCGCAACTTGCCCTTGGCCGACATCGGATGCGCCGGCTGGCCCTTGAAGGTGAGACGGAACTCACCGGCATTCCAGTTCTCATAAACGATCTCGCCAACTGCACAGCAGTCGAGCGTATAGGCGAAATCGGCATTGAGGGAAGCGACGTCGAGGGCCTTGGCCCCAAGCAATCCGATTTCCTCATCGGGGACGAAAACGACCTTGACCGTACCGTGCTCGATTTCGGGATTGCCGGTCAGCACCTGCATGGCATGCATGATCTCGGCGATGGCGGATTTGTTGTCGGCCCCCAGCAGGCTGGTGCCGTCCGTCACGATGATCCTGTCACCCACATAGCGTTCGAGTTCAGGAAACTCGGCCAGCCGCATGGTAGCGCCGGTGGCCTGGTTGAGCACGATATCGCCGCCCTTATAATCGACGACATGAGCGCGGGTGTCGGTCGTATATTCGCTCGAGGTATCGAGATGGGCGACCCAGGCAATTGTCGGAAACCGCTGGTCGCCGTTCGGGACATTGGCAGGCAAGGTGCCGACGACGATCGAGTGGTCACGCTCTTCAACCTCCATGCCCATGGCGCGCATTTCGCTGGCGAGCAGCTTTGCGAGATCGGTTTGTCCAGCGCTCGACGGGAGTTTCCCCGCATTGGGCACGGCGGTCGTGTTGATGCGGGTATAGGCTAGAAAGCGGTCTACGATATCCATGTCATTCTCTCGAATATTGGTCAGATGCGGCCCCGGATTCAGCCGGGGCCCAAAGAAGATAGCGGGCGTTCAAAGCGCGCTTCGATCTGGTTGAATCCGATCGGCGCTCTGAACCTGTCTTTCCGGAGCATGATCCTGATCGATCCCGTTCACTCCGGTCGGATCATGCTCCATGCCCGCCAACCGGAGTTGATCGCCAGTCATCCGGCTGGCGGGGACGAGCCTTATTCCTCGATGTCGACGTCTTCAAAGAGATAGCCGCCAAAGGGATCGATGCGGAAATCCCGGACCTTCTTGCTGATCGGCTGCTCGACGATCTGATGGGCGATCGTCAGCCACGGCGCCTGTTCCTTGAACACGACCTGCGCCTGTTCGTAGAGCCTGGTGCGCTCGGCCTGATCGGTCGTCAGCTTGGCCGCCTGAATGAGCTTCTCGAAATCCTGATCGCACCAGTTGGCGCGATTGGCGCTGCCGATGGCCTTGCAGCTCAGAAGTGCGGCGAGGAAGTTGTCGGGATCGGCAATGCCGCCGGTCCAGCCAAGCATGACGGCGCCATCGCGGTCCTTGTCCAGCGAACGCTTGAGATATTCGCCCCAGTCATAGGTGACGATTTCCGCCGTTACGCCCACCTTGGCGAAATCGGACTGGATGAGTTCGGCAGCGCGGCGCGCATTGGGCATATAGGGCCGCTGCACCGGCATGGCCCAGATTTTCATCTTGAGGTCCTTGACGCCTGCCTCATCGAGCATCTTGCGCGACTGTTCGGGATCGTAAGCGTCGTCCTTGACGTTCTTGTTGTAGCCCCAGACGCTTGGCGGCAGCGGATTGACCGAAGGGACGGCCGAGCCCAGATAGACCGCATCGATGATCGCGGCCTTGTTGACCGCCATGTTCAGCGCCTTGCGGACACGCACATCGTCAAACGGCTTCTGCTGGGTGTTGTAGGCGAGGAAGGAGAGATTCAGCCCTTCCTTGTGCAGCATTTCGACTGCCGGGTCCTTCTTCATCTCCGCAATGTCGGCCGGGTTCGGCGCGGCAATGACATGGCATTCGCCGGACTTCAGCTTCTGGTAGCGCACAGCCGCATCCGGCGTGATCGCGAAGATCAGATTGTCGATCTTCTGCTTGCCCGCCCAATAATCGGGATTGGCCTGATAGCGGATGGCGCTATCCTTCTGATAGGCGACGAACTGATAGGGACCGGTTCCGACCGGCTGCTGGCTGAACTCGGAGATACGGCCTTCCGCGACGAGCTTGTCGGCATATTCCTTGGACTGGATGACGGCAAATGTCAGCGAAAGCGTGGAGATGAACGTCGCTTCCGGATGCGCCAGCACGAACTTGACGGTGTGATCGTCGATCTTTTCGATCTTTTCGATCAGGGAAGGAAAGGAGTAGGCCCCGAACTGCGGCCACGTGCCCTGATTATAATAGGGGTTGTCCTTGTTTCCCTGGCGGTCGAATGTGAAGATCACGTCATCTGCATTGAATTCGCGCGTCGGGGTGAAAAAGCTTGTGGTGTGAAACTTCACGCCCTTGCGCAGGTGAAACGTGTATTCCTTGCCATCGGCGGAAACGTCCCAGCTTTCCGCAAGGCCGGGTTCCAGCTCGGTCGAGCCGCGTTTGATCTTGATGAGCCCGTTGGACACATTGCGCGCCGAGGCATCATAGACGGCGCCGGATGTCGTCTGCGCCGCGTCGAACATTTCGGGAGATGCCTCGGAGCAATAGATCAGTGTCTTGGCGAAGACCTGTCCAACTGCCGTGCTGTTGAGCGCAGCCGCGACCAGCGCGGCTGAAAATAGTTTTCCATATGTGTTCATGAGGCTGCATTCCCTTGCTGACGACGCGACCGACCTTCGGTGGTGTGTTGTTCAGTATCGACTTTTCCAGATGATTCTAAACAGCGGTGCGATTTTTATATGAGCGCGCAAAGCTGCGTGAAGCAAGCCGGTCTTTGGAGTTCCGGCCGCAAATTCGCAATTGCCGGGCTTGCGGGACGGCATTTGCCAGCGGTGGGAAACTCCAATAGTTTTGCACCTGCTGATCGAATGATAAACGTAGCCGATGCGATATTCTGCTTGGGCAGGCCGATACCGGGATGCAATTCATGAACTTCAACAACAGAAGCACCCGGGGAAATTTCCGCTCTGCCCTATTGCCGTTTTTCGTGTGGCTGCTGATCAATCTCGTGGCGATGGGCGGCCTTGTGATCTACCAGCGCGCCGCACTTTTGTCCGAGCTTCAGGCCGCCAGTTTCACGTTGCACCGCGAGGCCTCGCAGCGCGCAGGCCAGCACGATGCCCATCTGACTGCGCTTTCCACGATAGCCCAGTCCAAGGCGCGAACCGCCGATGTTTCGCAGAACGATGTCTTTCTCGAAGTGGCGGGGACGATCACCCGGTTCTATCCGCGCATCGACGAAATTCAACTGGTGCCGATGGACCCGGCCCTGCCCGTGGCCGGCACCAGAGCGCTGGAACCGGAGTTGGCCGACACCATACGGGCGGCCGTCCGTTCCTATCGCGGCCTTCCGGAATTGCTGGCGCCATCCGCGCGGCCCGGCCACTACATGATGGTAAAACGCAGCCCCAATACCGACAATCCGCATGACGGTCTCACATTGTCGATCGATGCGGGGAGCCTCATCGGTTCCGACGATGCGTTCTGGAGCGGCAAAGGTGTCGCGCGACGCATCCTCATGCCCGATGGCACGGTTCTTTTCAGCCATCCGGCCTCCTTTGGCGATGTGGATTTCTCCAAGAAGCTCGGCAGTGCCTCGCAGCCGCTGCTTTTCCAGACAGCGCTTGCCATGAGCTGGGGCGACCTGCTGCCGTTTGACCAACTGATACCGCTTCTCATCCTCACCAACCTGTTGTTCTTCGGCGGATTGTTCATCGTTCGCCAGACGCAACGCACCCGCCATGCGGAACGCCGCGCGGAGCTGAGCGGCTTCGAGGCGCGGCTCGCCCATGCCTCGCGGGTCAATACGATGGGCGAAATGGCAAGCGGCATGGCGCATGAGCTGACGCAACCCCTGACCGCCCTTCTTGCCGGCGCGCAGGCAGGGCGCCGCCTGTTGAGCCGCAACAATACGGCGGCTCTCGCCGGAGCGCTGGACGATATGGTGGAACAGGCACGCCGGGCATCCGCCATTCTGGACCGTCTGCGCAACTGGTCTCGTCCGCAACGCCGGCAGACGACGCATGCCGATCTGCGCCTGTCGCTTCAAAACGTGCAGACCCTGCTCGCCTCGGAAGCCGCCCGCCGGGGCGTCAAGGTCGAGCTTGGGATGCCGGAGACACCGGTGATGGCAGCGGTCGATCCGGTGGAAATGGAACAGGTCATGTTCAATCTTCTCCGCAATGCGATCGAATCCTTTCATGAGGATGATCGGGACCGGCGCGTCAACGCGTCCCTGAAAGCCGATGGAGCGGTGGCGGTTTTGGAAATTGCGGATAATGGTCCGGGCGTCGCGCCGGACCTGTTGCCCCGCCTTTTTACCCCGTTTACCACGAGCCGTCCTGAAGGGACCGGCCTCGGTCTGGCCCTCAGCCAGCGGCTGGTGGAGCGTTTTGGCGGAGAGATTTCCTATATCCCACGGGAGCGCGGCGCGCTGTTTCGCGTTGTGCTGCCAATCGCCGAAGAGACAGGAAGTTAAGAGAATGGTTCAGCCGGTCTATCTTGTCGATGACGATGAAGCAGTGCGAAAGTCGCTCAGCCTGCTTTTGTCGACCATAGACATGGAGGTCAGGAGTTTTGCCGATCCGTCTGCATTTCTGGCGCAGCTGCCCCGGTTGAAGCCGGGCTGCATGATCTTCGATATCCGCATGCCGGTCATGACCGGCCTGAAACTCCAGGAACTTCTGGCCGGACAGGAAATCGACTGGCCGGTGATCATCATTTCGGGCCATGGCGACATCGAAGCCTGCCGCCGCGCGTTTCGAAACGGCGCGGTGGACTATCTTTCCAAGCCCGTCGATGAGCAGGATCTGATCGATGCAATCCAGAAAGCGCAGCAATTGCTGGATCAGCGGCTCGGGAGCAAGGCGCTGAGGGCCGAAACACTGGCGCTGCTGGACACACTGACGGCGCGCGAGCGTGAAGTGCTTGGCCGTATCGCGCAGGGGTTCACGACCCGGCAGATTGCCGATGGGCTTGAACTGTCGCCACGCACGATCGACAGCCATCGCGCCGCCATCGGGTCGAAACTGGGCACGACCTCGCAGGCGGAAATGACGCGCTTGTGGCTGGAAGGGCAGTCCACTCCGTAGAACTACCGAGAAGTTTGTAAGAGCTACGGATTTCGCCGCACGCCGACGGAAACTAAATGTTCCTCATCACAACCGAGGAACGACCATGATCCGTAAACTTGCAATTGTCGCCCTGTCAATGGCTCCCGCTACCGCTTTCGCCCAGACCCTCCCCAGCACGCCTTACCTGCCGCTCGATCTGGCAACCAAGGTCGCACAGGCTGCGCTGGATGCCTGCGTCGCCAAGGGCAGCAATGTGAGCGTCGCGGTCGTGGCGCGCGACGGGGCAACCAAGGTTCTGCTCAAGGCCGATCTTTCCGGTCCGCATACTGGCAACAGTGCCGAAGGAAAGGCATTTACGGCAGCCGCTCTGGGCCGCGACTCGGGCGAGCTTGCGGAGTTCATCGCTTCGAAGCCAGCCAATAACGGCATGCGCGACATGGATTCGCGCTTCGTTATCCAGGCGGGCGGCCTGCCGATCAAGATCGGCGACGCGCTGGTCGGCGGCATCGGAGTCGGCGGCGCACCGTCCGGCGCGGTTGACGCGGAATGTGCTCTGGCCGGTCTTCAGGCTATCGAAGCCAAGTAAAATGACAGGCAGGGCCGGACATTGTCCGGTCCTGCCTTTATGTGCCCACGGGCAACTCCCCGACGCCCGCGCCCTGATCGCCGCAATCCCTGCAAAAGCCGTGCCGCTCAAGGAATATGGCTTGCATCGGGGCGCAGGGGCTGATTTTCTGCTCGCCAAAGCCGACGCATCGACGGCTTCGTGGCCGGCGGAACACCGCATCTGCGGATTTTCTGATACGCTTGTATCGCAGACGAAAATCGGCACCGTGACCTGCGGTGGGCGGTCCATCCTGCGCGAACCGGCCCGAAACGTCGCATGCTCGGGATAATGCGGAGGGGACGGAATGGCCGCGAGCCCGGAAAAGCGACTGACGACATTCGGCATGGTTATTCTGCGTGAAGCGGTCGGCGTCTACTGGACGCTGATCAAGATCATGCTGCCGGTGATGGTGCTGACACAACTGGCTATCGAAATGGGGTTGATCAAGGCCATCTCGCCCGCCTTCGCCCCGGTCATGCAGTTCGTCGGCCTGCCGCCGGAGGCAGGGTTCGTCTGGGCGATGAACCTTCTGGTCGGCATCTGGAGCGGGGCCGTGGTGATGTTCGCCGTCCTGCCGGTCGACACACTGACCACAGCCCAAGTGACAATCCTCGGTTCGCTTTTCCTCTTTGCCCATGCTCTTCCCATCGAACAGCGTATTGTTCAGAAGGCGGGTCCGCGCCTGATCGTCTCGACGCTGATCCGGCTTGGCGGCGGGCTTTTCTTCGCCTGGGGAATTAACCTGATTTCCAGCCGCACCGGATGGCTCGCGGAACCCGCTGCGCCAAACTGGGTGCCGGGCCATTACGATGCAAGCTGGACCAGTTTCGTGGCGGATACGGCCTCCACGCTGGTCTGGATATTCATTGTCCTGCTCGGTCTGGTCGCGGTGCTGAGAACAATGGACGCCCTCGATGTAACGCGCTTCCTCAACCTGCTTCTTTCGCCCCTCCTGCGCCTGCTCGGCATAGCGAAGGACGCCGCTCCGCTAACGGTGGTCGGGTTGGTGTTGGGACTGTCCTATGGCGGGGGCCTCATCATTCGTGAAGCGCAGCGCGGCCATATCCAGCCTCGCGACGTCTTTCTGGCGTCGAGCTTCATGGGGCTCTGCCACAGCCTGATCGAAGATACGCTGATCGTCGTGGCTCTCGGTGCGGATATCTACGTGGTCCTGTTTGGCCGCCTGATTTTCTCGGTTCTGCTGGTTGCAGTTCTCGCAAGGCTTCTGCGCGGAACGGGCGACGCCTTCTTCTTCCGCTTTCTTTACCGCGACAGGATGCATGGCAAATCGCGGCTGCAATACGGGACGGCCGCAGAGGGCCCACTGGATTCGTAGGTGGAGATTTCGGAAGCTTCAGATATGACAGCGCGCTTCAGTTCGCACAAAAAAATCCCCCACGCGAGGGCGTAGGGGTAGGGGATCCACAGATTAATGGGTGGATGCAACCGAGGGGAAGCGCTTCCATGAAAACAAATAATCAAAATAGTATTCTGAGGCTGAACGGAGTCCTAATCTGTTCGTGCTATCAATATGGATAGAAAGCACCTTTCTCACCTGCAAATCAATCGCAACAATTAGAGGGGGAAAAGTTGGGACCCTTAATTCGGAGCTGGAAGCCGTCGGGCAAAAGAAACCCCGGTGCTGTTGCTGCGCCGGGGCTGTGCGCGGCAAGGGCCACTCTACCACCGGCTTTGCACACAAGAAGTGTAGGAAAAGGCTGGAAGGTGGGAAATCCCATGGTTGCGGGAGGGCATTCTGGATCGCATCTGGCTCGGAACAGGCAGAGTTTCCGTGACCTGAGCGCATCTGAAAAGTGTGAAACGCTTTTCAGAACAGGTTGCGGGGAAGAATCCCGGACAATCGATATTTGGAGAGGCCGTCAATGTTCCATGGCGGGTCGCAGGAACAATGCCTCGGCTATTGTTGAAAGATCCTTGTGGCGAGCGCTCAGCACGAAACCGGCGAAGCGCTGGCTGTCCAGTCTGGGATTTTCGGGCAGGGCGAATATGAAGGGTATGGCACCCCGTTCCAGTTGGTCGATGAGCGGGAGCACCGCGTCCGGTTCCAGCGCGACATCCATCACAACGGCGTCTACCGCGCCGCTTTCCAGATAATTCAGCGCCTGGTTGGCAGTACTGACCGGACCAAGCACGATGGCTCCGGCATTTGTCAGTCTGGCTGCCGCTTCTTCCGATAGCAGGAACCCGTCTTCAAAAACCAGAATGCGTTTTCCCGAGAACAGACGCATAATATCATCATTAGACTTATTCATTACAAACAGTTGGCCATGTCTGGGACCAAATGACAAGATGCCTCGTGCTGAATTCACATCGCGGGCCAAAACACGATAGCGCGGGATAATACGCCTGAAAAACACTATCTAGGCTCCCTCCATGATATCGTGCAGTTTGTGTCGAGCGCGGTGCAGGCGGCTCTTCACCGTGCCGATCGAGCAATCACAAAGCTCTGCGGTACGCTCATAGCTTTTGCCTTCCAACACCACCATCGCCAATACCCGACGATATTTATGAGGCAGGGTCGCCATCGCGGTCTGCACATCATGCGCTTCAAGGGTCAGTTCCTGCGAGGCTTCCACCGAGACTATCGGGGAAACGCACTCGACTGCGCCTGGTGCTTCGCGTTTCTGAATCCGAATCCGGGTGCAGAATGTGTTGCGCATGATCGTAAAAAGCCACGATTTCAGCGGCGAATATGGCGTGTACTTTTCCCGGTTGGCCAGGGCTTTCATCAGGGTTTCCTGAACGAGATCTTCAGCGTCTTCCTTCTGGCTGTAAAATGTGCGGGAAAAAGCGCGAAGCGCCGGTATCATCTCGACGAGATGTTCCGGCTCCAGCATGTAGTCGGGATCGGGGGTGAACGACATCGCAGTGGCCTTTCCGAACCAATGTCCGGTTAGAGGATGGGGCGGCACAAGGCCGCCCCTTTAATTTACGAATTCTTATGGCTCTGCTGGCCTGCCTTCACATGCTGTTCGTGGCTTCCGCCACGCGAAGATGACTGCTGCTTGTCGCCGCCGCCTCCGCTGCTTGCTTGCTTGCCATCGTTCTTGTGGCTCTGCTGGCCGGCTTTCACGTGTTGTTCGTGTGTGCCACCTTGCGTGTGATTCTGTGCCATTCTCTTTCCTTTCAGTGGTTCCAGACCAATGATTTTGGGAGTGGAGTTTGTCGCGCGTGACATAAGCCTAACCTTGAGGCCCGGAGGATGTTCCAAGAAAAAGCCTGTAACAAACTTCACGTTTCGGACGCGCGCCCGAACTCCGCAACCTGGCCAAGTTCCTTCAGGAACATCGCCCGTTCGCGGTCGTAGCCGCTCCTGCCGCGCAGCCGCAGCAGATAGGAGGGGTGGATGGTCACAAAGACGTGGCGGTTTTCGTGCTGCAGGCGACGGCCGCGCACGGCGGCTATCTTCACAGGCTTATCAAAAACGGCGCGGGCGGCCACGGCTCCCAGCGCAACGATGATATGCGGCGACACGTGTTCGATTTCCTGCTCAAGCCACCACCGGCAGGCTTCTATGTGGCTGGTCGACGGGCGCTGGTGGAGGCGTCTCTTGCCGCGCTGGATGTGGCGAAAATGTTTGACGGCGTTGGTGATGTAGCACCGTTCGCGCTCAATGCCGACTTCGGCGAGACAGGCGTCGAAGACCAGGCCCGCAGGACCGATCAGCGGGCGCCCTTCGAAATCCTCCTTGTCGCCGGGTTGTTCGGCGACAAAGAAAATTCCGGCCCCGACAGGGCCTTCCCCGAAAACGGTCTGTGTCGCATCCTTGTAGAGCTCGCAACGCCGACAAGTCTGCGCTTCCGCGCAGACTTGCTCAAGGGTAGGCTGGCGATGTGAAATTGCCGGGGCGGAGCTTGTCATTGCCGCCCCGTGGCGGAAGGCGGCGGCTGCGATTCCGTGGATGCAGGCGGTGTGCTGTTGTCATCCATGAAACCGCGCCCCGGACGCATTTGTCCGTAAAGTTCCACCGCGCCCCAGACAATCATCGCCAGTATCAGGCTGGAAACGAGGATTGTGAGGATACGCCCTCCATTCAAACCTTGACGGGCCTTGCGCGGATCTACCTCTTTCATTGGCCGATCCACCTAGCCCCAGCGCTGACGTTCGCGTTCGATCTCGTCTGCCGTGTAGGGCGCAGCCGACGCATTGAAGCTCTCCCATCCTTCCTCCAGATAAGCGTCGCGGCGCTGGCCGATATTGACACGTCCCCAGTCTTCCAGAATGGCTTCGACCTTCTCGCGCTCGCTTTCGTCGCAGCGGACCGCGACCAACGCGCTGCCCCGGCGAATGGCTTCGCTATAGGCCTGCGCCTCTTCCTCGGGTACGCCGGTATCAACGAGGGCGCCAACGATACCCCCTGCGACGCCGCCGGCTGTCGCGCCGCCAACAAGCCCGACCAGCGTGGCGGTCAGCCACCCACCTGCCACGACGGGGCCAACGCCGGGAATGGACAGAAGGCCAAGCCCCGTCAGCAGTCCGGCACCGCCGCCTGCGACCGCGCCGAGACCGGCCCCGGTTTCGACGCCCGTCACGGTGCTCCCGTCCCCTTCCACGGCATCACCTGCATATCGACCATCGGTATTATTCGAAATCAGGCTGATATTGTCCGAAGAAATCCCCGCTTCCTCAAGGGAACGAACGGCGTCCATTGCTTCGTCATAATTGTCGAACAGACCTGTGATATAAGCCATTTTCATCTCCTTTAATTCGGTTGCCGGTTACAGCCGGATCACTGCGTGGTGATGTTTCCCTGGAAATCGAAAAGAACCTTCACGGGCTGCCCGTTACGCGCAGCATCGGCGCGCCAGACGCCATCCTCGCCAAGCTGAAGGTGCATGATGTTGGTATAGCCTCCTTCGGTCAGGCGTTCCTTCACCTGATCTTCGGTAAAGCTGTTCTGCCCCGGCACGGGCGCCTTGGGGTTTTTCTCTCCGGGTGTCGTCACCGCAGGTGTTTGCGGGTCACTGGAGGGGGCGGCGGTTTGGGCAAAAGCTGCCGGCGTGACCAGCAGGAAAACCGCGCTTGCGCAATATCGAATAGACTGTTTCATCGTAGGCTCCCTTGTTTCTGGGGACTGTCCCAACCAACGAGCCGATCGAATGTTCCCTTGGAATTTCAACGGGCACCGAGAACCATTTCCCTGATCCAGCGGGTCAGGAGCTGGTTGTAGGTCTTTTGATGGCGCTCTTCCGTGAGGGCATGGTCTGCGCCGTCCAGCATGCGAACGGTCAGCGAACGGGCATTGATGAAGGCGGTTTGATAGCTCGCCACTGTCGGATGCGGAACGATGACGTCATGCTCGGACTCGACCAGAAGCACATCGCCGCGAAATTCCCGCGCCTGCCGCAAGGCGCGGTTGTCGTCATAACTGACCAGTGCCGAGCGATAGGATTGCAGGTCCCTGCGATCGAGCCTTGCCTTGGGAACCTGCCAGAGCTCGTCACGATAAAGGGCGGGGGCTCTGAGCGCCAGCCAGCGGACGGGGCGAAATTCTGTCAGCAATGTCGCGAGATATCCGCCATAGCTGCTGCCTATGACGACAATAGAGTCGTCCTCGACCATCTTGAGGCTGGCCAGGCTGTCATAGGCGGCGATTGCGTCGTCGAGGTTTTCGCCGCGCGTCACGGTCTTGTTGCCGGAGAGCAAATCCCCGTGGCCGCGCATATCGAAGGTGAGGCAAACGCAGCCGAGCGAGGATATTGCATTCGCCCTTTCGATGTCGCGTTCCTGGCTCCCGGCCCAGCCATGAAGAAAAAGGACGCCGGGAATGGTGGTGTCTGGAGAGATTACTGTCGCGGCCAGTTCATACTGGTCGACACGGACGGCGGTATCGTTACGGATCATGATAGATTTTCTCGATTCTCGCATACTTATGCAGGGGCTGACCGAAATCGTCCTCACCGGAATAGACGATGAAATCATCATCCCGGAATGCCGGTGCTTCATCGCGGCTCTCGTGCAGAACGGCCTGCACGGCGGTCACGGTTTCATCCTGCATCAGTTTTTCCATTGCCAGCAGTTCAGCGGGGGAAGCGCCTCCCACGCGCCACGACTGTTCAAGCACTCCACAGCGCACGCCGTTTTCGGTTATCGGCCCGACAAGCACGTCATAGTTCCTGCGGGATGCGACAAGTCCAAGATGCTCGCGGGCCGCTTCATCGTAGCGCCGGGCATTCTCCACGACCTTGCGTGCAGTTGGCGATTGCAGAAGGTGAAGAAGCGCATCCCAGTCGCCGCGCACCACGCGCAACCGGCTGCCGGCATAAAATTCCTTACCGGCCTTGTCGCGGGAACTATACTGACGGCCCAGATAGGTTCCGACATGGTTTTCAAGCTGGATCTGCCCGACGGAATAGGTCGTGGAATTGTCCACATCCTCTTCGAGAACCAGTCCGTTTGCGATATCGACCTCTGAAACCTCGGCAAGAAAACTGTCGAGCGAGCGGACGGTGTCGATGACGCTCTGGTCCTCGCCGCCGGACGCATAGGGATTCTTGAACCGTATTTTGTGGTTTTTCAGCAAGGCACTCGCGGCTTCCAGAGCGTGACGGTGCGAGAACACCGAGAAGCCCGGCAGAACGCAATCCTGCAAACATGCCGCGAACTGTCCCGTCCATCCCTCGGGCAGGTCGTCGTAGTCGTGCCAATGTGGATGGGTAACGAGCTTTGTCGCCATGAAACCGCGATGAACGATGCCGCCATAGAAGCGATCCACAGTCATGTCGGGGTTCCCGTCCTGCCGGGCGAGAGCGAAGGTCGGGACGAAAAACATTTCGCCGTCTTCGTCGAAGTCTTGCCCAGTGGGAAGTAGCTGTCGGCCTGTGAGGGCCGAAAGACGGGTAGCCAGCGCTTGCGCGCTGGCTACGGTGTGGCGGCTGTCCGACGCCCGGCAGACGACGCGAATTTTCCGCATGGGGTCTTCCCGCAAAAGGACGCTTTCCATGCCGTCACCTCGCTGTCGATCCCGGGCTAGCGGTTGCGTACAGGCTGCGATCAGGCCGCTTCCGCACGGAGATTGGCGGAAGTTTCAGCAAGCTTGGTCAGGTCCTTGTCGGTCTGGCCTTCTTCCTGCAGGGTTTGATCGAGGATATTCGCCACGTCCTTGTATCCAAGAGTTTCAGCCCAGCGCTTCAATGTGCCGTACCGGGTGATTTCATAATGTTCCACGGCCTGGGCAGCGGAGATCAAACCCGCGTCGAGCGCAGGGCTGTTCGAAAATTCCTCCATGATCTCCTCGCCCTCGGCGATGATGCCTTCAATGGCGTCACAGGTCTTGCCCTGCGCACGCTTGCCGAGAATCTCGAAGCACTGCTGCAGACGTTCCACATGTCCTTCGGTCTGTTCCCGGTGTTTTTCGAACGCGCTCTTCAGCTTCTCATCATTGGCCGCGCGGGACATTTTCGGAAGCGTTTTCAGAATCTTGCGCTCCGCGTAATAAATGTCCTTGAGGGTATCGTAGAAAAGATCTTCGAGATTGCGTTGCTTGGTGCTGGCCATTTCAGGCTCCTCCTATGGTTCCGAAACTGTCATTGTCGTGCGGCTGAAAATCCCGACGACGGCACACCTAACTCCCCAGCGATCGTTTTGTTTCGCCCGTTGGACAAAAATCAAAATGTCAGGGCTGCGTGGGAGAGCGGGCCGGTTGGGTTGGGCTCTCCGGCGAGACGTCCCCCTTGTCGGAAGTGATGAACAGGCTGCCCAACCCCAGCAGCGCCACGGCGAACATCACGACGGCAAGCCATTTCAAAGTGGTCATCGTTACGTCCCGTCAGGATTTCGACTTGTGCTCGGGCTTGCCCTTCTGCTTGGTGGAGGCCATCTTCTCGAGCTCTTTTTCGCTCATGGATTTGGCCATTTCCTTGGACGCTCCACGCAGTTCGCTTTTTGCCTTGTCTCCGCGCTTTGTGGCCAAAGCCGCGCCGGCAGCCTGTTGCTGCGCTTTGGATTTTGCAGGCATCTTCACCTCCTGTGATGGTCAGTTCTGTTCGGTTCCACGGCTTTCCCGCCGCAGTTCACGCGCGCTGGGGTTGGCCAGATCATTCGGGCGCTCGCCGTTGGGGCTGTCGAAATCGAAATCCGTTTGCGGGTCGTCCGGCTGCGGCTGGCGCGGGTTGCCCGGCGCGTTCGACTGCTCATGCGTCGGTCGCGCCTGATGATCGCGTGGATCGTGCTCGGACGGTTCGCCCGCCCCGACGCGATCCTTGTCGAAGCAAGGAAAGCGGATGCTTGCGGCATCGTAGAACATGACGGTTCCTCCAGTTGGGTGCCATGGGGTGCCCATGGGTGTCATGACGGCTGAACGTGCTTCCGAACCGGCTTGCGAGCAGTTTGTTCCATCGAGGCACCGAAACCGGTCGATGTCGCGGACAGGTAAGTCGATGTCGCGGACAGGTAAAAGGAACATGGGCAGCCTTCCGCAGTTATCGAAACTCGCAATAGAGGAGTTTTGATATGGCCCAGACAAGGAAATGGTCAGGCGAAGTAACAGAACACAGCGACGCGCTCGATCTGGAGCCGCATGTGTTCGAACAGGACGATCCGAAGAAAATTGCAGCTTCCCTGAAGCGCTCAGCGGACAAGAGCCATAAGCGCAAGGCGGAGCCGTTCCGCTCGGCAATGTCCATGCTGACTTTCTACATCAACCGCGCGGGCAAGAATCTACCGGAAAAACGCAGGCATGTGCTGGAAGCAGCCAAGGGCGAACTGCGCAAGGCCTACGGCAAGCCGGACCACGCTTGACGCCCGCTGAAGGGAGAAATCGCATGAAAACTCATATCGAAGAAAGGGACGCGGCATCGAGGTTCGTCCTGTCCGCAGACCCTGAGCTGCCTTCCGATCCACCGGAAATACCCGAAAAGGAGCCGGAAGGCATTCCCGTCGAGCCGCCTGAAACCATTCCGCAACCGGACAAGGGACCGTTCAGCCCCGACGAACCGGAACAGATACCGCCGCTTCCCATGCCCGAACATCCTTCGCCCGGTCCGGCAAGTCCGGATCAGCCGACAATGCAGCAAGCATCGGGGTGAATGGAGCGACGGTCGTCATCCGTCGTCGTCATTTCGTCCCGCATGCTTCGGCTCACTCAGCGCATCGGAAAGGTTCTTGCGGTCGGGATCGGACAGGTTGTGCCCGGCGGCGTCGCGCTTTTTTGCCGGGTCATCAACGGCGGGTTCATAGCCGCGCGGCCTGTTTTCCGGCGGGCCTTCCCATTTCGGCTTCTGGTCCGTGGTGCCGGCTTTCGGGTCGTGTTTCATTGCAGCCTCCATTTGTTGAAACTCATCCCCAACCGAGCAAACGCCTGATTGTTTCGTTGAACGACGCGAACGCTGCGTGAAGGCAAGGCGGCACGATTGTCGAGATAAAGTTCCGGAACAATTGGCCCGCCTCATGGTTGGAACCCGGAGGTCCAAAGCGATGAACACAGTTTCAGAAAACAAAAGCACTGGCGCCCGCACGCGAGGCGCGATCCAACGGGGCGAGACCGGCGACAAGGTTCCCGGTTTCGATCCTGCGGCAGCTCCTATGGAAACGGACGCCGAGGCAGGCGGCAGTTCCCAGCCTGCTGGCAAGCCCCAGCCGCAGCCCGCGAAGGCTGATGACAGCAACGCTTCCAGCCATGCATCCGGCCTGCGGGCGTGGTCGTCCGAAGGAAACGCGCAAACCGCAAGAGGAAAAGCCCCACTGAGGGAAGGCCCTGCCTATCTCGTCTGGTGGTTCATCATCGCGATGGTCGTCATCGGTTATTTCATAATCTCATGGGTGTGGCGATGAATATGCAATCGAAACCTGAGCAAGACAAAAGAGCCGAGCCTTCGCGAACGCTCGGATACTTTCCGCGCTTCGCCCTGGTCATATTGGCGGTTCTGCTGCTTCTGTTCCTTGGGTGGAGCCTGACCGGCGGCGGATCGGTATCGCAGCAGCAGGGCATAGAGACGCCCCCCCCGACGGATACCGGCGACCAGCCGGACAAGAACCCGCCGGTCGAAAACCAGCGGCCGCAGACGGGCACGGGAGGCGACCAGCCGACCAATCCGCCAGAAGGACAGAAATGAAGGGCGGAAACGGAGATCAGAAAAGAGGTCGATTATGAACAAGCAACCAACCACCCCGCTTACGGATGATGAAGACGTAAAGTTTCTTGCCGAGAACTCGGATGTTTCACCGCTTCAGGCGCGCCAGCTGATCGAACGTTTCGGCAGGGACAGGGAAAAGCTGCTTGAAGAAGCGAAGAAGTTTAAAGCGGAAGGATAGGACAATGGCTGAGATCACACGCGATCACGACAAGATCCGCCGGTGGGCGGAAGACCGCAACGGACACCCGGCAATGGTGGATACTGGCAAAGAAGGCGGCATATTACGCATTGATTTCGCGGAGAAGGACGAAGACCTGGAAGAGATAAACTGGGACGATTTCTTTGCGATATTCGACGACCGAAATCTTGCCTTCCTCTACGAAGATGCGGGCAGCAGCCGCTTCAACAAGTTTGTGGATGCAGACAAGAATGCTTGAAAGCACCCGGAGCGTATAGCGGAACCCGGCAGATCAGGAAGAGGCTTCCGAGTCCGGCACGATGTTCAGGTTAGCAGCGGCGGTGTCTCTGCGTGGCGGTCCTGATATCGCTTGTGGGCAAGTCGCGACGCCAGTTCGGCAATGTAGTTCAGGTCCCTCAGGCCGTTCTGGTAAAGCATTATGATGGCGGTAGAAAGATCTGTCGCAGCATATTCCCTGTCGCTTTCTTCAAGAATAATCGCGGCATGGGAAAAGCAACTGCCCATGAAGGTCACTTCTTCCGGCTTATAGATACGGCTCGCTTCGTTGAAGAGCGGCATACGATCCTCCTTCGGGACACATCAACAATACGCTTCTTAACTATTTAAGATAGGCATGATTGATCACTTCATATTTCGGTGCTGCCATGGGCTCACGGCAGGCGGCCGCTTCCTTGTTCGGGATGGCGCTCAAGGTTTTGGCGGTTGAGGCAATCGAAAACCCGCTGCGCCTCCTCTTCGTTCAAGGCGATCTGCAACCGCCCCTCGAACGTGATGGGGTTGCCCTTGAAGGCATCGATCACCGACCAGGTGCCATCGCCATTCTTTTGAAGTTTGTACCCGTTTTCTACCATCGTCGTCTCCCGTCGCCGCCAGTCTCCGGCAAACTCGATGGGCCCGAATTCAACGGGTACCCATGGTCGATCTGCTCGAGGCCGCCCGGCTCCAGATGAAGCCGAGCCACCATTGATGCAAATGCCGGAGAAAAGAAGTTAACGAAGCAATGGTTCGGTTGGTTCCGTCGAACGCTGGACAGCATGCGGTCCGCCAGATGCAGCGCCGCGATATTCCAAGTTTCGGCGACAGGGGGGTAGGGCGTCAATCCGGTAGCGAATTGACGCCCGTGGGAGTGTTTACAGATGATCGCGCGGAATGGTCTGGTTCCATTCGCGGGTCGTCACCGCGTCACCATTTTCCTTTGCCGTAAGCACGCCGGAAATATAGAAATTCGCGGCGTCCGAATGCATTTTGGTGGTGCTTTCGATATCGATCATCCAGCCTTCGCGGCCCATCTGATAAGCCTGTGTCAGCACGTAGGATGCGGACAGCGGGTCGTTGTCATTGATGCGCAGTTCACGCTTGAGGCTGTGGCTCAACTGCGTACCGATATCGTCAAAGCGCAGAATTCCCTCACCGAAAAGACCGCCGATGCCCTCCGTCACATAAAGCGTTTCGCCGGTGACGTGATCCTGCTCGGTCCAGCGGCGCACGCTGCCCGGATCAAGCTGGGTGATCGGCGTCGCAGGTCCATGAGCGGGTTTCTGGAAGGAAATCTTTGCATCGTCGGCGGAAGCCGGACGTAGCGGCAGATCGAGGACCGACGCTGCGGTATCGAGTGTCAGTGTCACACGTTTTGGCGATGGCCAGACCATCGGCCAATAGCCGGTGGCAACCGAAAGACGGATGCGATGTCCTTTCTTGAAGCTGTAGCCGCTGTCGTTGAGCTTGATCGCGATTTCATAGGTCTTGCCCGGCACCAGCATTTCCGGCTTGTCGTGGCCATTGATGTGATTGATGTTGAAGACCTGATAGCTGACACGGGTGATACGGCCATCGGGCAGAATATCGCTCAAACGCAGCGAAACCTGCGCAACCGGCTGATCAACAGTAAACTTCAGACGCGCAACCGGTGCACCAAGAATTTCGAGATCTTCGATAAGAACAGCAGTGTCGAAGTTGAGCGAGCCGCCATCGTCGAGGCGTTGGTCGGTCGGGTGCTCGCCAGGACAGCCCGTAGCCATCCATTCGCCACCTGCCTTGCCATGACTGTTCGGCGAAGAGATCGAAAGCACACCGTGAACGGCATCGGCCTTGCCGAGCGTGAAGTCTGCGCCAAGAGCAAAAGGCTTCGGCGTGATTTCGGTCGATGGCCAGTTTTTTTCGCCAACCCAGCGACCATTGGTGAAGTCGCGCGAGCCGGTCGGTTCGATGGTGTCGCAGATATAGGCACGGAGCTTCGGCTCATCCATGATGCCGGTCTCTTCGCCCTTGAGCCACTGGTCCCACCAGCGCACTGCTTCCTGCAGAAAGCCGATAGCCGGCCCTGGCAAGCCGCCCTGCGGGTAGACATGACCCCAAGGACCGATAATGCCACGCGCTGGAACCTGAAGGTTTTCGAGCAGGCGGGGAACAGCATTGGTATAGCTGTCGGCCCATGCGCCGATGGCCAGAACCGGGCACTGGATCGCAGACCAGTCTTCGCAGACAGAGCCATGCTTCCAGTATTCGTCGAAATGCTGGTGTTCGAGCCACAGCGCCGGGAAGAACGGCAGGCGTTCCAGACGTTCGATCCAGGCATCGCGCCAGCCAGCGCCCACAATCGCCGGATCGAGCGGACGCGACTGATAGGCGAGCATGATCGTGCCCCACCACAGATTATCGTTGAGCAGCAGGCCACCCATGTAATGAATGTCGTCGCGGAAACGGTCGTCGGTCGAATAGGCGGTAATGATCGCCTTCAGTGCCGGTGGACGGCAGGCGGCGACCTGAAGGCCGTTGAAGCCGCCCCAGCTTTTTCCCATCATGCCGACATTGCCGCTGCACCAGGGCTGGGCCGCAATCCAGGCAATGACTTCCAGCGCATCATTTTGTTCCTGCTGGATATATTCGTCCGCCATATGACCATCGGATTCGCCCGTACCGCGCATATCGACGCGGATTGCCGCATAGCCGTTCTGCGCGAAATAGCCGTGCATCGGCTCATCGCGGCCACGCGTACCGTCACGCTTGCGATACGGAATATATTCGAGCACGGCAGGAACGGGATTTTCCTCGGCGCCTTCAGGCAGCCACAGGCGCGCGCCAAGACGGGTGCCATCCTTGAGGGTGATCCACAGATGCTCGGTGACGTTTACGGTCATGATGGGTTCCACTTGTTCAATGAGAGTTTCGATGCGGCATTGGCGCCGCATCGACAGGTCGACTGGTGCTAGACGGCGGCGCGAGCCTTGAGGATGTCGTCCAGCCAGTCACGGCGCAGCTCCGGAACGGATGTGATGAGCTGCTCCGTATAGGGCTCGTAAGGCGGTTCGAAGATAGCCTTCGTGGTGCCGGTTTCGACCACCTTGCCCTTCTGCATCACCATGGTGCGGTCGGCGAGCCGACGGACGACGCCAAGGTCGTGGGTGATGAAGAGATAGGACACGTGCAATTCGTCCTGCAACTTGCGCAGAAGCTTCAGGATTTCCTCCGCGACCAGCGGGTCGAGCGCCGAAGTGACTTCATCGCAGATGATAAGATCCGGCTTTGCCGCCAGCGCCCGGGCGATGCACACGCGCTGTTTTTGCCCACCCGAAAGCGCGCCGGGCAGGCGGCTTGCAAAATCGGCAGGCAGACCGATGAGTTCGAGCAGGCGCCTGACCTCGATCTCACGCTGATCCTCATTCATGCCGAAATAAAACTTCATCGGACGTCCAATGATTTCGCCAACAGTCTGGCGCGGGTTCAGCGCCACGTCCGGAAGCTGATAGACGAGCTGGATGCGGCGCAGTTCTTCACGGCTGCGCTTTTTGTAACTTGCTTCCAGACGTTGTCCGGCGAGCGAAATGATGCCGCTCGAATGGGGTGGCAGGCCCGCAATAATCCGCGCGAGCGTGGATTTGCCCGACCCGGATTCACCAACAATGGCAAGCGTTTCGCCGCGACGGACATAACAATCTACATCGGTCAGAACGAGCTTCTTGCCATAATAGGCAGTCGCGTTCTTCACTTCGAGCAGGATTTCGCCCGTCTTGTGCTCGGCCTGCTCGCCCGAAATGCTGGCTTCGCGTTCGGACACCAGACGCTGCGTGTAGTCCTGCTTTGGCGCTTTCAGGATTTCTTCCGCAGAACCAAGCTCAACCATTTTGCCATGACGCAGAACCATGATGCGGTCGGCGATCTGGGCCACCACTGCAAGATCGTGCGTGATGTAAAGTGCAGCGGTGTTGTAACGCTGGATCAGGCTGCGCAGGAGTGCGAGCACTTCGATCTGGGTTGTCACGTCCAGCGCTGTAGTAGGCTCGTCCAGAACCAGAATATCGGGGCGGCAGGACATAGCCATGGCCACCATGGCGCGCTGCAGCTGCCCCCCGGAGACCTGATGCGGATAGCGGTCGCCGAAATTATCCGGGTCGGGAAGTTGCAGCGCGTGCAGCAGTTCCAGCATCCAGCTCCTGGCTTCCCCTTTGGTCATGAGCCCATGATAGAGCGGACCTTCCATGATCTGGTCGCCGATGCGATGCGCGGGATTGAACGACGCTGCCGCGCTCTGCGCCACGTAGGCGATGCGTGCGCCGCGTACCTTTTCACGCGTTTCGCGGGTGCCATCCATCAGCGAAACATCGTCGACGACGATGGTGCCTTCAGCGATCCTGCAACCGCCGCGACCATAACCCATTGCAGCGAGCCCGATGGTGGACTTGCCCGCACCGGACTCGCCAATCAGGCCCAGCACTTCGCCACGCTTCAGCGTAACGTCCACATGGTCGACAAGCGTTGCGCCAGTGGGTGCTTTGACGACAAGGTCGGAGATTGAAAGAACGATATCCTTGTTCATCGGTCCGCTCCCTGCGTGGTTGTGCGTCCGGCCAGAAGCCAGTCAACGACCAGGTTGACGCCAACCGTGAGGATGGCGATTGCAGCCGCCGGGAAAAGCGGTGCGTAAAGCCCGTAGAGAATAGCCTGCTGGTTATCCTTCACCATGCCGCCCCAATCCGCGAATGGCGGCTGGATGCCAAGGCCAAGGAACGACAGGCCGGCAACGAACAGGAAGGTGAAACAGAAACGCAGACCGAATTCCGCAATCAGCGGCGGCAGCGTGTTGGGCAGGATTTCCCGCCAGATCAGCCAGCCAAGACCTTCGCCACGAAGGCGTGCGGTTTCGGCATATTCCAGCACATTGACGCCCTGCGCCACGATGCGCGCCAGACGGAACACGCGGGTAGAATCGAGCAATGCGATGGTGATGATCAGAACCGGCAGTGACGAGCCGAGCGCCTGCAGGATGACGAGCGCCGAAATGAGCACCGGAATGCACATGACGGAATCGACAATGCGCGACAGGATCGTATCGACCCAGCCGCCGAAAATGGCGGCAAGAAAGCCGAGCGGCACGCCGACGCTGAACGACAGGAGCGATGCGGCAAGCGAAACGCCAATGGACATCTGCGCACCAAAGAGCAGGCGCGAGAGCATATCACGGCCATTCTGATCGAGACCGAACCAGAACTGTGCCGATGGCGGATCAAACGGTGCGCCGACGATTTCTTCCTGACCATAGGGCGCGATCAGCGGGCCAAACAGGAACATCAGCAGGCAGATGGAGACGATGGCGAGACCGACCCATGCCGTCAAGGGAATAGATTTCTTCATAGTCTTCATCGTGGGTGCCTCAGGCGCGGATTGAGCGCGATGGCAGCGACATCGGCGATGATATTGAGAATGACATAGGCCGCACCGAAGACGAGGGCCGCTGCCTGCACGAGCGGAAGATCACGCTTGGAAACGGCATCAACCATGAAGCGGCCAAGGCCGTTATAGTTGAACACGGCTTCAACAAGCACCACACCAGTTATGAGGTAAGCAATGTTGAATGCCACCACATTGACGATAGGCGCCGCTGCATTTGGCAGGGCATGTTTGGTCACGACGCGCTTGGTGCGCAGCCCCTTGAGATATGCCGTTTCGACATAGGCCTGATCCATGACCGACAAAACGGCGGTGCGGGTCATGCGCATCATCTGCGCAACGGTCACCAGAACCAGTGTCAGTGCGGGCAGGGCGGTTGCCTGAACCCATTCGAGGAATGTCATGCCTTCATAGGTGTCGGCAAGGCTTGGCAGCAGGTTGAAGCGGATCGACAGAAACAGGATCAGCAGCAGGCCAAGGAAATATTCAGGCAAGGACACGAAAGCCAGCGCCACGATATTTATCACCCGGTCGAAAATGCCGCCGCGCTTTACCGCAGTGACAAGACCGAGAAGAATGGCGACAGGAACACTGACGACGGCAGCAAAGGCTGCGAGCGCCATCGTATTCCAGAAACGTGGCCAGAGGAGATCAGCTACCGGTTGTTGATTGGCAAGCGAGGTGCCCAGATCGCCGGTAACAAACCCGGCGAGCCACGAGAAATAGCGCGCAAGGACCGGTTGATTAAGCCCGAGGCTTTCGCGCAGCGTGGCGAGCGCTTCCGGGGTGGCATTCTGACCGAGAATGGCTGATGCGACATCGCCCGGCAGGATCTGCGTGCCGGCGAAAATCAACGCCGACACGAGGAACAGCGTGAGGAACCCGAGCCCCACACGCTTGAGAATTAGAACGAACATTTATGCTTCCAGCCAGACTTTTTCGGCAAGGCGCGCACCCATCAGATTGAACATCGGATGCGTGGTCACGCCCTTGAGCTTCTTGGAGGTGGCGTCGAGATAGTCGCCGAACATTGGGATAAGAGCACCACCATCATTGCTGATCATGGCCTGCAGTTCAGCATAGATTTCCTTGCGCTTGGCCTGATCGAGCATTGCGCGGGCTTCGAGCAGCTTGGTGTCGAAATCGGCGCTCTTCCAATGCGTGTCGTTTTGCGATGCGTTGGAGGCATAAGCGACTGAGAGAGCTTGATCGGCGGTTGGACGACCACCACGATAAGACATGCAGAACGGTGCCTTCATCCAGACATTGTCCCAATATCCGTCAGCGGGTTCGCGCTTGATGTCGATCTCGATGCCCGACTTGGCGGCGGCGGTGCGGAAGATCGCCGCTGCATCGACGGCGCCGGTGAAGGCCGCATCGGAAGCCGCGAGCTGAATTTTCAGCGAATCCATGCCAGCCTGCTTCAAATGGAACTTGGCTTTCTCCGGATCATAGGCACGCTGCGGCAATGCCGCATCGAAGAACGGGTCGGTGCTTGGGATCGGGTTATCGTTGCCCAGACGACCGTAACCCCGCAAGGCCGTCTTGAGCAGCTGTTCGCGGTCGATGGCATATTTGATGGCGAGGCGGACATTGTTGTCGGTGAACGGTGCCTGCGTGCAATCCATCAGGAAGGAGAAATGCTGGCCACCGGAAGACTGCACGATGTTCAGGTTCGGGTTGCGCTTCAGCAGATCGACGGTCTTGAAGTCGAGCTGGTTGATGGCGTGCACCTGACCGGACATCATGGCGTTGGTACGGGCAGACACGTCGTTGATAACGATGACCTCAACTGCATCAACCCAGGCCGTGTTCGGCTTCCAATAGCTTTCGTTGCGCGTGAAACGCGAACGCACGCCCGGCTGGAAACGCTCGAAGACGAAAGGTCCGGTGCCGACCGGTTTGTTGAAATCCGTCCAGTCCTTGGGAACCACGAGGAAGTGATAGTCGGACAGGATGTAAGGCAGATCGGCATTGCCGCTCTTCAGCGTAATCTTGACCGTCCCGGCATCAACCTTGATGACATCGGTGAATTCCGATGCGAGGGATCGCGCGCCGGAGGTGGTTTCGCCGCGATGCAGGTTGATGGAATAGATGATGTCATCGGCGTCCAGTGTCTTGCCGTTGTGGAAGGTCACGCCTTGCCGAACCTTGAAGGTCCATTCCTTGGCATCGACTGACGGTTCCCAGCTCTCGAACAGTTCGGGTACAGCCTTGTTGTTGACGTCGATTTCCACGAGGCCGTTCATCAGCATGTAGGCCTGATTGACCGGAACCCAATCCTTCAAGAGACGCGGGTCGAAATTGTCGGTGGTGGAGCCGCCGCCGATGCCGAGCTTGAGCACTCCGCCTTTTTTGGGCGTGCCGTCGCCTGCTGCGGCAGCGGGCGAAGTAATCAGACCTCCCATGCCGCTAAGGCTAACCAGGCCGATGCCGGCTGCACCCGCCATGAAAGAGCGACGCGTCAATTGAAACTGGCTTTTTTGCTCAGGCATTTCGTACCCCTGTGTTTAAGTCATAGCCTATTGGCTTTTAGGGGTGGGTAACTTACCGCACCCCTCGTTTTCAAGGGTTGATGTCCGGTTGATGGGTATGACTTTTGTGCATACCCCCATGCGAAATGTGTGTGTTGGCATTTGCGCGAACAAGAATAAAGGAGCGTCCAACAGTAATGGCAGGGCGCTTTCTTCGAGGAACGTGATTGCTGCCTTTTCGGATTTGGATGATCCTGGAGATCAAAAATGGGTTTGCCGGATGTTATCGGCTTGGTGGGCGCGTTCTTCTACCTTTTGGGCTACGCGCTGATTCAATTGCGTATTTTTACCGTCGACGATCCGGTCATTCCGTTGCTGAATGTTCTGGGCGGGGTCGCCCTGATTTATTCACTCGCCTGGAATTTCAACCTCGGTTCCTTCATCTCGCAGGTAGCCTGGCTCATCATTACCGTTATCGGTTACATCCGTTTTCGCCTGGTTTCGCGTCGCCGCTCCGCGCTTCCGCAGGAATGAAGCGGAGCCGGAGATCCGATCATCTTTATGTGATCGGATCGGTTCCGTTGCTGGCGATCAGCCACTCCGAGACCTCGCGCACGATTTTCCGCTGGTGGCGATCAGCAGGCCGCATCAGATAGAAATAGGCGTCCGACCGCATCATATGGTCATGGGCGGCCACCAGTGTTCCGCTGGCGAGCTGTTCCCGGATCAGCCATGTCCAGCCGAGCGTAATGCCGATCCCCTGTGCTGCGGCGGCGACGCAAAGGCCATAATCCCCGAGCCGCCATTCCAGAGCACCGGGCGGGGGCGACAGCCTGGCATCGTGCCACCATTCCGGCCAACCCTGCCATTCGCGCATTGTATCCTCGATCGCCAGCAGAACCGGTGCTTCCTGCTCCATGATGCCGGGAGCGCCGGGTGCCGAAACCGGCACCACTTCCTCCCGACCCAGCACCGTCAGATTGACTCCGATGGGCCGTTCCTTGCGGTAGAACAGGGCAAGATCGAACTCGTCCAATCGCAAATGTGCGACGTCATCCGTTACGCGCAGCCGTATTTCGATGCCGGGGATATCGGCTTTCAGCTTGCCGATCCGCGACAGGAACCATTGGTCGGCGATCCCGCGCGAGCAGGCGATGGTGATCTGTCGGGGCCCGATCCATGCACGAAGGCCATCGGTGACGGCGCTGAGGTCACCCAGGAGACGGCTCACTTCGGAAGCGTAGCTTTCGCCGATGGCAGTCAGCTGCACACCTGCGGGCAGGCGGTTGAACAGTTTAGAGCCGATGAACGCTTCCAGCTTGCCGATCTGGCGGCTGACGGCGCTCTGGGTGAGGCCGAGTTCCAGACCGGCGCGCGAGAAGCTGCCAAGCCGGGCGCGCTGTCGAAGGCAACCAGCGCATTGAGGGGAGGCATGGATTGACGACCGACCGCCAAGTGATTTCTCCATTTTCCAGTGCATCGTTTCAACGGTTTGGTTTTACCGTAGCCGATCTCGGGGATCGTTGTTCGCGTCCCCACACCGTCGGTCCTGCGTCTCTATCCAAATAACGCGCTGATATCCATGGGTGCGGCTCGCTCTTCATTAAATCAAATTGCTTCAGGAACAAACCCGGTCGAGTGCGGTTCGGAGTGCTGTCATCACGACTGTGAAGAGGAGCAATCTCATGCCAGGTCGATATCAGAACGAAGATCGTGACGATTACTACAACGAACCCTACCGGGAGCGCGATTATGAAGCGCGGGGAGGCGACTACCGAGGCTATGATGACCGCTACTCTAGCGATTATGCCCGGGGACGCTACTCCGACGACAATGACGAACGATATGCTTCCCGGCGAGAGCCAAACCGCGAGCGGGAAAGTGACCGGTACCGTCAGCGGACGGAAGGCCAATCCCGAAGCAGCTACGCTTCAGGCGGCCAGCATCGGGGAAAAGGACCGAAGGGATACACACGCTCCGATGACCGCATCAAGGAGGACGTATCGGACGCATTGATGGAAGATGCGGAACTCGATGCATCCGATATAGAGGTGACGGTCAAGAAGGGCGAAGTGACCCTGCAGGGGCAGGTTGGAAATCGTCAGGACAAGCGCAGAGCAGAAGAATGCGCAGAAATGTGCGCCGGCGTTGTTGATGTTCAGAACAACATCAAAATCCGTTCAGCAACATCGGCTTCGTCAAAGGGTACTGCCTGAAATTTGAAACTCGCGGCTGGAGAACGCAGCCGGAGATGAGCCCTTGGCGGGGCTCATGCGCCTTGGGGCGCGAAAACTCACAACAATTGGAGGATGAAATGCCACGCAATATGCCAGAACGTGACGATCAGGGCCGTTTCGTAAGCGATGACGACCGGGGTCGGGGCGGAGATGATCGCCGCAGATATGCCAGCAGTCGCCGGGATGACGACGACCGCCGTTCCAGCCGTTATGACGACGACGACCGGGGCCGCGGCCACGGAGGCTGGTTCGGGGATTCCCGCGGCCATGCTGAAGCTGCCCGTCGCGGATGGGACGAGCGTCGGGACGATCGTGACTATGATGACCGGCGCCGCTATTCCAGCCGCGAAGACGACTACGATGATCGCCGTTCCAGATATGACGACGATGACCGCGGACGGGGTTGGCATGGCGATTCCCGCGGCCACGCGGAAGCCGCACGGCGCGGATGGGACGAGCGACGCGACCAGGATTATGACGACCGTCGCAGATATTCCAGCCGCGACGGTGACCGTGGATATTCGAGCCGGGACGATGATCGTCGCTCGGGCGGCGGTCGGGGTCATGGCGGTTGGTTCGGCGACTCTCGCGGCCATGCGGAAGCTGCCCGCAGGGGTTGGGAGGAGCGCCGGGACGATGATTACGACAACCGTCGCGGTCGCTAGAGCATGAGTTCCCCAAAGCGGAAAGCCGGTTTTGGAACAGTAAATGCTCTGGACACCGGCAAACAGACAGGGCGGCCTTCGGGCCGCCTTGCACGCCTCTCCGCAGGAATGAGCGTTCTTTTCAAGGAATTTCACGATGGGTGCTAAAGCCACGCGCGAATTGGATATCATCGCCGAAAAGGCGCGCCTTCGCTACCTACGAGCCCGCAATATGCTGATACTGGAAGCAGCAATCAGCGCTATGCTCGACACCGAAACGCCGCAGGACGCCGCAAAAACCCTGCGGGAACAGGCGGATTTGCTCGTTCGCTATCTTTGAGAACCCATGAAGCTTCCACTCGATTGCCTGCGCGCGATGGGGCCGGAACATAATTCTCCGGCGTGGGTTCGAATTTCTTTCAAGGGAAAGGAAACAGGATCATGAAAACAGTATTGCTTGCCTTCTCGGCAATTCTTCTCATGTCGGCTCCGGTATCTGCCCAGTCGACGAGCGAGAAGACAGGGATCAATTCTCTCGTCGGATCAGCGCCGTCCACTCAGGATTTCGTGACACTGAGCGGAAGCGGCGACATGTTCGAGATTGAATCGAGTAAACTCGCGCTTGCAAAGGCCGATCCAACCACCAAGAGCTTTGCTCAGCAAATGATCGCCGATCATCAAAAGACCAGCGAGGAACTGAAAGCGCTCCTGAGCACGAAAGTGAACTCGGTGAAGGCCCCGACCGCGCTTTCCGATGATCATCAGGAAATGCTGGACAAGCTGAAGGGGCTCGAAGGCGAGGATTTCACGAAGCAGTATCGAAGCGATCAGGAAGAGGTGCACGAAGACGCTGTCGATCTGTTCAAGCGATATGGCGAAGGCGGCGAGAATGCCGACCTGCGGGCCTGGGCCAATGCGACTCGGCCCGCGCTGGAGCATCATCTCGAAATGGCAAAGAAGCTCAACGAATAAGCGGGAAGGTCTCGCGATCACCGCGTGCGGCGCTCAATAAGGCAATGCCGAATGCAATGCGGATCGCGAGCCCCCGCCCGGCAAAAGCAGCAATGCTGATTCAGTCATTGGAGCCGTTACGTTCCATAGTGATAACGCCTCGTGGCGTGTCTATCGGCTCGTCACTGACGCGATGCACCTGATAGGATTTCTCGTTGCGAAATGCACTGAAATCGTTAGTCGTAAGGTCGGTATCCCCTATTGCTACCTGTCCCCGGAAGGCCTCCGTCTCACCCTGGCTGGCGACTACTCTCGCATCGGCCTCGGAGCGGGCGGAAACCAGAGCCGTTCCATGCTTGGGAGCAAGCTCATTGTCGTCTCCCGGTGAAGGAATGAGCAGGAAGGCATAGCATTGGTAATCGGTCTGGACCTTTACGCCGCTGTCCGGCGTTTCTTTCCATTCGGTGAAAACATTTTTGTCCCGATATTCCATTTTTACCTCCATTGGCTGCAAGGGCCGTGCTCTTGCAGCCGGGCCTGAGCTGCCAGCCCGGTCGCCCTTGATAAGGATGTTGTTTCGTCGCGTACTCGCGGCAAATTCCTCTGCCGCGAGTGCCAAGAAAGAGCTGCTGACGATTGAGTTCCGGCATGCTTCTGCCGAACTGGCACTCACATGGAGTGCGCCGTTACGTTGCCGTCCGCATCAAGCGTTACCATGACGGTCTCGGCTCCCTTCATGGCTGACGCTTCCCACAATCCCTTGTCGTTCAGCTTGAGATTGGAAATTCCGGTATAGCCGGCTTTGGTAAAGCGTTCGGTGGCCTGCTCTTCGGTGAAGCTGTTCTGGCCTGCATCGGGCGCCTTGTCGTCATGCGTCGTCGGCGTAGCGGAAGTAGGGGCATTGGCGTTGGGCGCAGGCGCATTGGTGGATGGCGTGTTCGGCGTCGTCGTCGCATCCTGAGCACTGCCGACAGTCGGAACAATTACGAGTGCGCTTGCCAATAGAATAGCTGGAATGTTCATCTATCTTCCTCCGTTTTCAGCCCCACCGCGTTGTAACAAAGGCAACTCGGGATTGTTCCGCTTTCTGAACTTGGAATTTTCGATCTCTATTCAGATAGCCCCTGCTGTTAATCCTCGAACGTCTTGTCGCTTTATTCGACAGGGCTTCGAAAAATAAAAAGTTTGGGGAACACCCTTCTGCGAACATTGTTAGAAAGGGGAAACCTCAAGCAAAGGAGAAGCCCAATGGCTGATCAGACGGCGAACTGCAATTTTGCGTTCAGGGCTGACAAGCAGCGCGAGATTGCTTCCAACGAGGGCCAGGCATCCGGCGGCAACGTCAAAACCGACCCGGCGCGCGCGGCCGATGCGGGCCCAAGGGTGCAGAGCACTGGAGGCGCTTTATTGCGGTGATGTCGATGAGAACCGTTTTCATGATTGTTATCGGAATAGTGCTCCTGCTGGTGGCGGGGGCGCTTCTGCGTGGCATTGGTCCGGCTGCGGACAATGGGCAGAGCCCACCGCATTCCCTGCAGACCGATCCACCCGACTGAACCATGGGCGAGGGGCCTGATCGCAGTTCATAAACATGTCTACGTCAACGAAATCTCCAAACACGATCCGACAGGGCGGCCCCGGAGCCGCTCATGAAAATGCAAAAAACGATCTGAAGATTACCAAACCGCCAGCCGATGGGGAAACCAAAGGCCGCCGCAGCAAGGTCTCCGGCGGTGGCGGAGAAAGGGACATCCACCATACGCACAATCCCGCGACCAAGAAGTGAAGCCTCTGGCTGAACCGGCGAATGTCTGCGTCCATTTCGCTTGGATATGCGGCGCATCTGCAAGAACGCGGCAGGCGGTTCATTTTGCTTTGAGGAACAAGACTTGATGCTCCGCAGTTAGGTCTATCGAAGGAGATAGACAATGAGCACAAAGCTTCCCCCTGTACCCAAAGGCAACCGCAGCGGAAAAGGCCCCGGCGAACAGAAACATGTTCCGCTGAAAAGCAACCTGTCGCCCCAGGATAACAAATCCGGAAAACAAGGCCAGCAGGCCAACACCAGGATCAATACGACACACCAGGGCTTGCAGCAGGACCGTTAGTCCAATGGAGGAATGGAATGCGTTCGTTTCTCAGAGACAACGGATTGACGATTGCGCTCGCCATCTTGTTCGGCATATCGATCCTCGGCATGGCAGCGGCAGGCTTTGCAAGCTACAACGAAGAGCTTGCAAAACACGGAGAGGCTCCTCTGCCCCTCCTCCAATATTTGATAAGCGGACAATTTCTCTCGGCCCTTTTTGAAAACTGGGAGAGCGAGTTTTTGCAGATGGGGGTCTATGTCGTGCTGACAGCATGGCTCTTTCAGCGCGGTTCGGCGGAATCGCGTGACCCGGACGAGGAAAAGCCGGAGAAGGAGCGGATCGGGCAACCGTCTTTTCTTTATTCGCATTCGCTGGGGCTGACGCTGTTCGGGCTGTTTATTGCCAGCTTTTTGCTGCACTGGTTCGGCAGTGCTCGTGCCTCGGAAATGGATATGGCCCGCCACGGAGCCGCTTCGACCGGTTACCTGCAATATTTGCTGGATGCCGAATTATGGTTTGAATCCTTCCAGAACTGGCAGTCGGAATTCCTATCCACGGCAGTCCTTGTAGTCCTCTCCATCTTCCTGCGCGAAAAAGGTTCGCCGGAATCCAAACCCGTCAGCGCTCCTGACGAACAGACAGGGAGCTAGACGTCCTCGGGAGCGATGGTTTCACCATTCGCGTATGAACTGGTGCGGGAGCGCGTGTCGAACGGTAATTTCGTTCGACACGCGCATCGCAGTCAGGCCGCGCCTCTCAGATGCACGAACCGAGATCAGAAGCTGTTACGTTCGTGATAGGTGCGCAGGAAGCTCTGGATACGGGCGTCTTGAGGTTGATGCAGAATTTTGGCAGGAGCGTCCACGCCCACCAGTTCGCCCTTTTCCATGAAGGCCACCTGATCGGCGACATGGGCCGCAAATCCCATTTCATGGGTTACCACGACCATGGTCATGCCTTCAGCAGCAAGCGTCTTCATCACGCTCAGCACTTCACCAACCAGTTCAGGATCGAGCGCCGATGTAGGCTCATCGAATAACATTAGCCGCGGCTCCATGGCGATAGCCCGGGCGATGGCCACCCGCTGCTGCTGGCCGCCGGACAGGCGGGAAGGGAAGCTGGCGGTCTTGTCAGACAGTCCCACTTTTTTCAATGCCTCGGCAGCGCGCGCCTCTGCTTCCGCCCTCGGCAGGCCACGTACGCGCAGCAGCCCCTCGGCGACATTCTGGAGCGCGGTCATGTGCGGCCACAGATTGAACTGCTGGAACACCATGCCGATGGAGCGGCGCATCTCCCGCAATTTGCTGCCCGGCATCTTGCGACCGCCGGGGCTGACATAGCCGATCATCTGCCCATCGATGCTGATCTCGCCGGAATCATATTCCTCCAGAAAATTGATGCAGCGCAGCAGCGTGGACTTGCCCGAGCCCGACGGCCCGATCAGACAGGTGACCTTGCCAGGCAGGATAGACAGGTTCACATCTTTCAGCGCGTGAAAGGGGCCGTAGAATTTGTTGACCTTGCGGATCTCGACGGATGACGCGGCGAGCATCTTACGTCCTTTCAACCAGATGTTTCGTTATGCGCGCCTCCAGCCAGCGGCCGGCGCGTGAGATTGTCTCGACCAGTGCCCAGAAAAACAGCGCCAGCACGAGATTTGCTTCGAGATAGCGGAAGGTTTCCGTGGACATGCGCTGCACTGAATACATGAGTTCAGGCACCGTGATGATCGACAGAATCACTGTTTCCTTGGTCAGAATGATCGAGAAATTGACCAGTGCGGGCAGGGCCGAGACGAGGCCGAGCGGCAGGAGAATCCGACGCACGATGGTCGGTTCCGACATGCCGATGGCTCGGGCGGCCTCAAGCTGTCCCGCCGGCACGGCGAGGAAGCCGGCGCGGAAGATTTCGGCGAAATAGGGGCTGCCGTAAACCGTCAGGCCTACAAGCCCCGCAGTCAGCGCCTCGAGCCGCAATCCGATCAGCGGGCCGCCATAATAGAGGACGAAGAGCTGCACCAGAAAGGGCGTGCCGCGAATGATCTCGATATAGGCCTGGATCAGCCAGGACACCGGGCGCGGCCCGTAGCGCTGCACGAGCGCAATGACAAGACCCAGCGCCATGCCAAAGAGAGTGCCCAGCGCCCAACACAGGATCGTCAGCGCAAAGCCGTTCGACAGGATAGGCCAATATTGTTGCAGGATCGTCAGGCTCATGTGGCGCTCATCCTGTGTTCGAGATAGCGCCCCAGTGCGGCGAGGCAGAGATTGATGAGCAGATAGATGCACGCGGCTGCAACATACACTTCCAGAGGACGGAAAGTGGTTGCCGCCTGTGCCTGGCTGGCGCGTGTGACTTCCAGTATGCCAACCACGGAAACCAGCGACGAAGCCTTGACCAGCAGGATCATCTCATTGACAAGGGCAGGCAGTGAAAGCCTGGCCGCCTGCGGCAGGATGATCCGGGTCCAGATATCGCGCGGCCCCATGCCGATGGCGGATGCGGCTTCTGCCTGTCCCGGCGGCAGGGCGATGATCGCACCGCGCCAGATTTCCGAAACATAGGCGCTTGAACAGATGCCGACCGTAACCACGGCGGCGACCAGCGCGGGAACATTGATGCCGATGACGGGCAGAAGATAATAGCAAAGCAGAAGCTGCACCAGCAGCGGCACCCCGCGCAGGAAACTAACCCAGAGTGCAGCAAACCTGCGCAGCCAGACTCTGCGGGAAAGTGCCGCCGCGCAGATCAGCGCGCCGATCACCAGTCCCAGTCCGATGCCCAGCAGGGATATCAGCAGCGTGAAACGCGCCGCCCAGAAGAGCGGCCCGAAACTGGCCAGGAAGGTCGAGGTGGAAAACATCGCTGCTCCGTTTGGTGGCGGGCAGGATTGCTCCTGCCCGCATGTCGTATCACTTGGTCGGAACTTCGCGAGGCAGTTCGGTATAGGTGCCCAGCCACTTCTCCTGAATGGTCTTGATGCGGCCATCATCCGTCATCTTGAGGATAGCGTCATTCACGGCCTTGATGAAGCTTGCACTGTCGGCGTCCTTGCGAGCGACCCAGGCGAAGTAGGTCGGGTTGCCAAAGGTCGGCTTGTCGGACATCGCGAAGGTTTCCGGCCGTGTCTTCACCAGATATGTGAGGTTGGGCAAGGAGCCGGCGACGGCATCCAGACGTCCGGCCGCCAGGTCGGCATAAGCCTCGTCGGTGGTGCCGTATTCCTTGACGTTGACGCCGCCCAGGCTTTCCCCGAAAGCCTGCAACTGCTTGAACTGCGCGGTGCCCTGCTGGACGCCGACGGTCTTGCCCTTGATATCCTCGGGCTTCTTCAGTTCGGTGTTGCTGGCAGCGTGCACCAGCGCCACCGTGGCGTCGGCGATCGGCAGGCTGAAGGCGTAGCGTTCGAGACGCTCGGGGGTGATGGTGACGGGCGCGATCACGATATCGAACTTCTTGACCTCGAGACCGGGAAGTTCCGCAGTCCACGGAATATCCTGGTAAACCGGCTCTGCGCCGAGTTCCTTGGCGACGCCGTCGAAGAGATCCTTCGTCATGCCTTCATACGTGCCATTGGTCAGCATGTCGAACGGCGCATAGTGCATATCGGTAGCTGTTTCGATCTTGCCCTTGGCCTTGATATCCGACAGCTGATCGGCCATTGCAGGCATGGTCAAGCCCAGCACGGCGATACCGAGGAGGGCGGATTTCAATGTTCCCGAAAACGTCATTTTATTTTCTCCCAGATAAACTGCGTGGCGATGTTCGCCCTACAGAACGTTATTAAGCACATTTCACGCGGCGCCGGATATGGCCGCTCACAGAAAAGTCGAGCGGGATGATAACCGAACCCGTCAGGCCAGCATATTGCCGGAGATGATCATGCGCTGGATTTCGCTGGACCCCTCATAGATACGCATGATGCGCAGGTCGCGATTGATCCGCTCTATGGGGAAATCACGCGTGTAACCGTAACCGCCGTGTATTTGCAGCGCTATATCGGCTATTTTCCCGGCTGCTTCGGAAGCGCCGAGCTTGGCCATGGATGCTGCCAGCGAGAAGCGTCCACCCTGGTGATGCGCCAGATCGCGCTGGCGCGAGGCTTCCTGCGACAGCAAAAGTGCAGAATGATATGCAAGGGCCATATCGGCGATCATCCATCGGATGCCCTGCCGCTCGGACAGCGGCATGCCGCCGATGATGCGTTCTTTCGCATAGGCGATGGCAGCATTCATCGCTGCGCCAGCAAGGCCGAGACATTGGGCGGCCACTTCAATGCGGCCATTGTCGAGCACCTGCATGGCAGTGCGAAAGCCCTTGCCCTCTTCACCGAGCAAAGCATGTTCGGGAAGTGTGCAGTCCAGATTGAGCGTGAAGACATGGCCGCCTTTGAGGCCCATTGTCTTTTCCGCCGGGCCCGCCTCGAAACCAGGCGTATCCTTCGGCAGAATGAAAGCAGAAATGCCTCGATGCGCCTTTTCAGGATCAGTGACTGCATAAACCACAATGAAGTCGGCCACACCGCCGTTCGAAATAAAGCACTTTGTGCCTTTGAGATGCCAGCCGCCCTCTATTCGCTTGGCACGTGTCTTCATGTCCGCAGGATCGGAACCAGCCGTCGGCTCGGTGAGCGCGAAGGCGGCGAGCGCTTCGCCGCTGGCAGCTTTTGGTAACCACTCCTGTTTCTGGGCCTTCGTGCCGCCGATCAGGATGGAATCGGTTGCCAGATAATGCGCTGTCAGTGCCGAGGCTGTGGACCCACAGGCGGCCGCCACGATTGACACGGCTCGCAGCAGAGCGGGCGCGGAAATGGCGCTGCCGCCATAGGCTTCCGGCAAGTTGGCTCCCATCATGCCCGCTTCGCCGAGTGTGGCGATCTGCCGGTCGACAAAGCGCGATGTCTCGTCGGTTTCTGCCGCCAGCGGCGCAATCTTGTCAGCACATATCCGCTCCAGCACATCGCAGAACATGCTCTCTTCTTCGGCCAGCATATGCCAGGGATCATTGATCTGCGTCATGCGCGCTCCTTCAGTCCGAATTCCTTCAACACCGTGGCGATGTCGCCGCCAAGTCGTGGTGCGGCGGTCGCAGCGACGGGCTTGTGTCCATCGAAACGAACTGGCTGTCCAACCACTGGCACCTGACCCAGAACCGAATGGGCGAGCTGGGTAACAAGGCCGCGCGCAGCCGCATGTTCATTGTCGGCGGCCTGTGCGATGTTCCAGATTGGCGCGGCGGGCAGGCCTTCCGCTGCGAGCGCCGTCACCGCGTCTTCAGTGGTCATGCTGCCCGACCATTCCTCGATGAATGCCTTGAGTGCCGGTTCGTGTTCGGTACGGCTGCTGTCGCTGGCAAAACGCGGATCGTCCGCAATCTCCGGTTTGCCCATGAGTTTTGCCAGTTTTCCGAACTGCCCTCCGTTCAGCACTGCGATTACCACCTCTCCGTCACTTGTGTTGAAACAGCCGAAAGGCGTGGATATCGGATGTCGGTTGCCAACACGGCTTGGCAGAACGCCGCTGTAGAAATGCTGGGCGTGACTGGTGGTCAACATCGAAAACAGCGCGTCATACATGGCAACATCGAGCGTCGCGCCATGCCCCGTCGCATTGCGCTGAACCAGTGCGGCCATAATCGACCAGCTGGCAAACAGGCCCGCGATCAGATCGGCGATGCTTTCGCCGGTTTTCAGTGGCGCGCCGCCCTCTTCGCCGGTAGCTGTCATCAGGCCGGACATGGCCTGCACCACCAGGTCATAGGCTGGAAGGTCCCTGAACGGCCCCTCCTGCCCGAAACCGGAAATGGAACAATAGATGAGCCGGCGATTGGCTTCGCGCAAGGCAGCTGCGCCAAGTCCAAGCCGGGCGGCAACGCCCGGGCGGAAATTTTCCACGACTACATCCACGCGGGCCGCGAGCGTCCGCGCCAGTTCAAGGTCAGCCTGGTTTTTAAGATCGAGTGCTATGCTTTTTTTGCCGCGATTGTTGAGCGTGAACAAGGCACTTTCACCATCCTTGAACGGCCCGACATGTCGATAGTCGTCACCCGAAAGCGGTTCCAGCTTGATGATTACCGCCCCCAGATCGGCGAGCAGTGCCGTGCAATACGGCCCCGCGAGAACGCGGGACAGATCGAGCACCCGGATTCCCGTCAGCGGGCCGCTCATATTTTCCACTCCCGGCCCGGGATTTCGATCCGTTCGATCCGTTCGATTCGATCGTCTTCGATAATGATGGAAGTACGTTCTGCAGGGAGACAGCTCCTCTGCTTTCCCTCCATACGCGCGGTGGCATGCTTCAAAATCTGCATCTGGGCTTGCTCCCGAAAGCCTCGCTATTTTTTGTGAGCTAATCATAAAAAAATGTATATGTCTAAACTTATTTCTTTATATGTTTAAACTTATCGATGCGGTAAACTGGCGGACACGGCGTGGGTGTTCGTATTGCGAAAGTCGGAATGGACATGTATCGTTCGGCGCTGAGCATGTTGAGTTGCTGCTGTGTGTCCTGGGGATTGATGCAGGAGCGACGGCTGCAGGACGTAAATTCGATGCCAAACAGGCTAGCCAGCGACGTCCGGGCTGTGAGGCGTCATGGGGTGCGAAATGGCATGCATCTTGACCATGATCGTATGATCGCTGATTACCTGATTTCTATCGGCGGATTGCAGGAGTGCATGTGATCGACAAGCGATCTGGCGGCCATCTGGGCTCAACGTCTCCAAAAGCACAGAAAATTGCCAGCGAAGTGCGGCGCCGCATCGTTGAACTTGAATGGCGTCAGGGCGACCGAATTCCGGACGAGGCCGATCTTGCGATCGAGTTTGACGCCGCGCGAGCGACCGTCAACAAGGCATTGCAGCTGCTGGCTGACGAAGGATTGTTGGACCGCCGCCGCCGAGCCGGTACTCGTATCGCGATTGATCCGGTGCGCAAGGCGACAGTCTCAATCTCGATTGTGCGTGAACAGGTTGAACAGGCCGGCATGGTCTACAGTTATCGCGTCGTGGCGCAGCGGAAAAGTCCGATCCCGGCAGAGGTTGCGGCGCGGCTCGGTCTTCCGGAAGGGGAAATTCTCGTTCATATGAAGGCTGTGCATTACGGCAATGGCCAGCCCTTCCAGCTGGAGGACCGCTGGGTCAATCTGCGCGCGTCACCAGAACTTGAAAAGGCCGACTTCTGGCAACTGAATGCCAATGAATGGCTGGTGCGCAACGCGCCTTATTTGAGAGCTGACCTGACATTTTCAGCCGAAAATGCCAATCGCCGCGATGCCAGATTGCTGCAGACCGAACCGGGGCAGGCATTGCTGATCATGCACCGCACGACCTGGAACGCGCTGGGCCCAATCACGACCGCCCGGGTGGCGTTCCAGCCCGGCCATCTCGTAAGTACAGAAAAGGCTGCGAACCGAGGCTGAGTTTGATCGCGTGCGGAAAACTGCGATCGGCCACTTCGGCGAGGCAGACGCATAGACTGGGGACCGAACTCTCTCATGGCGAGGCAGCCATTACAGTTCACGGCAGCACTCGGTTCAAGCGCGCCTTGTACCATTGAGATCAGGCTGCTTCTTTCAAAATAGCGCGGATAGGCTGGGGTGCGGTGCCGAGATATCCCGCAACCATCCGGGTGATATGTTCCACAATATCCGCTTCATCGGAAAGGGAGTGGCCGCAGTCATTGAGAACGATGGCATGGGTCAATGTCTCCACGGTAGTCACGCAGATGAATGCAGCCGTATCCAGATCTTTGAGCTGAATGTCGTCCTTGCATTTTTCGAGATAATGCCGAACCAAATCCAGCGTATCCTTTCGGATGGCTTCCACCTCGGCGAGTTTTCCAATTCTGGGCACTTCTTCCTTGAAGATGCGGTGGAGATCCGGGTCGACCCGGTGTGCAGCGATCATCGCGCGAATGAGCTCCCGCATGGCGCTGTTCAGGTCGTCTGAGGCGCATGCCTGCATCGCGTTTCCCAACAGAGCCAGAATTTCACGATTATGTCTGGCGACGAGCGCAGCCACAAGCGACTCCTTGTTGGGAAAATACTGATAGAGCGATCCAATACTCACGCCTGCCACGGCGGCGACGCGATTTGTGCTGGTTCGAGCGTATCCTTCGCGCACCAAAACGCGAGCAGTGGCATCCAATATCGCCTCGACAGTCATCCGTGACCTCTCTTGCGAGGCCGATTTTCTGGGAGTTGTGGCGCTGAACTTGCTCATATCCTCGATTTTCCTAATGCGAGTAGACAATGCGAGTAAACACTCACATATTTTGTATAAATCGTCAACAACAATGAACGTGAATAATATTTCGGCAATAAATTGTCGAAATTCAACTTACCTGTTCCGCGTTCAAAATAGATAACAAGAGTTTTACAATATGATGAAGGTCGTCCGAGGATTTTTACTCGTTTCTGTGGTGGCACTCGCAGCTGGCTGCGTCAGTTCCGGGCAAAAAGACGTTTTCGTTGCAGAATGTGCTCTTGCAGGGCATGGTGAAACAATCAATGAAAAATGCAACGCGTCGAAACTGGGCTGGAAGGGCGCGAATTCGAGCGATTTCACCTTTAGCCACTAATCGACCGCTGATGGTCGAAAATCTCGGTACTCGGTAACCTGTCTCTGACAGCTTCACGAGATGAAGCGAGGGGAGATCAGTTCAAGCGGTCACGTCGAAAGGTTATGGCCGAAACCGGGAAATCGTCGAAGCCGGATTAGACGATGGGTGCGTTTCTGGCGTCGAAAGGCCTGGGACGCTCGGAAACCGTACGGGCGGCATTTTCAATCAAGGGGCCAAAATTGTCGCTGAAGCTTTCTACCGACCATTCCTGTAGATTGCCAGCGATATGGATTGCTCCGATGGGCACGCCCTTTGCATCGGTAACCGGCGCGCCGATTGCTATTTCGTGGGCCAGCAACTGACGGCAGAGAACGGAGTGTCCCCGTCTGCGCGTGGCATCGACCTGTTCCATTACGCCGGCAAGATCGGTGATGGTATAGGGCGTGAACGGGGTGAGGTCGGAACGGTTTACGATATCCGCAATTCGGTCGTCCGGCAGGCGCGACAGGACTGCGATGCCGCCCGCCGTGCAGTAAGTCGGAACCGCATTGCCAACGATGGTTGCGCTGAAAACTTCGTGTTTTGACGGCATACGCAGGGCATAGACCAGCCGTACATCATCGAAAAGCGATAGATCCACGCGTTCGCGCACCCTTCGGCGCAGTTCCAGCATAACCGGATTGGCTCGCTGGAGCATCGGGTTCAGCCGCAGAAAATCATGTGTCATATCCAGAATTCGTAAGCCGGGAAGATAGCCGCGATCCTCCGGGTCCCGCGCAACCATGCCGAGTTTCATAAGCGAATTGACGATGCGCTGCGTCGCGCTGCGATCAAGTCCCGATGCGGTCGCTATCTGCGTAAGGGATAAGGGGTGTCGAGCGCTCTGGAAGGCGGACAGCACAGCGACCGTGCGCGCAACCGAACGTAGAAACAAGGGGTCGTCTTTGAATTCATCCGCTTCGTCAGGGTCGAAAGTGGACAATCCGGTCAGGTCGCGAAATTGGTTCATGGGTCCAAGCTTTAGTCGCCATTCATAGATTGACAAGGAGCAAAATTGGTTCCTATCATAAAAACAATATAGATGTATCGCTGACAGATACACGTTTTCGCTCTGGGGATAAATCGTTAGATGGGAGTATGCTCGTGCTCAAGCGCGTGGCTGTGGCTGGCTTCTTGCATGAAACGAACACCTTCGCTTCGGCGCCAGCCGATATGGCGGCGTTTGTCCAGGGAGGCGGATATATTCCGCTCTCTCGCGGCGAGGCGGTTCTTCAAAATGCGCGGAATGTAAATCTCGGTATTGCCGGTGCGCTGGATTTCGCTCGCGAAGCTGGGTGGGAAGTCGTTCCCATTTTGTGGGCCGGTGCTATTCCGTCCGCCCCGGTCACCCGGGATGCCTATGAAACCATCGTTTCAGAAATTGTCGAAGAGCTCAGGGATTGCGGCCGGCTCGACGGGATATTCATCGACTTGCATGGTGCTATGGTCGCCGCGCATGTCGACGATGGCGAGGGGGAGCTGCTTGAGCGTGTGCGGGCGGTTCGCCCGACCGAACCGATAGCTGTCGCCCTCGACCTCCACGGAAATATCACGCGAAGGATGTTCGAACATTGCGACGTGATGGTAGGTTTTCGTACCTATCCTCATGTTGATATGGCCGAAACCGGCTACCGGGCGGCACAAGCGTTGCAAGCCTTGATGGACAAGCCGAAGGGCTGGCACAAGGCAATGCGGCAGGGTGATTACCTAATCCCGATTGCCTGGCAATGCACGGATGAGGAGCCGGCTAAAGGCCTTTATGCCCTGACGGCGGAGCTGCCTGAGAATGTGTTGACGGCATCCTTGTTCATGGGCTTTCCGGCAGCAGACTTTGCCGAATGCGGTCCGTCCGTTTTCGCCTATGGTTGGGATCGGACGGCCGTTGAGGCCCACGCAAACGCGATCATTGCCGCATTGGCCGCTGCCGAACCCTCCTTTGCGGGCACGGCTTATCAGCCAGAGGAGGGAGTGGCGAAGGCGATTGAGCTGGCGCGAGACGCACGCCGACCGATCATCATCGCAGATACTCAGGATAATCCGGGAGCAGGTGGCAGTTCCGATACGACCGGGATGCTTCGTGCACTCGTGGCCTGTGGTGCGGAGCGGGCTTCCATCGGGTGCATTCACGACCCGGAAGCGGCAAGGATTGCACATCAGGCCGGAGAGGGAGCGGCGGTGGAAATCGCGCTCGGCGGTAAGTCGGGGATTGAGGGCGACGCGCCGTTCAAGGCCCTGTTTACCGTGGAAAAGCTTTCGGACGGCAAGGCTCATGCGACAGGACCCTACTACGGTGGAACCTGGCTGAACATGGGGCCGTCAGCATGCCTGCGTGTGGGCGGCACACGGATCGTCGTCACCACCAATCTCGCCCAGATGGCGGATCGTGCGCTTTATCGCATGGTGGGTATCGAGCCGGAAAAGGAAGCCATTCTCGTCAATAAGAGCTCGGTACATTTTCGTGCAGACTTTGCACCCATTGCCGAACAACTCCTGGTCTGCACCGCACCGGGCGCGATGCCGCTCAGCCCGGCCAGACTATCATGGAAAAATTTGCGTTCGGGCATACGGCTGGAGCCGCTCGGACTGGAATTCAAATAAAAACAAAAACAACCTTCAGAGGAACCCAAGCAGATGCAGTTTTTCAAATCTCCTGAACCTGGCCCCGTTCTTCGCAGGCTTAAATTTGGCCTTGCCGCTTCCCTGTTTGCTCTGGGCGCTGGCAACGCATGGGCGGAAACCACACTCACTGCCGTAATGCATTCGGATTTGCGCATCCTCGATCCGATAATCACGACTGCGCATATCACCCGCGATCATGCCTATATGATCTATGACGTGTTGATCGCCGTAGACGAGAACTTCAAGCCTCAGCCGCAGATGGCCGACTGGACCGTTTCAGACGACAAGAAGGTCTATACTTTCACGCTGCGCGACGGTCTGAAATTCCACGATGGAGCGCCCGTCACGGCTGCTGATGCCGTGGCTTCACTGGAACGCTGGTCCAAGCGCGATGCTGGTGGCCAGCTTATCATGGACATCACAGATTCGCTTAAGGCGACTGATGACAAAACCCTTGTCTGGACCCTGAAAGAGCCGTTTGCGCCCTTCCTCGATACCCTGGCCAAGCAGGCGGCTCTGCCTCCTTTCATCATGCCCGCGCGTATCGCGGCGACGCCAGCCGATACAGCCATCACCGAACATATAGGTTCCGGGCCGTTCAAATTCGTGCCGGGTGAGTTCCAGCCCGGCGTCGGCGTGAGCTACGTCAAGAATGAAGATTATGTTCCGCGCAAGGAACCGGCAAACTGGATGGCTGGCGGCAAGGTCGTCAATGTCGACAAGGTTCGCTGGGTGACGATGACCGATGCGCAGACAGCCGTAAATGCCCTGACCAGCGGCGAGATCGACTATATCGAGCAGGTTCCGGTTGATCTCGTTCCATTGCTCGAAGGTGACGACAGTGTTGTGCTGGAGCAGCGAGATCCGCTGGGATACCAGACGATGGGCCGTCTCAACTTCAAGCATCCCCCTTTCGACAATCCCGATATCCGCCGCGCAGCTTTTCTCGCCATGTCGCAGGAGCCGGTGCTTGCCGCTCTGATGGCTGATCCGAACTATTACAAGGTTTGTGGGGCGATTTTTGGTTGCGGAACGCCCAATGCCACTAATGTCGGCTCCGAGAGCATCATAGGGCAGGGCAATATCGAAGAAGCGAAGGCGCTGTTGCAGAAGGCAGGTTATGACGGCAAGCGGGTTGTGCTGATGCAGCCGACGGATGTTACCAGCCTGTCGCCGCAGCCTGTTGTTGCCGCGCAACAATTGAGAGCCGCCGGGTTTAACGTCGACATGCAGCCGATGGATTGGCAAACGCTGGTCGGCCGCCGTGCGTCCAAGGACGAACCGTCCAAGGGTGGATGGAATATCTTCTTCACGAACTGGCAGATACCGGAAATTTGGACGCCGCTGAACTCGGTCATGTTGAACGGCCGTGGCGATCAAGGCTGGTTCGGCTGGCCGCAGGATGACAAGATCGAAGCGTTGAAGAAAGAGTATATTTCAGCCCAGACGCCTGAAGATCAGAAAGCTGTGGTCGAGAAGATCCAGGCGCACACGCTTGAGAATGTGCTCTACATTCCGCTCGGCGAATACAACCCGCCTCAGGGACGTCGTGCCAATATCGTTGAGATGCTTGGTTCGCCCGTGCCGGTCTTCTGGAACGTGAAGAAGAACGAAGAGTAACTTTGCCCGCCGTTATCGTGCCCATCTGTTTTGGGCGCGATAACTCCCAGTCCACCGCGGAGCTGGTTTTTTCAGCCGGTTCCGCATCACGCGGGGCGTGCATATGGCTGTCTATCTCATAAAACGCATTTTTGCGCTGGTGCCGGTGTTGTTGCTGGTATCGATTTTCGTATTCCTCCTCCTGAGACTGACGCCGGGCGATCCGGCTGCAATTCTCGCGGGGGATGCCGCGACGACAGAGCAATTGGAGCGTATTCGTGAGGCCATGGGCCTTAATGAACCGATCCTGACGCAATATTTCACATGGATGGGGAAGATCTTTCAGGGCGATCTTGGTGTTTCGTTGATTTCGGGCGTGCCTGTTCTTGATATGGTTTCGCAGCGCATCGGACCGACGATTTCGATCGCTGTCCTGACCATCATCATTGCGATCCTTGTTGCGATACCGATGGGTGTACTTGCTGCATGGCGGCACCGCTCATGGATCGACTATCTGGTAATGAGCTTTTCCGTCCTCGGCTTCTCCGTCCCGGTTTTTCTGGTCGGCTATGTGCTGTTGCTGGTCTTTTCCGTCAATCTGGGCTGGCTGCCGGTACAGGGGTTCAAACCGATCTCGGCGGGTTTGGGCGCCTTCATGGAACGGGCAATCCTGCCTGCACTGACACTGGCTTCCATCTATATCGCACTTATCGCCCGCATGACTCGCGCAGCGATGCTGGACGTTCTGGGCGAGGATTATATCCGGACCGCGCGTGCCAAAGGTGTGAGTGATCGCCGTCTTCTGTTCGTGCATGCTTTGAAGAACGCGGCCGTGCCTGTCGTTACCATTGTGGGGACGGGCTTCGCGCTGCTGATCTCCGGCGTCGTGGTCACGGAAAGCATCTTCAACATACCCGGTATCGGCCGCCTGACGGTGGATGCGGTGCTTGCCCGCGATTATCCGGTAATTCAGGCCATGATCTTGCTGACGAGTGCACTCTATGTGTTCGTCAATCTGGTGATCGATCTCTCATACACATTGTTCGACCCGAGGATTCGTTATTGATGCGCACAGAATCGACATCGGCTGGCATGCACTGGATGCTTCGCCTGTTTTCGCTACCGCGCGTCGCCCGCGTTGGCATCGGACCGCTGATTGCTGCCTTGCTTCTCGCCGCAATCATTATTCTCACTCTGATCTCTCCGTGGATCGCACCCCATGATCCGCTGGCCATGAACCCGATGATGCGTCTCAAGCCACCTTCAGACGAATATCTGCTTGGCACGGACAATTACGGTCGGGACCTTTTCTCGCGTATGATCCTCGGGGGGCGCATTTCCCTCCTCATCGGGCTTTTCGCGGCGGCTTCCTCGATAATGGTCGGTGTATTCATCGGTCTTATCGCCGGTTTCTTCCGTACTGCCGATGCGATCATCATGCGCATGATGGATGCGCTGATGGCGATGCCCTCGATCCTGATCGCCATTGCGCTGGTCGCGCTTAATGGACCCTCCATTGGTTCGGTGATCGTGGCGATCACGATTCCGGAAATTCCCCGGGTGGTGCGTCTGGTCCGTTCAGTCATTCTCAGTGCCAGAGAGGAGCCTTATGTCGAGGCCGCCTTGGCGCTCGGTTCCAGCACGCCGAAAATCCTGTTCCGACATCTTCTGCCGAACACAATGGCACCGCTGATCGTGCAGGGCACATATATCGTTGCATCGGCGATCCTTACCGAAGCAATCCTTTCCTTCCTTGGAGCTGGCATCAGCACCGAGATACCGACCTGGGGGAACATCATGGCGGAAGGGCGCCAGTTCTTTCGCATCAAGCCGTCGATCGTGCTCTGGCCGGGACTTTTGCTGACGCTATGCGTCCTTTCTATCAACCTTCTGGGCGATGCGGCACGCGACACACTCGATCCGCGCCTGAAAAAGCGGGAGGGCTGACATGGAACTGCGAAATCGCGACTTTTCGGCAGAGCCTGTCGTTTTGGAAGTGGATAATCTTGCCGTGGCACTTCCCGCAGGCACGCCTGTACTTCGCGGCGTGAGCTTCGATATTCGAAAAGGCGAAACCGTCTGTCTCGTAGGTGAATCGGGGTCGGGAAAATCCGTCACATCCCTCACGGCCATGGGGCTTTTGCCGCAAAATGCACTGCGCGTGACGGGTGGTGCAATCCGCCTCGACGGGCGGGACCTGCTGCAACTATCGCCGGCTGATATGAAGCAGATGCGTGCCACGCGCATCTCGATGATCTTTCAGGAGCCGATGACCGCGCTCAATCCTGTGATGCGGGTCGGAGAGCAGATCACGGAAGTTCTGGATATCCATACCGGGCTTTCGGCTGCCGCCAAGCGTGCCAAAGTCATCAATATCATGGAGCAGGTCCATCTGCCGGACGTGGAACGCATCTACCAAAGCTATCCGCATCAGTTGTCGGGCGGCCAGCGCCAGCGCATCATGATTGCCATGGCGCTAATCCTGGAGCCCGTGGTTCTGATTGCAGATGAGCCGACCACAGCGCTCGACGTAACGACACAGAAGCAGATTCTGTCCCTGATCGCCGAACTACAGGAAAAGCACGGAACAGCTGTGCTGTTCATCACGCATGATATGGGCGTCGTTGCCGAAATCGCGGACCGGGTCTGCGTCATGCGCAGTGGCGAAATCGTGGAGCGTGGCACTATTCGTCAGGTTTTGTCTGAACCTCAACAGCAATACACGAAGGATCTGCTTGGCTCCGTTCCAAGTCTCATCCCTCGCCCTGCACGCGGAAAGGAAGAGCGGGAAGCCGTCATCCGGGTGCGTGATCTCGGTATGACTTATCGAAGCGGCGGGCTTTTCAGCAGGAAGCCAGGCGTCAAGGCATCGCGCGCGGTCAGCTTCGATCTCCAGCCGGGGCGAACGCTGGGCATTGTTGGCGAATCGGGTTCAGGCAAAACCACTGTGGCGCGTTCGATCATGCGTCTGATCGAGCCGACGGAGGGAGAAATCGTCGTGGGCGGACGCGACATTGCCCACCTTGGAAAACGCGACATGAAGCCGTTCCGAAAAAAACTTCAGGTAGTCTTTCAGGACCCGTTTCGCTCGCTCAATCCTCGTTGGACCATCGAACAGAGCCTGACCGAAGGGCCGCTGAACTATGGCGTTCCCTATGAGGATGCGGTCACTGAAGCGAGGCGTCTGCTCAAGATCGTTTCATTGCCGGAAGATGCGCTGAAGAGATATCCGCATCAGTTTTCGGGCGGGCAGCGCCAGCGCATCGCGATTGCGCGCGCCGTCGCTCTTCGCCCGGACATTCTCGTCGCTGATGAAGCCGTGTCTGCGCTCGATGTGTCCGTGCAGGCGCAGGTTCTCGATCTTCTGGCTGAATTGCAGAAGGATACCGGTATCGCGATTATTTTCATCACGCATGACCTGCGTGTTGCGGCACAGATTTGCGATGAAGTGCTGGTAATGAAGCACGGTCAGGTTGTGGAGCAGGGTAACGCCGCGGACGTGCTCGGCAATCCTTCCCACGACTATACGCGCTCGTTGATCGAAGCCGCCCCGGGCCGCTTCTGGGATTTTGCCGCGGGACGTCCCGCAGCCTGATCGAAGGGCTGCAGGTGGCAGCCCTGGTCTTCAAAGTTTCAAACAGGAATGAAATCATGCCCATCATACCGTTTATTGAGGAGAAAGCCGGCGAGATGCGCGCGGTTTTCGAAGATCTCCATCGTCATCCCGAAATCGGCTTCGAGGAGAAGCACGCTTCCGGTGTGGTGGCCGCACTGCTGGAAAGATGGGGTTTCGATGAAGTTCATACCGGCATCGCCGGGACCGGCGTCGTCGGCATATTGAAGGGGCGCAATGGTGGCAATCGCCGCATCGGCCTGCGCGCCGATATGGACGCACTGCCCATCGATGAGATTTCCGGCGTCCCCTACAGCTCGCAAAATCCGGGGCGCATGCATGCATGCGGCCATGACGGACACACGACGATGCTGCTTGGCGCCGCACAGTATCTTGCGGCAACGCGCAATTTCGAAGGCAGCGCGGTTTTTGTCTTCCAGCCAGCCGAAGAAGGCCTTGGTGGAGCGCGCAGGATGATTTCGGAAGGGCTTTTCGAGCGATTTCCCTGTGATGAAATCTATGGAATGCACAATCAGCCCCTTGGTACACTGGGCAAAGCCGCGATCCGCAAGGGCGCAGCCATGGCGGGCGCCAGCTTCTTCGACATCAAGCTGACCGGCAAGGGCAGCCATGCGGCCCAGCCACATAATGCGCGTGACGTACTGGTGATCGGTGCCGATCTTGTCGGCCAACTGCAGACCATTGTTTCCCGCAATATTCCAGCTACGGAAGCCTGTGTCGTCTCCTGCACGCAATTCCATACCGGCAGCGCCTACAACATCGTGCCGGAAGTCGCCACGATCACCGGCACGATCCGTTATTTCGAAAAGCGGGTCTGCGATCTGGCCGAAGCCCGCCTGCGCGAGATCTGTTCCGGTATCGCTGCAGGTTTCGGCATTACTGTCGATGTCGATATCCGCAACGTGTTTGATGTTCTGCGCAACGATCAGGGATTAACCGACGCTTATATCGCCGCAGCACGCGATGTGCTGGGCGAGGAAAACGTGACCGAGGATTGCCCCGCTTTCATGGGCAGCGAAGATTTCGCCGACATGCTAGCCCGCGTTCCCGGTGCTTACATCAATGTGCTGCACGGCGGCAAAGCCGCCCTCCACAATCCTGCCTTTACGCTCGATCCCGCGACGTTGCCCATCGGATCGTCGATCTATGCCCGGATCGTGGAAACCCGTTTGCCAGTGAATAAGGAACTTTCCGCATGAGTGCGCATGAATTGCCGTTCGATCTCAATGATATGATTGCCCGCTTGCGTCCATGGATCGAAACAGAAAGTCCGACCTTCGACGCGGCCGCCGTGAACCGCATGGTTGACACTGCGGCCTATGATTTTGCTGCTGCCGGTGCGAGCGTGGAATTCATACCCGGCCGCATGGGCTTTGGAGGGTCGTTGCGTGCCCGTTTTCCCCATGCGGATCAAGGCAGGCCGGGCATTCTGGTTTCCGGCCATCTCGATACGGTCCATCCGCTCGGCGTCATCAATGTGAACCCCTATCGCCGCGAGGACGGCAAGATTTACGGGCCGGGCATCCAGGATATGAAGGGCGGCAATTTCGTGGCCCTTGAGGCAATGCGCCAGATCGCCCGTTCGGGACTGACGACAAAGCTGCCTGTGACGTTCCTGCTGACTCCTGACGAGGAGGTCGGAACGCCCTCCACACGTGATCTGATCGAACAGGAAGCACTCAAAAACCAATATGTGCTTGTCCCTGAGCCGGCGCGCCGCGACGGTGGTGCCGTCGTGGGACGTTACGCGATTGCGCGCTATAATCTCGAAACGATAGGACGTCCGAGCCATGCTGGCTGGTTGCTCAAGGAAGGTCGTTCTGCAATCCGCCGCATGTCGGAAAAGATACTGGAGATCGAAGCTCTGACGACGGATGACTGCACCTTCTCGGTCGGTGTCATTCATGCCGGACAATGGGTCAATTGCGTATCTTCGAGCTGCAAGGCGGAAGCACTCAGCATGGCCAAGACCCAGCGGGATCTGGAAGAGGGTGTTTCTCGCATCTTGGCGCTTGCCAGCGTGAAAGACGATGTGGAATTCATCGTGACGCGCGGCGTCACGCGCCCGGTTTGGGAACACGGACAGCCGCAAGATATGGAGCTCTTCAACTTCGCCAATGATATTGCGAAGGAGATCGGGTTCAAGATGACGGCCCAGAGTTCTGGCGGTGGTTCGGACGGCAATTTCACAGGCGCGCTTGGCGTGCCGACGCTCGATTCCATCGGCGTTCGGGGGGAAGGTCTTCATACCTTGGGTGAACATATCTTCGAGGACAGCCTCATAGAACGGGCGCGTCTCCACGCGGGCTTGTTTCTGCGGCTCAACTGAACAAACGGATATAGCCATGCGCGACGAGAAGCGACTTGCAGCCCATGAGGTTCCAGGTCTTAAGGAAGACGTCACGATCAGGGTCGACCGGTGGGGCGTAGCCCATATTCAGGCGAACAATTTTCATGATCTTTTCTTCGCGCAAGGCTGGAATGCCGCACGTGATCGCCTCTGGCAGATCGATATCGCGCGCAAGCGCGGTCTCGGCCTGCTGGCACGTGATTTAGGTCCCGGCTATCTCGAACAGGACAGGGCGGCGCGGCTGTTTCTCTATCGCGGCGATATGGCACCCGAATGGAAAGCCTATGGGGCTCACGCGGAAGAAATCTGCTCCGCATTCGCCAATGGGATCAATGCCTATATAGATGCCTGCGATGCAGGTTCGATACCACTTCCGCCGGAGTTTACGCTGCTTGGCCATCGCCCCGACCGATGGAAGGCGGAAGATGTGGTGCGTGTGCGCACCCACTCGCTGACACGCAATGCATCTTCCGAACTATTGCGGTCAAAGGTGATGGCCGCTGTTGGAAGCGAGCTTGGCGCAAGGCTCGATGGATTGCGCAAGCAGTTGTCGCATGGCGTTGTGTCGAAGCCGGTCGATGGGTTTGATCCGACGATCATGACGGATCGAGTTTTGCGTGATTTCAACCTTGCCGTCAGTCCGGCGACCTTCTCCCGTGACAGGCTTTCGGCCACGCTTATGGATGCAGCTCTCTGGACGACCGTTACGCCATCCGGTGAGATCATCAGGGCTTCCTTCGAAGAAGGCTCAAACAATTGGGCAATCTCAGCCGAGAAAACCACTACAGGGCGCCCGATACTGGCGCTTGATCCGCATCGGACGCATGTCTTGCCGTCTATTCGTTACGTAGTGCATCTGTCGGCGCCGGGCCTTGATGTGATTGGCGCAGGCGAACCGATGGTGCCGGGAATATCGATGGGTCATAACGGGACTGCCGCTTTCGGGCTCACCATTTTCGGGGCGGATCAGGAAGACATCTATGTCTATCGGACCCGTGAAGATGATCCTGAACGATATGTGTATCGGGATGGTTGGGAAAAACTCACGACCATTACGGAAGCCATTCCAGTAAAAGGTTGTCCAGACCAGTCAGTGGCACTGGAGTTTACCCGCCATGGCCCTGTCATCTATCGGGATGCTGTGAACAATAGGGCTTTTGGACTGCGAACCGTCTGGATGGATGCTGGTATGGCACCTTACATGGCCAGCCTCTCCGTCATGGAGGCAAGGAACTATGCGGAATATGTCAAAGCGTTGAATGGATGGGGCTGTCCGTCCGTCAATCACATTTACGCGGATACGACCAATAAGATTGCATGGAAACCCTCCGGTGCGTCGCCCATACGTCAGAATTGGGATGGGTTGCTACCCGTTCCCGGTGATGGGCGCTACGAATGGAACGGTTATCTGCTCCCGCAAGCAGGACCGTGTGAAGTCAATCCCGCGCGTGGTTTCATCGCGACCGCCAATGCGATGAACGTGCCGGATGACTGGGCTGCCGCAAGTCCGGCCATTGGCTATGAATGGCTCGACAGCAGCAGGCACGACACGCTGCATCGAGAACTGTCGCGCGAAACGCCGATTTCCCTTGAGGATTGCGTGAGATTGCAATGTTCGACCTTTTCGCCCATTGCTACGCGCGCTCTGAAATGCCTGAAAGCGATGGGTGTAACGGGCGAGCCCGCCGCATGGCAACTGCTTCGAAACTGGGATGGTAATCTGGCAGCAGATTCAGCTCCTGCCGCCTTGTTTGAAGTTTGGCTCAGCAAGCATCTCGGCCCGCTTGTCGCCCGAAGGGAAGGCGCGGAGCCTCATATCATTCCGATGCTCATGCCGTTCGATGCTCCCAGCATCGTGGAATGGCTGGAAGAAGCGGTGCCGGCAGGAGAGGTCCACAAGAATATTGCACAAAGTCTTGATGATGCCTGGGCAGAGTGCGTGTCATTGATGGGAGAGAAGCCGGACGAGTGGTCGTGGGGCCGTGTTCATCGACTCAAGCTCTCTCATCCCCTGCAATCCCTGACGGACGAGGACTGGTCCCTCGCGACTTTGGAGTTGGGCGGTAGCAGCTCCACCCTCAATTATGCCAATTACCGCCTCAATGATTTTTCTGTTCTGGCTGGCCCATCGGTCCGGATGGTGATCGATGTGGGAGAATGGGACAACAGCCTGTTCGTCAACAATCCGGGACAGTCTGGCTTGCCCGGCTCGCCCCATTACAAGGACCTTCTTCCCCGCTGGCACGAGGGCGTCCATTGTCCCCTGGTCTATTCACCAAATGCCGTGCAGGCTGCGACTGTGCACACGATCATGCTGAAAGCATAACCAATAAGGTCGCCCGTCCCGCCTTCCGTCGTAGCCGGGCCGGAGAGGGATCATTCGCTGACTGCTTCGCCATCCTCCATAAGACACTTGTGGATGGCTGTGCAGGCTTCCTGTTCGAGGATCAAATGGATGATTAACGTCTCTATGGCTGAAAAGCCACGACGAAGCCGAAGTTTTGACCGAAATTCCGAAAACGATAAGGCCCTACGCTGATTCTGTTCTGAGGAGATCTACAGTGTTCCAACGCATCCATGTAGCCGGGGCTGCCGCACTGCTCCTTGGTACTGCACTTTCCGGTATCGCCGTAGCGGGTGATGGCGGTGGGGTCGACGCGATCCGGTTATCCTCTGGCGGATTGGCGGAAATTTCCAGAAAAGCCGTCCCAACGGCTGACGGAACGATACAGATCGAAGTGCCCTTCGACCAGGTCGACGACATTCTGAAAAGCCTGGTCTTGAATGGCAACGCTGGAACGATCGATCGGGTATCGCTCGCCGGACCAAGGCCTCTCGAGGAGACCTTCAAGGGGCTGCCGTTCACGCCTGAAACTTTAGCGTCAGCGCCTGCACTTCTCGCGTCCATGCAAGGTACGGTGGTATCGGTCACGAGTGGCGGAAAAACAGTGACGGGCAAGGTTCTTGGCGTGGAAACGCGCGACAGCGAGAAAACGGCTGAACGTGCACTGCTGACAGTGCTTGGCAAGGACGACCGGATTGACACACTCAAACTTGGCGACGATGCCGCGTTGACAGTCGAAGATCCGGAAATGCGCCAGAAACTGGCCGACGCCGTTGCGGCGACGGGACGCGCAAAGAATGACGGTGCACGTGTCGTTAATGTGCATATTGCCGGAACTGGTGGACAAGAAGTCCGGCTTAACTATGTGATCGCCGCGCCGATCTGGAAGACAGCCTATCGGGTGGTTGTCGGCAAGGACGCCAAGGCTCGTCTTCAGGCGTGGGCCATACTTGAAAATGCCAGCGGAGTAGATTGGAAAGGTGTGAAGATCGCGCTGTCCTCGGCCGATCCCGTTACGTTGAAACAGCGCTTGCATCAGCTCTACTGGAAAGAGCGGTCAGAAGTCGTCGTCAACACGGCGTCGGATAATGTGGCGGCACCCGATACAGGCAACTTGTTAAATCGAGTTCGGACGCGCGCCGCTTCCGATAAAAAAGCCATGATGGCGCCAACCATGGAGACTGTAGCGGAGCAGGCGGCAGTAGCGCCGGCTCCCGCGGACTATGGGGGTGGGACAGGGGAGGCGGAGACTGGCGCAACTGCCACCGAAAGCGACACTTCAGCCACGTTCGATTTGCCCGGCAGCTATGATCTGGCAAATGGCGATACCCTCTCGGTTCCTATTGCGGATGCCTCAGTGGAGGCACAGATGGTTTCTGTCTATACCGCGGGAAGCAAGCTGCGCCATCCGATTGCGGCGATCAAGATCAGCAATTCGACGGGCGCAAGCATGCCGGGCGGTATCCTGACCGTTTATGATGCCAATGCAGGCTATATTGGTGATGCCGAACTCACGGGTTTGCCCAAGGGCGATATACGCATGGCAAGTTTTGCCACGGACCGGAAAGTGACCGTAACCGAGGATCGCAAGCCAACGCAGAAGATCGTGGATATCAAAGTCGTGGATGGGGCGATCCGCACGACAGAAAAACTGCTGGAAACCACGACCTATACGATTTCGGGTGCTCTGGATGGTGAACGGACAATAGTGATCGAACATCCGGTTCGTGAGGGCTGGTCGTTTGTGTCGCAGGCAGAGAACGGTCGAACCGCCACGCATCACCGGTTGCAGACAAATGTTGAAGCGGGGGGCGAAGCTTCCGTCACCGCGGTAGACGAACTGCTCCTAAGTAACAGCTACACACTGGCTGGCGCGGAACCGGACGTTCTGCTGGGCTGGTCATCTTCCGCCAGCGACAAGGGGGTGGCGGAAAAGCTTGAACAGCTTGCCGAGGCACGCAGGAAGCAGGTCGATGCGCACAGGGAACTGGAAAAATCCAGTGAAGATATTCAGCGCCTTGCTGGAGAGCAGGAGCGCATTCGAGAAAACATCGGTGCCGTTCCTGAAAATAGCGACTTGAAAACCAAGTATCTGAAAATTCTTGAAGAGAGCGAAACGAGTATCGCTCGGGCTGTTGAAAAACGCGAAGCCGCCCAGAAAGTCGCGGATCATATTGATGAACAGGTGCGTGAGACGATCCGCCAATTTTGATCGGCCTTGAAGCTCGAGGGGCGGCTTGGCGCCCCCAGCACACATTCGCGGGGCATACCTTGAAGCTATTGGGCGTGTGGGTTTGGTCGAATAGCCAATAGGTTCACCTCAGGCTCGACGAACCTGAAGAGCGCCACATATCAGCAGCGCTACTTTTCATAACCAATTGATTTGTTTTGGGTTCGAATGGTGGGCGTGACAGGGATTGAACCTGTGACCCCTACGATGTCAACGTAGTGCTCTCCCGCTGAGCTACACGCCCATTCGATGTGGCGCATACACCATATCGCGTTGCGCCCGTCAATGCCCTTTTATGAAGTTTTTTCGTCTTTTTGTTGATGACAAAACAAAGGGGCGCAAATCCGCCCGATCGCCTCAGGCGGCGATCAGCATTTTTTCGATTTCATTCACCAGATCGCGCAGGTGGAACGGCTTGGAGAGCACCTTTGCGTCGCGCGGTGCGTCCGAATCGGGATTGAGCGCGACAGCGGCAAAGCCTGTAATGAACATGATCTTCAGGTCGGGGTCGATTTCTGTCGCGCGGCGCGCCAGTTCGATACCGTCCATTTCCGGCATGACGATGTCGGTCAGCAGAAGCGAGAAGGGCTCTTCCTGCAGTCTTTCATAGGCGCTCGCACCATTGTCGAAATGCGTCACGTGATAACCGGCTTTTTCCAACGCCTTGACGAGGAAGCGGCGCATATCATTGTCATCTTCAGCTAGAAGGATTCTCTTCATTGTTCCGTCCGAATTCTGTGTCGTGTTCATCGCTCAAAAGCTGACCCTTAACGACTCAATATCCACCGTAGAAAACGCTTCTTTGGTAAATATGGAATGAATGCTCGCACGAATGTTAATTGTTATGGCGCGTATTTGGCAACAAGCTGTTCAGTGTGACAGGATTGTCGCATATGGACACCGGGAAGGGTTCGAAAGATTCGTCTTCCGGCCATTTGCGCGCATGGGCTGTCTGACGTAGTTTGTTACGTTATTAACGTGGATCGTTGGCGAATGGCCTGACTATTGCGGTCGAGAACGGGTGAAGAATGAGTTTGGAGCGCGATTTTAGTCTGATACCGCCCTTCGAGATATGCGCTCCGGCGGAACAGCGCATTCCGTTCGTCTTTAATTCCCCGCATAGCGGGCGCTATTACCCGCATTCCTTCATCGAAGCGTCGCGTCTGGATGCCTTGAGCATTCGCCATTCGGAAGACTGTTACGTCGATGACTTGTTTGCTTCGGCGGTGCGGCTCGGCGCGCCCCTGCTCAAGGCGCATTTCCCACGGGCTTTTCTGGATGTGAATCGTGAAGCCTATGAGCTCGATCCGCGCATGTTCGCCGAGCCGCTGCCGCCTTTCGTGAACAGCCAGTCGGCGCGCGTCGCTGGCGGGCTTGGCACCGTGCCGCGTCTGGTCGGTGAGGGCCAGTTGATTTATCCGGGCCGAATTTCCCTCGCGGAAGCATTTTACCGCATTGAAGATCTCTACAAGCCTTATCATCAGACGCTTGATGCTTTGCTTCAATCCACGCGCCAGCGTTTTGGCTATGCGGTGCTGATAGACTGCCACTCCATGCCGGGCGGCACACGTCCCGGTGAAGTCGGGTCACGACCGGATTTTATCGTCGGCGACCGTTTCGGTCGTTCGTGCAGCGAAAGGCTGACGCAGGCTGCCATCGATCTCCTCCAGGACCTGGGTTACACGGTTGCGCACAACAAGCCCTATGCGGGTGGCTTCATCACCGAGCATTATGGACGGCCAGCTACCGCTTGCCATGCTCTCCAGATCGAGATCAACCGAAGCCTTTATGTGAACGAACAGAGCTTGCACAAGCTTGCCGGTTTCGAAACGCTCTGCGCCGATCTCCATGGATTTCTGAGCGACCTGACATCCCTGCCGGATGATCTCTTTTTCGCGCCTCCTCTGGCGGCGGAATAAGCCGTTCCTTAAGCTCCTCTCGCAGATAAAAAGAACCGCGCCCGAACGATACGAGCGCGGCCAAAGACTAGGGAGGAAATGCCCCGAAAGGCATAGACAGGAAAACCTGTCAGGAATTTAAGTTACGTCTGAACGGCGCTAACGTCAAGAAAACAAGCATATTTTTTGAGCTGATTTTATCATGCTCATTATATAGGCAAAATTAGCATGGTTTGCACAAGCGCGCGCCATGCATTGGAAACAGGAGTTCGGGGTTGCTGATCGACAAGGCATTTTTTTCCGAAGTGGCTGCTGCTGCGGCTGCTGAAACGCTTCCGCGTTTTCGTCAACTGACGGAAATAGACAACAAATATAGCGTTGGTTTCGATCCGGTGACCGAAGCAGACCGCGCGGCGGAGCGTGCGATTCGGGCGGTGATTGGCGAGGCTTTTCCCGACCATGGCATTCTGGGGGAAGAATACGGACCGGAGAATATCGACCGCAGCCATGTCTGGGTTATCGATCCCATCGATGGAACCCGCGCCTTCATTTCCGGCCTGCCGGTGTGGGGCACACTTCTGGGCCTCACTGTCGATGGCGATGCCCGGGCGGGAATGATGTCGCAGCCGTTTACCGGCGAACTTTTCTACAGCGACGGCGATGGCGCCTATCTCGCCCGCCAAAGCGGTGAAGATATGCCGCGCCGTTTGTCGGTGCGCCAGAACGCCGCCCTGGCCGATGCGACGATGTTCACGACGACGCCTGCTCTCTTCAAGGGAGACAACCGCAGAGGTTTCGACCGGCTGGAAAATTCTGTCCGTCTGTCGCGTTACGGGGTCGATTGTTACGCCTTCGTCATGCTGGCAAGCGGCTTTGCCGATATTGTGGTCGAGGCCGGTTTGCAGCCCTATGACATCGTTGCCCTCATCCCGCTGATTGAACAGGCGGGCGGAGTGGTGACGCAACGCGATGGTGGTCCGGCGGAAAAGGGCGGTGACATTGTCGCCGCCGCTTCTCCCGAACTGCACAAGGCAGCGCTCGATCTGCTCAACAGCTAGCTAAATACCGGAGGCCACGGGTTCAATGGTCTCCGGCATGGTCTCGACTTCCGACGATCCGGGAATGAACGCATCGAAGGCAGCCCAGAGCTGCTCCCGATAAAAATCGGCTTCCTGCAGCATTTCATGACGTGCGCCGGCAATCGTCGTCAGTGAGACATTGCGCGTTCGCGCCACAAAACGTTCGATCACCGGCGTGGAAACCACACGATCCGCGCCGGCGGCGACGATAAGAACCGGCACCGTTGACCCTTCGTAGAAATCCGGCTGGTTGATCCGCCGCGATGTTTCGAGCGCGCTCCAGAGCCAGCGGGCTGTCGGACCGCCAAGCGCAAGGTCGGGATGAAGACGTGGAATTTCCATATTCCGCATGAAGCGCTCCGGGTCGCTGGTCAGCGGATTGCCTGCAAAGGGGCGGGAAGCAAGCCTGCGTCCGCCGGAGGCGTAAACCCGCCCGAGGCCGAGCCATCGAAAGGCGGAGGCGATGCGGCGTACGTTGTCGTCGCTGAGTTTTTGGCCATCGAGCCCCATGAAGGGTGCACAGAGCACCATGCGGCTGACACGGGATGTCAGCCTGCCCATTGAAGCAAGCGCCACGAGCGCGCCTGCGGAGTGACCGAGGACGTAGAAGGGCGGCGGACAGTCAGGCAAAGCGATCTGGCTCAGGGTCAGATCGAGATCGTCGGAATAGTCGTCGAAACTGCGGACATAGCCACGCTGGCGATCCTTCAGCAGTCGGGTCGAGCCGCCTTGTCCGCGCCAGTCGAAAGTCAGGACCGTGAAACCGCGAGCACTCAGGTCGGCCATGGTTTCAAAGTATTTTTCAATGAACTCGTTGCGCCCCTGCAGCAGGACCACCGTTCCCCGCATCGGCCTTGTCTCGGCTTTCAGGATGGCATAGCGCAGCGTCTTGCCCCCATGTGCTTCAAGCAGTCCGGCTCTTATCCCATGCGGGACGGGATTCGCATCGGTTTCGAAAAGCAGTTCCGACATCCGATTGCGGGCCTTTCTGTTCGGTTGGGATATGCGCTGCCAGCATAATGGAGCAATTGATGATAAAAAGTAACCGGAAGTTCGAGAGAGAACTTCCGGTTCAAAGAACAGCCGGTGCAAGGGACGTTACGCCAGCTGATATGTTCAGAAACATGAAGAGAGATCAGTAACCGCCCGGACGACGTTCGCCGACGATGCGGCCTGAATAGGCGTCGACCATAACGATGACACGACGGCCATTTGGCCGCGTGGCGCGGACGAAATAAGTGTCGCGGTTAAGGCGCATATCGCCGACATCATAGCCGCGGCGTTCCAGCGAGCGCGCGATACGGCGCGGGCTCATGATGTCGCGGCGACCGTACTCATCGCCCCAGCCCGGGCGGCGGTCCGGGCCACCATCCCAGCCGGGACGCGGACCCGGATAAGGACGCGGCGGACGATAGCCGTCATCATCGTAATACTGAACCTGAACGCTCAGGCCGCTATCGGCTGCGAAGGTGGGCGTCGCAAAACCGGTCGCGACGGTGGCAAGTGCGGCAAAAGCAAGAACAGCTTTTTTCATAACCGTGATCCTTTGATGAACCCGCTTTGCAGCAGGCATGGTGGGACATTAGCCCCAAGCGGCTGAACGCTCGCCAAAGATGATGTTCATTTTGGGTTCATTGTGCGGCGAACCCTCAAGATTGTAGCCCCCTATCGATCAGGAGTTATTACGCAGCGTGACAGCCCGTGTTTCGCAAATCTTCGCGCGCTACTGGTCTTGAAAAGAAAAAGAACCGTTCCCAAATGAGTTTTGCGGTCGCCTGGAAGGGGCCGCCGGCAACAAGGAATTCGCCATAAGGGAATTTCGCCGCCCTGCATGATCCCGGACGCGTCTGGCGCTGTTCGGAAAAGATCATGCTGAACAAGCATCTTGTCGCTCTAAAGGAGGGCTAATACATGCGTCACGTAGATTTTTCCCCGCTTTATCGTTCCACGGTCGGTTTCGATCGTCTTTTCACCATGCTTGATACGCTCGCTTCGCCGGAAGGTAACCAGTCCTACCCGCCGTATAATATCGAGCGCACGGGTGAAAACACCTATCGCATCACCATGGCGGTTGCGGGCTTTTCCGAAAGCGAACTCGAAATCGAAGCACATCGCAACCAGTTGACCGTGAAGGGTCAGAAGGCCGATGAGAATGCTTCCGATATCGGTGAAGTTCTCTATCGCGGTATTGCTTCACGTGCTTTCGAGCGCCGTTTCCAGCTTGCCGACTTCGTGGAAGTCGCCGGTGCGAGCCTCAAGAATGGCCTCCTGCACATCGATCTCAAGCGCGAAATCCCGGAGCAGATGAAGCCGCGCAAGATCGAAGTCACCAAGGCTGGCTCGGAAAGCGCCCAGCAGATCGAGGCGAAAACCGCGCATTAAAGCATTTCCAGCTGAGTACAAAAAAAGGCGGCGCTCAAAGCGCCGCCTTCTTTGTTTTCATGCTTATTGAAAGGCGTCAGGCAATCAATTCGGCGAAGCGGTCCACGTCTTCTTCCGTATTGGCGAAGCTCGTGACGAAACGGGCGAAAATCTCGCCGTCGCTGATGCGGTTCACTTCCGAATGCGGCGGGTTCCAGTCGTAGAAAATCGCTCCGGCATTGCGCAGGCGGTCATAGACCGACTGTTTCATGATGGCGAACACCTCGTTGGCTTCCGGCTTCCAGGCAAGGCGCATCTGGCTCGACGCATTGATATGGCCGGCAAGGCGCGTTGCAAGCGCGTTTGAATGACGCGCCAGTTCCAGCCAGAGATTGCCTTGCAGATAAGCATCGAACTGAGCGGCCACGAAACGTGTCTTGGAAAAGAGCTGGGCCGCGCGCTTGCGGATGAACGGCAGGTCGCTGGCGCGTGCAGGGTCCATGAAGACCAGAGCTTCGGCGCACCAGCAACCGTTTTTCGTCCCGCCGAAGGAAACGATGTCCACACCCTGTTTCCAGGTCATTTCGGCAGGCGTCATGTCCAGGGAAACGAGTGCGTTGGCAAAGCGTGCACCGTCCATGTGCAGCGGCAGGCCTGCATCGCGGCAGATCTTGGAGATGGCGGCGATATGCTCGGGCTGGTAGAGTGTGCCGACTTCGGTCGCCTGCGTGATGCTGACGGCCATCGGCTGCCCGGCGTGAACGAAAGCCGGATTGAACCGCTTCAGTTCGCGCTTGAGAAGCTCGGGGTCGATGCGGCCATGTGCGCCGTCAATCGGATGCAGACGGGCTCCGCCGGTGAAATATTCCGGCGCGCCGCATTCATCCTCGATCACATGCGCCTCGCGGTGTACCAGCGAAACGCCGCCGGGCCGGTTGACGCTGGCAAGCGCCAGCGAGTTGGCGGCGGTGCCGGTTCCGACAAAGAATACGGCAACTTCACGCTCGAACAGTTCGTTGAACCGTTGCTCGACGCGCTTGTCGATTTCACTTGCGCCATAGGCTGCCGCAAAACCCGCAGCATGCAATGAAAGGCTCTCGGCGATTTTCGGATGGGCACCTGCCCAGTTGTCTGACGCAAAATGCACGTGTTCCTCCGGATGCGTTCAATCAGGCTGTCGCCAGCCCTCGTGTCTATGGCTGTCTACAGCATCGTTTGGAGAATCGGAATCACTTTTCGGAAAGTACGACGCGCGGATTTCACTGGGTTCCTGCGCTCGAACGTATCCGTTAGCGCGCAGCGTTCTGCAAAAGCGGTTGGGGCTGCTTGTGATAAAAATGCCGCCACGCTGCCTATTTTTTAGGCATAAAAGAAGAAAACGGCGTGGGGCCAAACTGACGCAATGGCCGCCAAACGCAATTTAAAGCCCACAAAATCACCGCTTTTGATATTTTATTACGGAAGTTGCCGAGAAAAATTGCGTTTCCATCTTGTGAGGCAATTTGAATTCTGTCATACGTAATTAGGACAGCAATGCTGTCCAATTAGAAGCTGATGCGAACGGAAGCGACGCAGCGCTCTCCGAAAGTTTCAGAAAGAGGCGCCGGAACCGGCAGGCAGATCGCCTGGCGGTAACAGGCGCCCCGACCGCGACAGGAGGAATTCGAGTGCGCCGTTCCGGCGGGCTGGGTGTCGTCTGTCCAAGCCTGATGAGAATAAGGCGCTAAACATCGTTCCTCGCATCGGCTTTGCCGCTCGTCCGGAACCTCGTCCAACGCCTTGTCGATAAGGCTTCCTTTATATGCAAAGCAACGGCGGGATGGTTGTCACACCATCTCGGTATATACTGATCGCGCACCTCATGATGAGGGCCAAACGGAGGGAATGACGATGACGCATTTGACGCCATCTGTATCGACTGTGGTTTCTCACAACGTACAGAACGGAACGGTCAAAGCTGCGACGACCGCTCCCAACCGAACGACGCGAAAAACGAAAGCGGCGGGTTTGCCCGCAGCGCAAGGACTTTATGATCCGCGCAATGAACATGATGCGTGCGGCGTTGGTTTCATTGCGCATATGAAGGGCAAGAAGTCGCATCAGGTCGTGAAAAGCGGCCTCCAGATGCTGGAAAACCTCACCCATCGCGGTGCGGTCGGTGCCGATCCGCTGATGGGCGATGGCGCTGGTATTCTGGTGCAGATTCCAGATCGCTTCTTCCGCGAGGAAATGGCGCGTCAGGGCATCGATCTGCCGCAGCCGGGTCACTACGGCGTCGGCTATCTGTTCATGCCGCGCGATGCGCAACTGCGCGCCCATATTGAAGAGATCGTCAAGGAAGTGATCGCTGCCGAAGGCCAGACCTTCATCGGCTTCCGCGAGGTTCCGGTCGACAACTCATCGCTCTCCAAGGCGCCTGACATTGCCGCAACCGAACCGTTTCACGTTCAGGTCTTCATCGGGCGCAATCCGATGCTGGAGACGGATGACGATTTCGAGCGCCGCCTGTTCGTTCTGCGCAAGGTCATTTCCAACCGCATCTATCAGGAAAACGACGGCGACGATAAAGGCTTCTATGTCGTGTCCATGTCGGCCCGCACGGTCGTCTACAAGGGCATGTTCCTCGCCTATCAGGTCGGAGCCTATTATCAGGATCTGAAGGACCCGCGTTTTGAAAGCGCGGTGGCGCTGGTGCACCAGCGTTTCTCCACCAACACTTTTCCGTCCTGGCGTCTGGCGCATCCATACCGCATGGTTGCGCATAACGGCGAGATCAACACGCTGCGCGGCAACGTCAACTGGATGGCAGCGCGTCAGGCCTCTGTCGACTCGGAACTGTTCGGCAACGACATTTCCAAGCTGTGGCCCATTTCCTATGAAGGCCAGTCGGATACGGCCTGCTTCGACAATGCGCTCGAATTCCTGCATCAGGGCGGTTACAGCCTTGCCCATGCGATGATGATGCTGATCCCGGAAGCATGGTCCGGCAACAAGCTGATGTCGGATGAGCGCCGCGCATTCTACGAATATCACGCAGCACTGATGGAACCGTGGGACGGCCCCGCCGCCGTTGCCTTCACCGATGGTCGCCAGATTGGCGCGACGCTCGACCGCAATGGCCTGCGTCCCGCACGCTATATCGTCACCGACGACGATTTCGTCATTCTGGCTTCGGAGGCAGGCGTGCTGCCGGTCGAGGAAAAGAAGGTCGTCAAGAAGTGGCGTCTCCAGCCGGGCCGCATGCTGCTCATCGATATGGAAGAAGGCCGCATCGTCTCGGATGAGGAAATCAAGTCGCAGATCGCGCAGAAGCATCCTTACAAGCAGTGGCTCGCCAATACGCAGCTCATACTGGAAGAGCTGAACCCGGTCGAACCGCGTGCGCTGCGCAAGGATGTAAGCCTTCTCGACCGCCAGCAGAGCTTCGGCTACACGCAGGAAGACACGCGGATTCTGATGGCTCCCATGGCCACGACCGGTCAGGAAGCCATCGGCTCGATGGGAACGGACACGCCTATCTCGGCCATGTCCGACAAGTCGAAGCTGCTCTACACCTATTTCAAGCAGAACTTCGCGCAGGTCACCAACCCGCCGATCGATCCGATCCGCGAAGAACTGGTGATGAGCCTGGTCTCCTTCATCGGCCCGCGCCCGAACATCTTCGATCTTGTCGGCACGTCGCGCCGCAAGCGTCTGGAAGTGCGCCAGCCGATCCTGACCAATGGCGATCTGGAAAAAATCCGCTCCATCGGCCACACAGAAGACCGTTTCGACACCAAGACGCTCGACATAACTTATAATGTCGGAGAAGGTGCTGCGGGCATGCATGGCGCAATCGAACGCCTTTGCGACCGCGCCGAAGCAGCCGTCCACGGCGGCTATAACATCGTCATCCTGTCGGACCGTCAGGTCGGGCCGGACCGCATTCCGATCCCCGCCCTTCTGGCAACGGCAGCCGTGCACCATCACTTGATCCGCAAGGGCCTGCGCACCTCGGTCGGCCTTGTGGTGGAATCGGGCGAGCCGCGCGAAATCCATCATTTCTGCTGTCTTGCCGGTTATGGCGCCGAGGCGATCAATCCTTATCTCGCCTTCGACACGCTGCTGGACATGCACCGCCGTCGCGAGTTTCCGCCGGAGGTGGACGAAGATGAAGTGGTCAAGCGCTACATCAAGTCCATCGGCAAGGGCATGCTCAAGGTCATGTCCAAGATGGGCATCTCGACATACCAGTCCTATTGCGGCGCGCAGATTTTCGATGCCGTGGGCTTGCAGTCGAGCTTTGTCGATAAATTCTTCTTCGGCACGGCGACGAGCATCGAAGGCGTCGGCCTTGATGAAGTCGCGGAAGAAACCGTACGCCGCCACCGCGACGCCTTCGGCAATGATCCGGTTCTGCTGACCGCGCTGGAAGTGGGCGGTGAATATGCATACCGCATGCGCGGTGAGGCGCATTTGTGGTCGCCGGATGCGGTGGCAAGGTTGCAGCATGCGGTGCGTACCTCCAATCCGGAGACCTTCACCGAATATACCTCCATGCTTGACTCCAAGTCGGCGCAGGCGAAGACCATTCGCGGCCTGTTCAATATCCGCTTCGCCGAAGAACGCGGTCTGAAGCCGGTTTCCATCGATGAGGTTGAACCGGCGGCGGAAATCGTCAAGCGCTTCTCCACTGGCGCGATGTCGTTCGGTTCCATCTCGCGTGAAGCGCATACCACGCTTGCCCGCGCCATGAATGCCATTGGCGGCAAGTCGAACACAGGCGAGGGTGGTGAGGAGCCGGATCGTTTCTATCCGCTGCCGGATGGCACGCCGAACCCGGAACGCTCTGCAATCAAGCAGGTGGCATCGGGCCGTTTCGGTGTGACGACGGAATATCTGGTCAATTCCGACCTGATCCAGATCAAGGTCGCGCAGGGCGCCAAGCCCGGTGAGGGCGGCCAGTTGCCGGGGCACAAGGTCGATGCGACCATTGCCAAGACCCGACATTCCACGCCGGGCGTCGGTCTCATTTCGCCGCCGCCGCACCATGACATCTATTCCATCGAAGATCTGGCGCAGCTGATCTACGACCTAAAGAACGTCAATCCGGCTGCTGATATTTCGGTCAAGCTGGTGTCGGAAGTAGGCGTTGGCACTGTTGCCGCGGGCGTCGCCAAGGCGCGCGCCGACCATATCACGGTGTCGGGATATGATGGCGGCACTGGTGCCTCGCCACTCACTTCGCTCAAACATGCTGGTTCGCCTTGGGAAATCGGCCTTGCCGAAACCCACCAGACGCTGGTGCTGAACGGGCTTCGCTCCCGCGTGGCATTGCAGGTGGATGGAGGCTTGCGTACCGGGCGCGATGTCATCATCGGCGCGCTGCTCGGTGCCGACGAGTTCGGTTTCTCGACCGCTCCGCTGATTGCGGCTGGCTGCATCATGATGCGCAAGTGCCATCTGAACACCTGTCCGGTGGGCGTGGCCACGCAAGATCCGGTTCTGCGCAAGCGGTTCAAGGGCACGCCGGAACACGTCATCAACTTCTTCTTCTATCTGGCGGAAGAGGTGCGGGCGCTTTTGGCCGAAATGGGCTTTACCAGGCTGGAACAGATTATCGGCGAAACGGAGTTGCTCGAAAAGCAGGCCATGATCGATCACTGGAAAGCCAAGGGACTGGATTTCAGCCGCATCTTCTACAAGCCTGAGGCCGAGAAGCACGAAATCCACTGGACCGAACGCCAGCATCACCCGATCGAGGATGTTCTTGACCGCAAGCTGATTGCCGAGGCCATGCCAGCGTTGGAAGACCGCCAGCCGGTGAAGATCGACGTGGAGATCAAGAATGTCGACCGTTCTGCCGGTGCGATGCTTTCCGGTGAAGTTGCCAAGCGCTTCCGCCACAAGGGTCTGCCGGAAGACACCATCGCCGTTACGCTTCGCGGTACGGCTGGCCAGTCCTTCGGCGCGTTTCTGGCGCGTGGCATCTCGTTCGAGCTGATCGGCGACGGCAATGATTATGTCGGCAAGGGTCTTTCGGGTGGCCGTATTGTCATACGTCCGCCAGAAGATACGCGTATCGTTGCCGAAGATTCCATCATCGTCGGCAATACGGTGCTCTATGGTGCGCTTGAAGGCGAATGCTACTTCCGCGGCGTGGCAGGCGAGCGTTTTGCCGTGCGCAACTCTGGTGCGGTGACGGTTGTCGAAGGTGTGGGCGACCATGGCTGCGAATATATGACCGGTGGCGTTGTCGTGGTCATCGGGCAGACGGGCCGCAACTTCGCGGCGGGCATGTCGGGCGGTGTCGCCTATGTGCTCGACGAGGAAGGCGATTTCGCCCAGCGCTGCAACATGGCGATGGTCGAACTCGAGCCTGTGCCGGAAGAGGACGACATTCTCGAAAAGCTGCATCACCATGGCGGCGACCTCATGCATAAGGGCCGCGTGGACGTTTCCGCCAACATGACCCATCATGACGAGGAACGTCTCGTGCAGCTGATCGCCAATCACCTGCATTACACCGGCTCGACGCGGGCGAAGGACATTCTCGACAATTGGGAGAGCTATCGCCCGAAATTCGTGAAGGTCATGCCGGTCGAATACCGCCGCGCTCTGGAAGAGATGGAGCGTATGCGGATCGGTGTCGCGGCTGAGTAAGTGCTATCGTTAAAACGCAGTGCTTGTGCGCCTGGGATGGCGCACGGCACGGCGAGCCTCGCACAGCGAGAGGAGAATAATATGGGTAAGGTAACTGGTTTTCTTGAAATCGACCGGCAGGTGGCAAAGTACCAGCCAGCGTCGGATCGTATCCGTCACTTCCGCGAGTTCACCATTCCAATGACGGATGGTGAAGTGCAGAAGCAGGCGGCACGCTGCATGGATTGCGGCATTCCGTTCTGCCATGGGCCGACGGGCTGCCCGGTGCACAACCAGATCCCGGACTGGAACGATCTCGTCTATAACAACAACTGGGATCAGGCGATCCGCAACCTGCATTTGACCAATAATTTCCCGGAATTCACGGGTCGCGTCTGCCCCGCGCCCTGCGAGGAAGCCTGCACGCTGAACCTTGAAGATACGCCGGTTGCGATCAAGACGGTCGAACAGGCGCTCGGCGACAAGGCATATGAGTTGGGCTATATCGTGCCGCAGCCCGCCGCCAACAAGACCGGCAAGTCGGTCGCCATCATCGGTTCCGGCCCGGCGGGTCTCTCGGCCGCGCAGCAGCTGGCCCGGGCCGGTCACATGGTCGATGTCTATGAGCGCGAAAGCCGTCCCGGTGGCCTGCTGCGCTACGGCATTCCCGATTTCAAGATGGAAAAGCACCTGATCGACCGCCGCATCGCACAGATGGAAGGCGAGGGCGTCCGCTTCCTGTGCGGCGTGAATATCGGCGTGGACAAGCCGCTGCGCGGCCTCCTCGATACCTATGATGCCGTCCTTTATTCGGGCGGTTCGGAAACGCCGCGTCCGGCGGGCATTCCGGGGGCTGATCTGGAAGGTGTGCATGATGCCATGCCTTATCTGGTGCAGCAGAACCGTCGGGTGGGCCGCGAAAATATCGAATCCGTCGCCTGGGCTTCGGCTCCTATTCTAGCTGGCGGCAAGCACGTCGTGGTGGTCGGCGGCGGCGATACGGCTTCGGATTGCGTGGGCACCGCATTTCGTCAGGGCGCGGTCAACGTCACCCAGCTCGACATTCGCCCGCAGCCGCCGGAAAAGGAAGACAAGCTCAGCGTCTGGCCCTATTGGGCGACCAAGATGCGCACGTCCTCCAGCCAGGCGGAAGGTGCATCGCGCGAGTTTCAGGTGGCGACATTGGAATTCATCGGCGAAGACGGCCGTCTGACCCATGTGAAGTGCTGTCAGGTCGATGAAAAGCGCAAACCTATCGCCGGCTCTGAGTTCTTCATCAAGGCCGACCTCGCCTTCATCGCGATCGGCTTTGCCGGCCCGGCAGAAAACAGCGTGGTCAAGGAACTGGGCGACAAGCTTGAAATTGCCACCGACCGCCGTGGTTCCAAGTCGGTCAAGGCCAATGAACGCGATTACCGCACCAATGTCGACAAGCTCTACGCCGCGGGCGATGTGCGCCGTGGCCAGTCGCTTGTCGTCTGGGCAATCCGCGAAGGCCGCCAGGCAGCGCACGCCATCGATGCCGATCTGATGGGGAGTTCGGTCTTACCACGTTGATAAGGCCATATGGAATTGAAAAAGCCCGCCGATTGGCGGGCTTTTTGCTTTTAACCTTGGCTGCGCCGTGACTTCATCACCAGATAAGCGACGGCGAGAAGCACGAACCACACCGGCGTGATTTTCAGTGCTGCCGCAGTATCCGGCTTTTGTGCCAATGCCCACAGAATGAAGGCGAAGAAGGCGAAAACCATCACCACGGCTGCGCGTCCACCGGGCATCTTGAAGGTGGACTTTTCATGCAGGTCCGGGCGCTTGCGGCGATATTGAAGATAAGACGCCAGAATGACCGACCAGATGAAGATGAAGAGCAACGCCGAAATCGTCGTGACGATGGTGAAGGCTTCAATGATGCTCTGGCCCGCATAAAGCAGCACCACCCCTGCGAGCAGGAAAATGCACGAGAAGAACAGCGCGTTGACCGGTACTTTTCGCTTGTTCAGCTTGCCGAACGCCTTTGGCGCGAGTTTGGACGTGGCGAGACCGTAGATCATGCGCGACGTCGAATAGATGCCGGAATTCGCGCTCGACGTTGCGGAAGTCAGCACGACGAAATTCACGACATGGGCGGCGATACCGAGACCAGCGAGCGAGAACATGGCGACGAACGGGCTTGAACTCGGGTCGACCTGATCCCAGGGAATGACGGTGATGATGACGAAGAGCGCGCCGAGATAGAACAGCACCACGCGGATCGGAATGGAGTTGATCGCCTTGGGCAGATTGCGCACGGGGTCCTTGGTTTCCGCAGCGGCGGTGCCGACCAGTTCGATGCCGACGAAAGCAAAGACCGCGATCTGGAAACCGGCGACAAAGCCAAGGAAACCATTGGGGAAGAACCCGCCATGGTTCCAAAGATGCGCGACCGATGCCTGGCTGCCGTTCGGCAGGGTGAAGCCGGTCGAGAGCATGTAGACGCCAGCAATAATCAGGCCGACAATGGCAACGATCTTGATGAGAGCGAACCAGAATTCGATTTCACCGAAATTGCGCACCGTTGGCAGATTGAGCGCCAGAAGCGTAAAAATCAGGCCGAGGGCCGGTATCCAGAGCGCCAGTTCCGGGAACCAGAACGAGACATAGCCCGAAACGGCGACAACGTCGGCCACGCCGGTCACGATCCAGCAAAGCCAATAGGTCCAGCCGGTGAAGAACTGCGCCCAGGGCCCCAGATAATCGCCAGCGAAATCCGCGAAGGAGCGATATTCGAGATTGGACAGCAGGATTTCGCCCAGTGCGCGCATGACGAAAAACAGCATGAAGCCGATCACTGCGTAGACGAGCAGGATCGAAGGGCCTGCCAGCGAAATGGTCTTGCCCGAGCCCATGAAAAGGCCCGTGCCGATGGCCCCGCCAATGGCAATCAGCTGAAGGTGCCTGTTGGACAGATTGCGTGCAAGATGGGGTTCCTCCTCCCGATGTGGATCGACAGAAGGCTTTGATGCAATATTCATTCAAACGCCTCTTGTTTTCTGACGGACGCCAAGAACAATTCCTCGCTCACGCGAGTGATTGCGCCCTCCCATGAGCCTTTTCAGGCCGACGGTGCCTCCTGATAGACGATGCAGACGCTTCTGGAAACAGCGCGGAATGTAGCAATTAGAATCATATTGGGTAGAGGAAGCCGCTGGCTATCAGTTGGGTGATAGTTCAATCCTACTGATATGGGTGCAGAAATTAGGGATTTGCGCTCTTCTGCGGCCAGGAAAAATCATCTGCCCGACCGGGGGACGGCTTGGTGTCATTTCGGGGGAGGCGTGCGGCTTGCGGGCGCGCTGCGAGGTTGCCCCCCATCAGGACGCCGCTTTCATCCTTGTCGATATCGCGAATGCTGACCGGGGCTACGCGATCAACCGGTTTAGACGGATCGTGGGCGCCTGCCGCGGGCAGGGGCTGATCCTCTTCCTTCGCCCCGCCGAGATAGGCGCGAAGCGATTTTTCGGCATAGAAAGCAAGCTTGCGCTTGCCTGCCGAAGTGATGTTGATGCCGTCATTGCCGCGCAGGCGCGCGGTCTGGCCGTTGATATCGAAGCCAGTCTGGGTAAAATTGCCTTCTTCATCGACAAAACCATCCCAGACATCGGCGAATTTGCCTCCCGCCTTCTCGGTGGCGGTGCGGTGGATTTCGTTGAGCGCCAGCATATCCTGCGACATGCCCTTCGGGCGGAAAGGCGGCTGGCCGATCCAGGCGAACGGGACGTGCCGGTCACCGATCGCCTTGATGAAAACCGCGACGCGCTTCTGGTATTCTTCGTTCCATTCCGGAGACCGGGGCGGCAGGCTCACGCCCTTCTCTGTCATTGCCTGCCTGTCATTGGAGCCGATCATCACGACAAGGGCAGCAGGCTTCTCCTCATCCAGTATCTTGCCGATATTGTCTGGCCAGTCGAAATGGTCGTTGCGGACAAAGCCGGAAGAGCCGTTTATGCGCGATACGACCTTGAGATCGGGGTCAGAAGCGAAGGCAAGGTCGAGCCCTTCCGCAAGACCATTGCCAATGAAATCTCCGACAACCAGAATCTTCCTGGCATCCGGCTTCTTGTCCACGAATTCGACAGCGGGGCTCGCCAATGGCGGCGGTGTCGGGCGTGATGCGGGCGATGCCGCCTTGGGTCGTTTCGGTTTAGGCCGTGCACGCTGCGGAGCAGGTTGCTGATATTGCCGCTGCGGTTGCGCTTGCCGGGGCCCGAACAACAGATCGAAAAGCGTGCGCGGGCGCTCCTGCGCAGAGGCGGTGGCGACGGCTGAAAACAGCAGCGCTGCAATGGCGAGCACCATGCCAGCAGCTTTCATCAGCTTCCGCAACTTTCGACTTTCGTGCATTCGTCTCGCCTTCATGCCTGTATATTAGCTCGACGATGTTGAAAAACCAAATGGGCGCACTTCTGTTGAAGCGCGCCCATTTGATCAATTCGCCAGTTTAACGGCGGCGCAGGACCGACAGAACTTCCTTGCTCGGATGGCCGTCCGGCTGAAGTCCATTCCGCTGCTGGAAGGCTTCGATGGCGGCCCGGGAGGTGGAGCCGATCTTGCCGTCGATATTGCCGTCATAATAACCGAGCGCTTTCAGATGGGTCTGTAATTCCAGCCGCTCATTCATGGAAATGGGCGTGAACGGGCGATTCCAGTCCTGCCGAAGCCCCTGATAGCCGCCGATACGGTCCGCGAGCAGGCCCACGGCCAGCGCATATTTGTCGGCGTTGTTATAGCGCTTCAACACGAAGAAGTTCTTCGTCATCAGGAAGGCTGGCCCCTGACGGCCATCGGGAACTTTCAGTGTCGCCTTTTCATTCGGATCGGGGAACGGGCGTCCGTTGGCTCGGACAATGCCGATCTGCTGCCACTCGGCAATCGAGAGCGATCCGTTGGGGAACTTGCGTCCCTGCGGCAAGGCTACTTCGTAGCCCCAGGTGCGGCCGGGCTGCCAGCCATTGCGATGCAGCAGGTTCGCAGCCGTACCAAGCGCATCGGGAACCGAGTTCCAGATATCACGCTTGCCGTTTCCGTCCACGTCGACGGCATAAGCCTGATAGCTGGTCGGGATGAATTGCGTGTGGCCGAGCGCACCGGCCCACGAACCGGAAAGATGGCCGCGGTCGATATCCCCGGTCTGGAGAATCTTCATTGCGGCAATGAGCTGTGTGCGGCCGTACTTGGCGCGGCGCTGGTCCGCATAGGCAAGCGTTGCCAGCGAACGCACTGCATCCCGCATGACGTCGTCGCGCTTGAGGATTTCGCCGTAATTGCTTTCCATCGACCAGATGGCAAGCAGGATATTGCGGTCAACCGAAAAACGCTGCTCGATGCGCTGGAGCCACGGACCCCATTTGCGAGCCATGCTCTGGCCGACGGAGACCGACTGTTCGTTCACGCGATTGTCGATGTAGTTCCAGACAGGCTCGGTAAATTCAGGCTGATAGCGCGCTTTCTGCAGCACAACCGGGTCAGGCGCATCCACGCCGCGAAATGCGCGGTCGAACGTGGAGGGCGAAACACCTGCCTTTATGGCGACAGGACGGAAGCTCGCGACCCATTGGCGAAATTGCGCATCAGCCAGTGCAGAACCGGTCGTAAGCGTTGAGGCGAGCGCAGCTATCGCAACCGTTGCAGCTTTCAGCTTCATTGACGGGTTCACCGTGAATGGAAATCGCAGCATTCTGTGTTTCCCTTCTGCAATCAAATTTAGCCGATACCGGCGCGTTTCCCTTCGACCTGGATTCTGCTCGCCCCGGATTGCATTAATCAATTAATACCATCCTGTGTTGAATTTGAGCCAGCGGAAAATTCCTGGTCGAACTGTTGAACGTTCAAATTAGAACCTGTCGGTTAGCAATTGGTTTACCATCGCCGCTTCAGGTAAGAATTTGCCCGAAGTTTCGAAAAATTTTTGAATCAAGCAACATTAAGGGCGGGTCATTGAATGTGATGGGATCGGTCCGGCAATTTCGTCGTTCTTTAATGAAAAGGCCTTATTTGAAATTCAGTCGTTTCAATGCTTTGATAGCAAATCTGAAATAGTGAAATCGAGGAGAGGAATGAGTTCGATCCGAAAAATTCGCAAGGCCGTGTTCCCTGTCGCAGGTCTTGGCACCCGTTTCCTGCCCGCCACCAAATCGATCCCGAAAGAAATGCTGACGGTCGTCGACAAGCCCGTCATCCAGTATGTAGTCGATGAGGCGCGCGAAGCTGGTATCGAACATCTGATTTTCGTCACCGGACGCAACAAGGCAGTTATCGAAGACTATTTCGATGCGCAGGTGGAGCTTTATTCCACGCTCGCCGAACGCGGCAAGACGGCGGAACTGGAGCATCTGCAGGATATCCAGCCGCAGCCGGGAACGACCAGCTTCACGCGCCAGCAGGTGCCGCTCGGCCTTGGCCATGCGGTCTGGTGTGCGCGCGAACTCGTCGGTGACGAGCCGTTTGCTTTGCTGTTGCCGGATATGGTCATGCAGTCCAAGAAGGGCTGCCTGAAGGAAATGGTCGAGCTTTACGAAAAGACCGGCGGCAATGTCGTCGCCGTGCAGGAATGCGATCCGGAAGAGGCGCATAAATACGGCATCGTGGGCAAGGGCGAAACCATCGGCAGCGGTTTCGAGATCACGCAGATGGTCGAAAAGCCAGCCAAGGGCACAGCGCCATCCAATCTCTACATCAATGGCCGCTACATCCTGCAGCCGGAAATCTTCGAGCTTCTGAGCAAGCAGGAAAAAGGTGCCGGCAATGAAATCCAGCTGACCGATGCGATGCTGAAGCTTGCTGATGCCCAGAAATTCTTCGGCTTCAATTATCAGGGCCTCACCTTCGACTGCGGCTCCAAGGCCGGCTTCATCGAAGCCAATGTTGCTTTCGCCTTGTGGCGCAACGATATTCGCCCCTCGGTGGAAGGCTCGATCGGCCATCTGCTGAATACAATCAAGCCAGCCTGATTAAATCCGGTCTGGACTCTGGTCGCGCCCCCTGAAAAGGGGGCGTTTTTTTTTGTGATTTGAGCACTATTTCGTGAAATTTGCTTTTCCGGACAACGATAGTAGGTATTTTGCCTAGTATGCATCCCAAAAAGTGTGAAACACATTTAGGGCGCAATGATAAACGGGCTCCTCCCCACATAAGGAATAAAGCATGCAGGAATTCCAGCAGACGATGGGTGCGGGTGCGCTCATCTCGATAGCGGTTGGCGCTGTCCTCTTATTGCTTTTGCTCATCATCCGGTTTCGCGTTCATGCTTTCGTGGCGCTTGTGATCGTCAGCCTTTTAACGGCGCTCGCGACCGGCATCCCGGCGGGCAACATCCTGACCACCATCACATCGGCCTTCGGATCTACCCTTGGCGGGGTGGCGCTTCTGGTCGGCCTTGGAGCGATGCTCGGCCGTTTGCTTGAAATATCGGGCGGCGCGCAGGCGCTCGCCGATGATCTCATCCGGCGATTCGGCGAAGAACGCGCACCCATGGCGCTTGGCATCGCATCGCTGATTTTCGGCTTTCCGATCTTTTTCGACGCGGGGCTGGTCGTGATGCTCCCGGTGGTCTTCACGGTCGGGCGGCGCCTCAAGGGAAGCCTGCTGCTCTATGGTATCCCGGTTGCCGCAGCCTTTTCGGTGATGCATGTTTTCGTGCCTCCGCATCCGGGTCCGGTCGCGGCATCCGAGCTTTTGGGCGCTGACGTGGGGCTTCTCATTCTCGTCGGGATCGTCGTCGTCATCCCGGTCTGGTTTATCGCCGGGCACCTTTTCGGTGCGTGGATCGGCAAGCGGATCAATCTTACCATCCCCGACAATTTCGATGCCGGGAGGGACGTGGAGGAGACGAAAAACCCCCCGAGTTCCAGTCTGGTCGTATTGCTTCTTCTTCTGCCGCTGGTCCTCATTTTCATCAATACGGGTCTCGACTTCGCCCGCGCGCAAGGCTGGGTCAACGCCGACGCAAACTGGTATCAGCTGGCGCGAATGATTGGATCGACGCCGGTTGCTCTCCTGATTTCGGTGCTGGTGGCTTCCTACGTGCTGGGACCACGGCGCGGCACAGATGCAGCCAGCGTGGAACGCATTCTCGATTCGGCGCTGGGCCCGGTCTGCTCCATCATCCTGATCACGGGAGCAGGCGGCATGTTCGGCGGCGTCCTGCGTGCTTCCGGCATTGGCGATGCCTTGTCCACCGCGTTCGCGAATACGGGATTGCCCGTCATCGTGGCGGGATTCCTGCTCGCAACGATTTTACGTGTAGCACAAGGGTCGGCAACAGTGGCGCTGATCACTGCTGCCGGGCTTGTTCAGCCTGCCGTTCAGGCTGCCGGATATCACGGGCTTGAAACCGCGGCGATGGTGATCTCCCTTGCTGCAGGTTCTGTCATGCTGTCCCACGTCAACGATTCCGGTTTCTGGCTGGTCGGACGTTTCTTCAACATGGATGTGAAGACGACGCTGAAAACATGGACAGTTCTGGAGACCCTTATTGGGCTTCTGGGATTCGGCATTGCCTGTTTGCTGTTCTGGCTCGCCTGAACGCACCTCGACACGGCATCCCGGAAGGGATGCCGTTCTCTTTTCTAGCGCTGAACTTTTACGCCAAGATAGACGCTGTCGGCTCTATATTCGCGGTCGGAGATGCGGCTCGTCAGGAATTCGTGACGCAGGCGCGCATCCAGTCCGACGAACCGATTGATCCAATAGGTTGCACCAATCTGCGCGCCAAGGGTGTAGTCGGTGCCGGTCCCGTCCTTGTTCTGCCGGATATTCGCGTCGAGCCTGCCATTGAGGCTGAGGTCGGAACGTATGCGGCGGGTCACCTCCAGGCTTGCGAAATGCAGGAGCGACCCGGCAATACCCGGCGTGGTGGAAGTATCGACCGTACTCTGGGCATAAAGGCGCACATCGGTTCCGCGCAGCGGTGACCAGTTGAGCGCAGCATTGACAGAAGGACCGCTAACGCCGCCGAGACGGGAATCATCGCTGTTGGCGCGCATGTATCCGGCAGCGAACTCGCCGCTCAGTTTTTCGCCCATGTCGAGCATCAGGCCGCCGCGCAGTGCGAATTGCGATCCGCTGCGCTCATAGCCGTTGCTGTCCACCTTCTCATCGAAGATGCGCTTGCCCAATTCGACTTCCGCGAAGGGGTTGATCGCCGGCGACAGGCTGAAGCCGCCGCGCAGCGTAATGCTGGCATAGGTGTTGTCGCGGTCTTTCTGGCTGACGGTGCCGCCGGACGACAGTTCGGCGTCGCCATAGATATTGTGCTCTACCCGCCCCGTGGCGCTGCCGAAGAGCAGGCCCATATCGCGTTCGATGCCGAGACTTCCATTGAGGGTATGAACCAGCGGGCGTTGCAGCGCGCCGACCACCCCATTCGGGCTGGACGCGCTTTCACGGCGCAACTGATAACTGGCACCGGTATTGACCGTCGTCTGGTCGCCGAGATCGAGCCGAAGCTTGCCCTGAATATCAACGCGCGGTTCGGAAACGTCTTCTCCCGAAATGGATTTGGACCACGTACCCGATGCGTCGAGCGTTGCCCGATGGCGTGCCCAGTCCGACTGCGCATTGAGCCGCAATGTTGTTTCGTTGAGAACGGCGCTAGAACCGGCAGCGCTATTGTCGCCGTTGGTGGTAGCCCGGATACCCTGTTCGAGCGAGGGTCGCAGGACAAACGAACCGGTGCGAATGCCGAGCGGTGCGAACGGATCGGCGTCCTGTGTAGAACCGCGCCCCTGCTCGGGCAACTGCCGCAGATTTTCGCGCTGTGTCCGGCCCGTTTCCTCACCCGCCTCGGTATCGACCGAGCCCACACGCATGTTGTCGGGTGGAATGGACTGGCGGTCCTGCGGCACGGGAACCGTCGGAGCAGTTTGGACTGTAGTGGCCGGGTCAGTCGCCGTGGTGTTTTCAGGCGGGGTGTAACTGTCGTTGTCGGTCGTCTCGCCAGACCCGTCATCATATCCCGGCGCGGCAAGTCCGCGATTCGCCAGTGTCTCCGGCGAGGAGGCCGAAAGCACGTCCTCGGCAACGCTTCCGCGCAGATAGGCTTCCTGGGCAAATGCAGAACCATGACAAATTGCCAGCGCCACGCCCGACAAAAACAGGCATCGCAGCCTGCGGGCAATGGGCGTCGAACCGCCAGATGGGGCCTTGGCAAAAAGCATGTCGTGTTTTCAAACCGTCGCAACGTGGTGGATGAACGGTAAAGGCACATGGTTAATTCTTGGTTGCTGCGGCCCGCATCCTGACGGTTCCGGCCACACAAATGTTTGGACAAGCGCCTGCGAAGAAGCTAACCCTTGCGGCCATGGAAAAGCTCGATCAGATCACCCCTCCGGCAAACGCAGAAGCGGCCATCGCGTCAGCGTTGCGCACCATAAAAACCGAAAATGCGGGTCTCGCCGCGCTGGAAGACGCGCTGAACAATGGCCTTTCCGCCCCATTCGTCGAAGCGGTGAAGCTGATCGTCGCTTCGCGCGGACGTCTGGTCGTGACCGGCGTCGGCAAAAGCGGTCATATCGGTTCCAAGCTTGCGGCCACCTTTGCCTCCACCGGCACCTCGGCATTTTTCGTCCATTCGGCAGAAGCCAATCACGGTGATCTCGGCATGATCGGCCGCGATGATGTCATTCTGGCCATCTCATGGTCGGGCGAAACGGCGGAACTGAAGGGCATCGTCAATTATTCGCAGCGCTTCCGTATTCCGCTGATCGCGATCACTGCAGGCGAGAATTCGGCCCTCGGCCGCGCGGCGGATGTCGTGTTGCTGCTGCCGAAGACCGCCGAGGCCTGCCCGCATGGTCTGGCGCCCACGACCTCGACCATGATGCAGCTCGCCATCGGCGACGCGCTGGCAATCGCGCTGCTGGAAGCGCGCGGCTTTACCCCGAGCGACTTCAAGACTTTTCATCCCGGTGGATCCCTGGGCGCAAGTCTGATCCATATCCGCGATATCATGCATCGCGGCGATCGTATGCCGTTGGTAAAGATGGGCACCTCCATGCCCGATGCGATGAAGGTACTGGCCCAGAAGAGCTTTGGCTGCGTCGTTGTTGTGGATGATGGCGGCGATCTGGCCGGCATTGTCACGGATGGCGATATCTCGCGCAATCTGAGCCGCAACCTTGCCGCGTTGTCGGTCGATGAAATCATGACGCGCAAGCCGAAAACCGTTGACCAGAACATGCTGGCGACCGCAGCCCTCAATACGATCAACGAAAATCACATCGGTGCGCTGATCGTCGTTGAGGCCGGTCGCCCGATCGGGCTCGTGCATTTCCACGATCTGTTGCGCATAGGCGCAGCCTGACAAGACGTTCAAGCCGTTTGTTTTCGCGCCAATGCGGCCAGTCCGGCCATCGAAACGATAGCCGGATTGCGTGAAGGTCGATTTGCGAGCCTCATAGAGGCTCATTTTGCGGAACTATCTGCATTCGTCGCCCGGTCAGCAAGCCGACGGGGCGACGATGGTTCCAAGATCAGGGGCGATCTGCTGGCGTAACATCCTCGATCTTCTCATCGCCCTGGATCGACACTTTCACCATGTCCTTCCCGTCGATATCCATCTTCATGAGATCAACAGAGCGGATCTGGCTGTTTTCGTAAGTGCGAAAGAAGTAGCGCTTGCTCTTCAAATCGCTGGCGCCTGTCCAGATCGTATAATCAGCCATTACATTGCCGTTCGCGTCCTTTTCGCCGTCTCGCGACGAGCCTCTAGGAATGTCGAACTGGTTGAGAATCTTGAAGACCTGCAGGACGGCGTCCTGTTCGGTTTTTGGCTGAAATACCGATTGTGAGAATGCAACCGCGCGAACGAAGCGCGATGGCGGAGTGAAATCGCCCGGCAAGCCAAGCATGCCCGAGCCCTGACCCGTCGGGACACTTTCAACCGAGCCGAGCTTGATCGAAGGCTTTCCCGTCATGGAAAAATTCGTGTACTGGCGCAGATTGTTCATATGAAAATCGAAGCCCGGTGTATTCGTGATAACGCCGAGGGGATTGTCATACACATTCAGCTTGCCGCCGACATATTCAACGACAATGCTTTTTTCCGTCGCATCATGCACGATGTAATGTGCTTCCGGGGCAAAGCCCCATTGGGAGAATACCGAGGACGCTACCACGATATTCCCGATATTTTCCTTCACTTCATCGACGGTAGCAAAATTTCCGAGGACATAAGACACGAATTCCCATTGGGAGATTGTTCGGTCCGAAACCTCAGCCGTATAGGGCATATAACCTGCGGAAGTGGGGAAATAGAACATTCCCGCACCCAGTCCCTTTTCGTTCAGGCCATCGAACAGGTCGGGCAGGCCCGCTCCATTCATGCCGACAGATGCGTATTTGGCAGTCCATTTCAGACCGCCTTTGCCGTCAGGGGTGGTGCCGGTGCGCGAAAAGCCACGCGGCACCATCATGATTTCTGACTTGACGTCGAGGCCGAATTCGAGGGTTCGTGCGTAAACGACACTGCCGTCTGCCGCGATCAACCTGATGCCGGTGCACGCCTGAGCTGCCGGAATTACATTTCCCAGCATCAAGGCGCAGGCTGCGGCAATGGACGTAATTTTTTAAAGGCTCGCCTTTGCATCATTTGTACTGGTCCTCGTTGTATGTGGATAAGACGTTGTGGGTGTCCGGTTGGTCTCTGTGCCGAACCTCGGCTGTCCTGTTGCCCGCGGTGACACGATCCCTCATTGAGAGAAAGCGCTTCGCCCGGGAGGGTGTCCTTGAATTTCATCTCATAACAAAACAAGCAATTGTATCAGTTAGAACAAGTTCTCACGGCGGGACGTCTCATTTTATTCTTCATTTTATCTCACGGATGTGCTTTAACGTGCCTGCGCTTGCATAAATAAGTGCCCGCTATTTGTAGTTTTGGCGGTCATGCGTGCGAACGAAGGCTTTGCTCTCATCCCGCGCCGGGAATGAAAGTCGGCTGGCGTTACGTCTGTTATCGGTGTCTTGGCGGCGCGTTGCATGATGGCAGGGGTAATGAGTAACGAAACCTTATCTCAACCGCTATGGTGGAAGTCGACGCGCGCAATGATTTCTGGCGCGAGGCCACTCGGCCCGTATTCGACACCATGCCCCTTTCGCCAGACAGCAAGGAACCTCTGGAGGGAACGATAAGTTCTCGTCCGCTGGGTTCGATTGCAATCGGATCGGTATCGTTCAACGGCCAGCGATATATTCGCGATCACCGCACTATCGTGCACAGCGATCTGGATTATTATCTTATCCAGCTCTCTACATCGGGAAAGATGAACGGCGATTTCAACGGTCTCGGCGTGCGCGCCGGCGTTGGCGATATCTGCTTTCTCGACCTTTCGAAAGCCTTCAAGAGCGAGGTCGATGCGGGCTCCAGGATTTCGCTTGCAGTCTCACGGCGCGATCTTGAAAAGGTGATCGGGCCGCGCAGCCTCCATGGGGTTGTCCTGCGTGGGGACCAGCCAATGACCCGGCTGATCGCAACCTACCTCAAGGGGATACGGTCTCTTGAACGCTCCCTTTCGCCGGTAGAGGCTCTGGCATCGGAGGAAGCACTGATCGCGCTTTTGGCGGGAGCCGTGAAAGGGGATGCGCTGGAGTCCCTCGAAGATTACCCTTCCATGAGCATAGCTCTTCGTCAGAGGGTCCTGGCCTTCATCGATCAGAATATTGGTGAGCGGGAGCTGTCTCCTGAGCTTATTCAGCAAAAGCTCAGGGTTTCGCGCTCCCATCTTTATCGTGCGTTTGCAGAGGATGGCGGCGTGGCGAAGTTCATTCGCGACCGGCGGCTGGATGAAGCGTTCAAGCAATTGACCAAGCCGTCCAAGCAGTCCCGTTCGGTTAGCCAGATTGCCTATAGTTTAGGATTTTCGAGCGGTAACCAACTATTGCGCGGCTTTCGTGCGCGTTTCGACATGACGCCGAAAGAAGCGCAGATCGAACGGGAACGTCTCCAGTTCGAAAGGCAGGCGAACAACGATCTCCACGGATATTTCACGGAGATGCTTAATCGCACCGTCAAGTCGTAGCATTGCGACCGGCTAATACACGCCGGTGCCGTCTTACTCGGCAACTTCGATTTCCAGCGACAGCGGATCGAAGGCAATCACGCGGACTTCAGTGCCGGCTGGCAGGTCGGGTCCTTTCACACGCCACATCGTATCGTTGATACGGATACGTCCACGCCCGTTGAGGATGGGTTCCGTCAATGTGGCGCGCCGGCCGACCAGCTGCTCCCCGCGACGATTGAGGAAGGCCTCGTCGGCATCGGTGCTGCGCGAGCCGAACAAACGGCGCCCCGCCAGCACGAAGATGACAGCCAGAACAAGGAACACCACGGTCTGAAACTGCCAGCCGAATGCCGCCGTTGAAGACAGGAGAAAGGCGAGGCCGCCTGTCACGAGAGCCGCAAGCCCGAACCAGATGAAGAAAAAACCGGGCGCCAGAATTTCCAGAATGAGCAGGACCAGCCCGAAGACGAGCCAGTTCCATATGCCGAGACCGGATAGAAATTCAATAATCATGGCGCCCTCTTTCCTGGTTTCAGCGCGTTGCTGGCGGAACGTTGCGTGGGCGGGACGGGGCTGGCGGCTGCGGTGTCGGATCGACCGGCCGGTTGCCATCGCTAAAGACTTCCCTGGCAATTGCGCCAATGCCGCCAAGCGAACCGATGAGGGAGCTTGCCTCAAGCGGCATCAACACGACCTTCTGGTTCTTGGCGCTCGCAATATTGCTCAGGGCTTCGGTGTATTTTTGCGCGACGAAGTAATTGAGCGCCTGCACATTGCCGTTGGAGACAGCTTCGGAAACCATGGTTGTGGCTTTCGCCTCGGCCTCGGCAAGGCGCTCGCGTGCCTCCGCCTCGCGTTTGGCCGCTTCCAGCTTGCCTTCTGCTTCCAGAATCTGCGACTGCTTCTGGCCTTCGGCGCGCAGAATCTGCGCGTTGCGGTCGCCTTCCGCTTCCAGAACCTGCGCGCGCTTGTCGCGCTCGGCCTTCATCTGGCGGGCCATTGATGTCACTATGTCTGCCGGCGGGTTGATATCCTTGATTTCGACGCGGGTCATCTTGATGCCCCACGGATGGGCGGCCTCGTCGACGACACGCAGCAGGCGGTCATTGATCGCATCGCGGTTGGAAAGAAGCTCGTCGAGGTCCATCGAACCCATGACGGTACGAATGTTCGTCATGGTCAGGTTGAGGATTGCATATTGGAGGTTGGCGACCTGATAGGCCGCCTGAGCCGCATTCAGCACCTGATAGAATGCCACGCCGTCGACGCCGACGATGGCATTGTCGCGGGTGATGACTTCCTGCGTCGGGACATCCAGCACCTGCTCCATCATGTTGAGACGGGCCCCAATGCGGTCGAAAAACGGCACGATCAGATTGAGGCCGGGATTGAGGGTGCGCGTATAGCGGCCGAACCGTTCGACCGTATAATTAAAACCCTGCGGCACGGTCTTGATGCCGGCAAACAGTGTCGCCAGAACCAGTGCGGCCAGAATGAGTAACGTGATATCGAAACCGGTCATTGTTTTTCCTTAAGGCAATAGGGCAGTAAGGCAGTAGGTGGAATCTAGCACAGATCAGAACATACTGCCTTACTGCCCTATTGCCTTACTCCCTTCAATCTAGACCCAACCCTGCAACTCGCGACGTACCAGCGTCTCGATGACTTTCATGCCGTCTTCGCCGTCATTGAGACAAGGAATGTGGCTGAAATTCTCGCCACCATTTTCAAGAAATTCTTCGGCTGCTTCGTTGCCGATCTCGTCCACCGTTTCCAGGCAGTCGGCAACGAACCCCGGATTGAGAACGGCCATCGACTTAACCCCGTGCTTGGCCAATTCCTCGACCGTTTCGTCCGTATAGGGCTGAAGCCATTCTTCAGGTCCGAAACGCGACTGGAATGTGGAACGAAACTGGCTGTCATCCAGACCCAGCCGTGCCTGCAGCAAGCGTGATGTTTCAAGGCATTGCTGGCGGTAGGGATCGCCCTTGTCCGAGTAGCTTTTCGGAATGCCGTGATAGGAAGCGAGGATCACTTCCGGCTTGAAGGAAAGCGTTTCCAGATGTTTCTCGATGGAACGTGCCAGCGCCTCGATATAGACCGGTTCCGCTTCATAGGATGGCACGATGCGCACCGCCGGCTGGAAGCGCTTCTTCATGAGCGCTTCGAAGAACTTGTCGTTCACCGTCGCGGTGGTCGTCGCCGAATATTGCGGGTAGAGCGGGAACATGACGATCCGCTCGCAACCCTGCTCCAGCAGGCGGTCGGTGACGCTTTCAATGGACGGCTGGCCATAACGCATCGCCCAATCAACCACCACGTTGGGGTATTCAGCGAGCGCCCGGGCCAGTTTCTCGCCCTGCGCGCGGGTGTAGGTCCGCAAGGGAGATTCGTTCTTCTCGCGGTTCCAGATGCGGTCGTAAAGTCTGCCAGACCGTTTCGGGCGGGTGTTGAGAACGATGCCGTAAAGGATCGGGTACCAGATTAGGCGCGGCCATTCGATGACGCGGCGATCCGAGAGAAACTCGGCCAGATAGCGGCGCATCGGGCCATAACTCGTGCCATCCGGCGTGCCGAGATTGACCAGCAGAACACCAACTTTCGGCAGCTTTCCCTGCGCCTCCGGTCTGGTTGTCTGGTTGGGCTTCTCCTGCACTTTGTCCATCTCACTCATCGTCCGACTCCTGTTCAGCCGGAAAACTAGAGAAAAAAAGACAAATTACAATCCTGACAATTGCCGCTGGCGAAATTCTATCGGCGCGGGTGTTGCCCGCGCCGTCAATATTCGAGATTTACGCGAAATATCCGCTGCTTAACCGGCTGCCCGACGCGTGAGGGAGAAGCGCGAGCCCGACGAGGACGTGCAGTTCAGCTGCGTCGGCGAGACGAGGGCGCAGTTTACCTTCGACGAGGTGCCGCGCACGATGGAGCGCATGTCGATTTCGACAAGCTGTGGCGACTGGTAACGATAGTTGCCTTCGGCAAGCTTTTCGTTCGTGTCGGTGGCGCGGGTCTCGAAAATGCCGCCATTGAAGGACGAAACGATGCCGTTGGGATCGACCCAGCTGCCTTCGATGCCAGCTGGCGCGCGGGAGACGACCGGGACATTGCCGCCGACCGGCCCAGTCGTTTCGCACGCTGCCAACGCCAGCGACATGACTGCAAGAGGGGCAATGATGCGGAAGCGTTTCATATCCATGCTCTCCATTAGAGCATTCCGAGCCAGAACCGTAGCTTAGCTGGCATCTGAAATGCGTAACCAGATATTTAGAGCGGTATCAACGACACCGTGCTGATGGGAACCGCTCGGGATGATTAGTTTGATGTATGGAAACTTGCACGAAAACAAGTCCTCATTGCGAGGAATAGGTGCCGGGCCTGTCGATTTGTTAGCTATGATGCAAGATCGCCGCGCTGGGCAAAGGGTACGCCGGTCCTTCTGCTTCGCGATTACGACCCCAAAACGAGCATGACGGATATCGCCAGAATGACGGTTGCGATGACCGACGACGTTGCAAGCATGCGGTGGAGATAGCGCCCGGCCGCATTATTGCTCTTGAACGAGGCTTTGGACGCAAGGGATTTCGCTATCTGATAAAGAACGAGATAGACGACAATCGAGATCAGTCCGATTGTCCATCCAAGCCGTACCATAGGGGCAGGATGACCCGGCACGCCCAGAATCCAGGGCAGAACGAGCAGCCCGCAGAGCAGAGCCACCAGATCGGGAAACCGGCTTGCAATCAGCCTCGTCATGTTGCGGGCAGAGAAGGACAGACGCATATCCTCATGGAATGGCCCGGTCAAAACCGGGCCGGTTCAATCAACGCACCAGAATATTGCGGAACTGCCATGGGTCCTTGGTATCGAGGTCTTCCTTGAACAGGTGGCCGCGACCTTCCAGCGGCGTCCAGTCGGTATAATAGCCCTTCACGGGCCCCAGATATTGCATCTGGACTTCAAGGCAGCGGCGGTAATCCATTTCGTCCGTCTCGACGATCCCACTCTGCGGATTTTCCAATGCCCAGACCATGCCAGCCAGAACGGCGGAGGAAACCTGCAGGCCGGTTGCGTTCTGATAGGGCGCAAGCTTGCGCGCCTCCTCGACCGTCAGTTGCGAGCCATACCAATAGGCATTCTTGTCGTGGCCATAAAGCAGCACGCCGAGCTCATCGCTGCCATCGAGAATTTCATGCTCTTCCAGAACGTGCTGCACCGGCTGCGCTTTGCCGCCCGCACCGAACATTTCATCAAGCGCCAGAATGGCGTCGTTGCTGGGGTGATACGCGTAATGGCAGGTCAGGCGGAAGTCGAGCTTGCCCTTCTTGTCGCGCAGCGTGAAAAAATCGGCGATGGAAATTGCTTCATTATGGGTGACCAGCAGGCCATATTGCGCACCGAGCGTCGGGCACCAGGTGCGGATGCGGGTATTGCCGCCGGGCTGCTCGAGGAAAATCGCGGCCTTGTTGCCCTTCTTCTGCTTGCGGGCGTTCTTGGGCATCCATTTTTCGTGACTACCCCAGCCAAGTTCCGCCGGTTGCAGGCCTTCGGCGATAAAGCCCTCGACGACCACGTGTTCCAGAAAGTGTTGAAGGGCTTGGGCTCCTTGGCGCGCTGGGTGTCGCGTTCCGCGATATGGATGCCCTTAACGCCAGCCTTCTTCATCAGTTTCGCCCAGCCGTGACGGTCATCCGCCGCCGGTTCGGTGAAATCGAGCTTCAGATCGGTCGCGAGGTCGACAAGCGCTTTCTTGACGAACCAGGAAACCATGCCCGGATTGGCGCCGCAGCAGGAAACCGCGGTCGTTCCGCCGGGGTTCTTGCGCTTTTCAGCGCGGACTGTTTCGCGCAGCGCGTAATTGGTGCGCGAGGCATTGTCGGCTTTTTCATCGAAATAAAAGCCGAGCCAGGGTTCCACCACCGTGTCGATATAAAGCGCGCCATGCTCGCGGGCGTAACGCATCAGATCGAGCGATCCGGTATCGACCGAAAGATTTACGACGAAGGGCTGGCCCTCCGTTCCCTTCAGAAGGGGACCGAGAACCTTCTTGTAATTTTCCTTGGTGATCGCTTCCTTGAGGTACCGGATGTCCTTGTCGTCGAGGATCTTGCGGTTGGCTTCGCTCGGATCGATCACGACCATGCGGGATTTGTCGAATTTGAAATGACGTTCAATCAGCGGCAGGGTACCGCGCCCGATCGACCCGAAGCCGATCATGATGACAGGGCCAGTTATCTCGCCATAGACTTGCCATTTCGCTTTCGCCATTTTCTTCCTCTCAGATGCCGCAGAATTGCGGTCAGGTTATCACCCGCTTTAGCTGATGTGCCGGAACGATAACACAACTTCATAGAAAGAAAGAAACGTCACAAGGCTATGACATCAATACATGTTTAATGGATATTAGGATTTCAGAGGTCGACAAGCTTTGCGCGGATCATGCCGCGCAACGAATTGCCGACAAGAATGTTGCGCGCGTTTTTCAGCGTCTCGACGGTAACGATACCTTCTTCAACGACGTTGTCGTTCAGCAATTCACGTCGCAGCACCCCGTCGAGCAGGCCGCATGAAAGCGCGGGCGTCATGCAGGCCGCACCGCCGATATCGAGAAATATCGAGGTGATCGTGCCTTCGCAGACCTCGCCACGATCATTGAGCAGGATGACTTCGTCAATCTCTGCGGGCGAGTATTCCTCGCGAGCCGCGATATAGGCCTGCCGCCGGGTCGTCTTGTGGCGCAACAGGGGATCGTTGTGATTGAGATGCGTGCGGGCTATCGCAACCCGCCAGATCGTCTGGGATGGCAACGGTTCGTAGGGAGCGCTCGAGACAGTGGCGGCACCATCCGGAGCGAGCGTCAGCCGCAGTTTCAAGGCCTGTTCGCCAGCCCCGGCTTCTGCAACCTTCTGCCGAATGGCTTCCATATTGCAGGCAAAGCCGAGTTCACGGGCGGAATTCTCAAGGCGCGCCATGTGCAGGTCGAAGCGCAGAATGCCGGAGAGCGGTTCCGAGCGCATCGTTTCGATCAGTTGATAATCGGGTTCCATCGTCACGGCTTGCGCCCCTTGTGGCTCGACAGTGCCGCGAACCGTGCTTTCAGAAGACATTCCTCGTACTCCGCTTGCGCCGTGGAATCGAAGACCACACCGCCCCCGACATTGAAGATCGCACGATTTTCATCCAGAAGCGAGATCGTACGAATGGCAACGTTGAAACGCATACGTCCGCCCGGCTCGATCCAGCCGAGCGACCCGCAATAGATGTCGCGCGGCCCGGTCTCCAGTCTACGCAGGATTTCCATGGCGCTGATCTTCGGCGCGCCGATGATCGACCCGCACGGGAAGAGGGCGGCAAAAAGCGAGCGCAGCGGCAGGTTCTCTTTCAGACGCGCGCGCACGCGGCTGATCATCTGATGGACGGTCGGATAGGTTTCGACGCGGAAAAGTTCCGGCACGTCGAGCGAGCCTACTTCACTTACGAGCGAAATGTCGTTGCGAAGAAGATCGACGATCATGCGGTTTTCGGCCTGGTTCTTCGGGTCGTTCAGCAGGAACTGGCGGTTCTGCTCGTCCTCTTCAGGCGTGGCACCGCGTGGCATGGTGCCCTTCATCGGGTGGGCCTCGATCCATCCATCGCCATCGACCTCGAAGAAAAGTTCCGGCGAGCGCGACAGGATGATCGGTCCGCCCAGATCGCAATAGGTCGCGTAGCGAACCGGCTGGCGCTTCGCAAGCATGTTGAACAGGACCAGGGGATCGCCGCCCCATTCCGCGTGGATGGGAAAGGTGAGGTTGCCCTGATAGCAATCGCCTTCGCGTAAATGCTGGTGCAAGCGCTCGAAACGCGGCGCATAGTCTTCGAACGACCATTGCGCGATCGGATCGCGCAGGAAGGTGGCCAGGGAGGCGGCATTGTCTTCGCTGCGACCGTGCATCCGTTCATCGGATGGGCCGTCGAATACGCCGAAGCAGAGAAGCGGCGCCTTGCGTCCTTCGGGCAGAAGCGGCTTGAGCTTGGGTTCGAGAAGATAGCCCGCTTCATAGGAAAGATAGCCCGCAAGCCATTTTCCGGCCTTGTGCGCTTCTTGCATTGCATCCCATGCAGGCTCGAATTCATCCGGCGTGTCGGCACGGATGATCGATGAAGGGGCCGCGAAAAGCACGTCGCGGCCCGCCTTGTCGTCCCGAAAGAGAATGAGCGGTTTGTTACCCGTTCGGGTCACTGTCGCCTCAGTCTTCCATGGCTTCAAGCTCGTCGATAATGCCTTCGATCACCGACAGGCCCTTGCTCCAGAAATCGGGATCGCTCGCATCAAGGCCGAATGGCGCCAGCAATTCCTTGTGGTGCTTGGTGCCCCCAGCCTTCAGCATGTCGAAATATTTCTGCTGGAAGCCCTTTTCCGAGTTCTGGTAAACCGCATAAAGCGAGTTCACCAGGCAGTCACCGAAAGCATAGGCATAGACATAGAACGGCGAGTGGATGAAATGCGGGATATAGGTCCAGAAGGTCTCATAGCCCGGATTGAGATTGACGGCATCGCCAAGGCTTTCGCGCTGCACATCCATCCAGATTTCGCCGATGCGCTCAGCCGTCAGCTCGCCTTCGCGCCGCTCGGTGTGGAGGCGACGTTCGAACTGGTAGAAAGCGATCTGGCGCACGACCGTGTTGATCATGTCTTCGGCCTTCTGCGCCAGCATGGCCTTGCGTTCACGCTTGTCCTTTGTACGCTCCAGAAGCGAGCGGAAAGTCAGCATTTCGCCGAACACGGATGCGGTTTCAGCGAGCGTCAGCGGCGTTGAAGCCATCAAGGCACCCTGGCTGCCCGCCAGAACCTGATGCACGCCATGGCCCAATTCGTGCGCCAGCGTCATCACATCGCGCGGCTTGCCCATATAGTTGAGCAGCACATAGGGATGCGCCGACGGAACAGTCGGATGCGCGAATGCGCCCGGCGCCTTGCCGGGGCGGACCGGCGCGTCGATCCAGTTCTTGTCGAAGAATTTCTTCGCGATCTCGGCCATTTCCGGGGCGAAGTTGCCATAGGCGGAAAGCACTGTTTCGCGTGCATCGTCCCACGGGATCAGGGCCTGCGGCGTTTCCGGCAATGGTGCGTTGCGATCCCAGTTCTCAAGCTTTTCAAGGCCGAGCCATTTGGCTTTCAGGGCGTAATAACGGTGCGAAAGACGCGGATAGGCGTCTTCCACCGCCTTTGCCAGAGCATCCACAACGTCGCGCTCCACGCGGTTGGCAAGGTGGCGGCTGTCGGCGATGTCCTGAAAACCGCGCCAGCGATCGGAGATTTCCTTGTCCTTAGCCAGCGTGTTGGTGATCAGCGTGAAAGTGCGAAGATTGGCTGCGAAAGTCTTTGCCAGCGCTTCCGATGCCTTCCTGCGCACAGCGCCATCGGCGTCCTGAAGCATGTTCAGGGTCGGCTCGATGCTGAGTTCCTTGCCGTCGATTTCAAACCGAAGTCCCGACATGGTTTCATCGAACAGCCGGTTCCAGGCGCTATAGCCGGTGATCGATTTTTCATGGAAGAGCTGCTCCAGCTTGTCGTCAAGCTGGTAAGGCTTGTCCAGGCGCAGATCGGTCAGCCATGGGCGGTAATGACCGATTGCCGCATTGTCGTTCATAGCCTTTTCGAGAACGGCATCATCGATGCGGTTCAGTTCGAGACCGAAGAAAATGAGATGCGTGCTGGCGTCAGTCAGCTTTTGCTGCGTGTCGCCGAAAAGCTTCATGCGCTTCGGATCTGTGGTGTCGCCGTAATAATAGAGGCCGGCGAAAGAGCCGATACGGCCCATCAGCTCGTCCAGAGCCTCGAATTCCTTGATTGCATCGGCAAAGTTACCGCCATTTGGCTTGGCTGCTTCGTCGTCGAGTTTGCCTTTCCAGCGCTCCTCGAAGGCCGCTGCATCCTTCATGGCTTTTTCGATATCGTTTTTCAGTTCCGGGCTGTCGGCAGACGGATAAAGATCGCCCAGATTCCATTCCGGAAGGTTGCCGAGATCAGCCTTTTCGGCCGCAGCCGCATCGCCGGCAGGCGCATGCGAAGCTTTGTTGAAGAAAACGGATTCTGAAAAACGGGTCATGAACATTCTCCAAGAGCATTTCCAGAAAAAGTGCGAAGCGGCTTTTCGTCGGATAATGCGTACAAACAAAGAGAGAGCGCGGCTCCGCGATCCGGCGCTGACCGGAGCCGCTCTGTCAGGTTCCTTCTCGCACGTCTTGTCAGGATCGCCAAGAGGTGGGAAAAGGGCTTCGATCATTTGTGATGGCCCCCCCGATCAGGCCGCTGGACAGGCAGATGGTTGAAGCTGGGAGTGGATTCAGGATACAAATTTTGTGAAATGGGACACCGAGGCACATTTTAGTACCTTGCATTCGCTGAAGGCTTGGCACCAAATAACACGCCTAGAATATGAGACATTTAAACTGTTTAAGTATTTCGGGCGCGGGAACTCTATAGGTAATGATAACGGTTAATGGCCACGCGCATTCTCATAGCGGATGACGATCCGATCCAACGACGCAATCTGGAAGCGGTAGTCATGCGCATGGGCTATCGGACCATCCTGGCGGATGGCGGGGCCAGCGCACTCAGCTTCGTCAGCCAGCGCAAGGACATTGTGCTGATGCTGCTCGATCTTTCCATGCCGGATATGGATGGCCTGACCGTTTTGCGGCGCATTCGTGAAGCCGGAAACAGCGTGCCGGTGATCGTTCTCGTCCAGAACGATGATCTCCAGCCGGTTCTCCAGGCCATGAAAATGGGTGCGGTCGACTTCGTGACCAAGCCGGTCGCCTTCGAGCGCGTTCAGGTTTCCGTTTCCAATGTGTTGAAGATCGATGCGCTGACGCAGGAAATCCGCCGCGCGCGTTCCTCTCTGAAGGCTCATCTGACGCTTTCCGACATGGCGATCAAGAGCCCCGAGATGGAGCGTGTCGGCATTCTGGCGCGTCGGGCTTCGGCGCTGGATGCGCCGCTTCTGATCGAGGGAGAGCCCGGCAGCGGCAAGGAGACGCTGGCGCGCGCCATTTGTAGCGGCAGTGTCCGCTGGCGCGGCCCTTTCGTGACCGTCGATTGCCGCACCCTGACGGTGGATAATGCCGACGAGGTTTTTTTCGGCGTTTCGACAGCACGGCGCGACCGTCGCGATGGCGATGCCCTGCGCAGCCTCGGAAAGCTTGCGGAAGCCGATGGCGGCACGCTTTTCCTTGACGAAGTCGGCGCGCTGCCGCGCCACACGCAGATCAAGCTTTTTGCCGCAATGCAATCCGGCCAGTTCGAGAGCGGCGGCGAGCGCACGCTTTCCAATGCGCGCATCATGGCGTCGAACAGCCGTCCGCTGGCCGATCTCGTCGATATGGGACGTTTTCATGCCGGGCTCTACCATCTGCTCGGCTCCTTTGCGGTAGCCATGCCGCCCCTGCGCAATCGTCCGGAAGATATTCCGATCCTGCTGCATCAGTTCATGATGCGCTTTGTCAGCGAAGAGCGCATGGGCCATATTACCGGCATCACCACCCACGCGCTGGAAAAGCTGAAGGCCTATCATTGGCCCGGCAATGTGCGGGAACTGAAAAATGCCGTTTACCGTGCGGTGATCCTCTGCGACACTGGCGAGCTGACAGCGGGTGATTTCGCGCAGATAGGTGCGGGCAGCGAGGCCATGAGGCCTGCACAGCAATCCGCCCGGTTCAACCTTGTCGATCAGGATCCAGGCGTGACTTCGGCCGGTCTGTTCAGTGGAATAGACGGAGCGGGCGAGGTTCGCACGCTTGCCGCAGCCGAGGAGGAGATGATCCGGTTCGCCATCGCTCATTATGACGGACAAATCAGTGAAGTGGCCCGGCGTCTGGGCATCGGAAGAACCACGCTTTACCGGAAGCTGAAGGAATATGGCATCGATGTGGCGTCGATTTCCGGCAAGGGATCAGCCGCCGAGGAAGAGGCCGGTATCACCCCTTTCAACCGCGTTGCGGGCTGATCGATCCGGCCTAACATATTGAATATCAGTCATTTATAATAGACCTACTGTCGGTCTTCGCAGGTACTGTTGCGAATTAAAGACTGTTAATAATTTTTTAACCATGGCGAAAATAGATGCACGTGTGTGGCTTTTTTGCCATGGTGTTTCCTCATTTGTTGTTCACTAAGCGTCCATTAACCATTAAATCCGACAATCGGAGTTCAAGCGGAACTGGGACGCAGGCTTTTTGTGGCACCACAAAGAAAGCCCCGAGGGAAGCCTGGAGAATGCCTCTGGGGGCGGAAAACGGTAAGGCGATACGATTCGATGAACAGCATATCGACCATTAAAGCGCGCTTTGCGAAGGTTTGGACCGGAATAAAGGCCACGATGAAGGTATCTGTGTCCGCTCCGTCTGCCCTTGCCGTCGCTGCGGTTGTCCTGGCGCTGTCTCCTTCGCAGGCATCGGCTGAAACCCGCTCTCTCAAGCTTTATTACGTTCATACCGGTGAAAAGGCCGAAATCGTCTTCAAGAGAAATGGTCGCTTCGATGCGCAGGGCTTGAAGAAGCTGAATGTTTTCCTGCGGGACTGGCGCCGTAACGAGCCGACCAAGATGGACCCGCGCCTGTTCGACCTGATCTGGCAGGTTTATCGCTCCACCGGTTCGAGCCAGTATATCACCGTCGTCTCCGCTTATCGTTCTCCGGCAACCAACGCCATGCTGCGTTCGCGTTCCGCCAACACCGGCGTTGCCAAGAAGAGCCAGCACATGCTTGGCCGCGCGATGGACTTCTACATTCCCGGCGTTCCCCTGGCCAAGCTGCGCGGCATCGGCATGCGCTATCAGATCGGCGGCGTTGGCTATTATCCGCGCTCCGGTTCGCCTTTCGTCCATATGGATGTCGGCAATGTCCGTTCATGGCCGCGCATGAGCCGCCGCGAACTGCTCGCGCTGTTCCCGGATGGCAAAACCGCTCACCTTCCCGCCGATGGCAAGCCATTGCCGGGTTATGAGCAGGCACTGGCCATGATCGAAAGGCGCAAGGCTGGTGGCGGCGAGGTCATGGTGGCCAGCAATACATCCCCACGCCGCAGCAAGAGCCTGTTTGGCGCGCTGTTTGGCGGTGGTGCCGACGAAGAAGAGGAAAGCGGCGGTGAGGTGAGTGCTCCACCGGCATCCGCACGTCCTGCCCGCGCAGTGCCTGCGCGTCAGGCTCCGGCAGTTCCGGAAGAACCGGTCCAGCAGCCGCGTGAAACGATGATTGCCGCCCTGCCCGCCCGTGAGGCTCCGGTGCCGATGCAGGCGCCGCGTCCCGAAGCCGGGCTCGATGCCCAGGCGCAGGCCGCAGCCGAAGTTCCGGTGGCCGCGCTCAATGTTCCGATACCGGCTCGCAAGCCGGCAATGGCGCCGCAGGATGCCGTGGCGCTTGCCGCAGCCGAGCCGGCCGCCGATGCTGCTGCCGCGGCCCGCGCCGCCGTGGATGCGAACACGGTTCAGGTTGCCGATGCCGGTACGCCTTCGCCGCTGATGAATGGTTTTGTGCCGGTGCCGTCGGCCCGTCCGCAGCTTGAGACGGATAATATGCAGCTCGCCGCCGCAGTGATCCCGTCAGCACGTCCGATGCGCCCGGGCGAAAAACCTGCCGCAAGCGGCCAGGATGCGATTGCCGCGCTGGTCAACAGCGAGCAGAACGAACCGACACAGGTTGCAGATGCTGGCACTGTGGCAGTGCCGCAGCCGGGCGAAACGGCAGCTTTCCCGTTGCCGAAGGAAGCGCCGCGCGCCAATACGCAGCTTGCCCTGCTTTCCAAGAAGGATGAGATCGGTGAGCTGATCGCACCGCCTTCCGACGATTATTATGACAGCAAGCCGGTTGTAGACGCCGCACCGAAGCAGGCGCCGGCAGCTGTGCAGACGGCTTCTGTGGCCCGCACCGCGCCAGCCAAGGCGACTGCTACGGCTTCCGCCGCTGTCCAGAAGAAGGTCGCAGCGATTGGCAAGGCTGCCGAGACGGGCGTTCGCGCCACAGCAAAGGGCGGACGCTACATCGCCAAGGCCCAATCCACGCCGCGTGCGGTGGTTCAGCCTGCCGTAATGCCGACTTCGGAAGTTGCCCTGTCGGCGGAATCCGTTTCCAGCGCCGTGCCCGTGACAAACCCGGTCCTCCGCAACGATGCGCTGCGTTCCGCACCGGCCATGGTCTACACGGCAGGTTTCCAGCGTGGCAATCTGCCTACCGAACGCGCCAACCAGTTCAGCGGTAATGCCGTTACCTTCCTGACGGTGGCCAAGTTCACGGAAACCAACTGATCGTCGGTCAGATCGAAACAAAGCAAAATAAAAGGGGCCCGAAGGCCCCTTTTTATTTTCCCGTTTGGGCTCGCTCAGCCTTTCAGGCCAGCCGCTTCGCTCGCAAGCCGGGTAATCGCATCCCAGTCATCTGCCTCAACGAGTTCCTTCGGTGCAACCCACGAGCCGCCGACGCAGACAACGTTCGGCAGTGACAGGTAGTTTTTTGCATTGGCGAGGCTGATGCCGCCGGTTGGGCAGAAGACCGTTCCAGCCAGGGGTGAGGACAACGCCTTCAGGAACGATGCGCCGCCGGCCTGTTCAGCCGGGAAGAATTTCAGATGGGTGTAGCCTTCTTCGCGCAGCGCCAGCATCTCGCTCGGCGTGATAGCTGCGGGCAGCAGCGGCACGTCGCTGTCATTGGCGGCTGCAACGATATATTTGGTTGCGCCGGGGCTGACGATGAAGCGCGAACCCGCCTTCGCTGCATCCTCATATTGCTTGGCGTTGAGGATAGTGCCAGCGCCGACGATTGCTTCCGGCACTTCCGACGCCACCGCACGGATGGCGTCAAGCGCCGCAGCCGTGCGCAAGGTGATCTCGATAGCGGGCAATCCACCCTTGGCAAGCGCCCGTGCCAGCGGAACAGCATGTTCTACCCTGTCGATCAACAAAACCGGAATGACCGGCTGGCCTGTCATGATGGGAACGAGAAGGTCGGTTTTCTGGGACATCGGCTTGCTCGGCTGTTTGAGTGGATAAATCGATTTAAATCCCTGTCGGCGGTTTGTCCACCACCGAAAGTTACTGGTTCATGCGGCTCTTTTAAGCGTGTCGAGCTGTTTTTGCCAGCGCTGATAGGCTTCAGCCATCCGCTTGTCATATTCGTTGCGGGCAAAGGCAGGACCATTATAGCGCCGGGCGAATTCGCGCCAGTTGCGGGCCTTCAACATTTCAAGAAGCTCCGCCTTTTCGATAAAGCGCAGCATCAGCCGCGCTTGCCCGGCAACCGACCCGCGTGCTTCCGCCACAAGGTCGTCAACGGTCGCATAGCCAAGCCATTCCCAATGTGCGCCCATGACCTGTCCCAGCCCCCAGGAGGTGGATTCAAGCGCTGCCTTCTTGTTCAGGCCCATCGCCCGTTCAAGCAGAAGCCAGCGTTCCCCCTGCGATTTGGGATTGCGTATCCGGCCTGCAATGGGCGCCGACAGGCCGTTGCTCCTTGCGTATTCGCGCAAGCGTCCGGATAGCCTGCGGTCGAAATAATGTCCCTCGAACCGGATGGCGGGTTCCTTGCCGCCATTGACGTTGTGAAGCGCACGACCGCCGCTTTCCACTTCCGCGATCGCCAGCAAGGCCGCCGGTTCGATTTTCGCCTCGTTCGCCATCATTGTCAGGGCTGCAATCGTCTGGCTGTCGAACATCTATTGCTCCTCGAAAAGTTGATCTGCGAGGCCGATTTTGGGGCGACTTCGACGCATGAGGATAAAGTTGACTTGAATTCGCCGTTTGCGGGGATTAGTTGCGAGGTGAATTTTCAAAGAAGACAGAACCGATGAGCAATTTGCCTTTCACCGTTGCCGCCCTTTATTGCTTTGCGCCGCTGCCGCAATATGAGAGCCTGCGCGAGCCGCTGGCTCAGCTTTGCTGCTCGAATGGCATCAAGGGAACGCTGCTTCTGGCGGCGGAAGGCATCAACGGGACAGTTGCGGGCACAGCCCAGGCGATTGAAAAGCTCGTGCAGCACATCACGGCCATTCCCGGCCTGGCAGAGCCCGAACTCAAATATTCCCATGCCAGCGAAATGCCGTTCCATCGCATGAAGGTGCGCTTGAAGCGCGAGATCGTCACCATGGGCGTCGAGGGCATCGACCCGTTGAAAAGCGTGGGCACCTATGTCGCGCCTCAGGACTGGAACGCCCTCATCGCGGATGAAGACACTGTCGTGGTCGATACGCGAAACGACTACGAATATGCCATCGGCACATTTGAAGGAGCGATCGATCCGCAGACCAAGACTTTTCGGGAGTTCCCCGAATGGGTCGAGCAGAACCGCGACAAGCTCGAAGGCAAGAAGATCGCCATGTTCTGCACCGGCGGCATTCGCTGCGAAAAGGCGACAGCCTTCGTCAAGGGGCTCGGCTTCGAGGATGTCTTCCATCTCAAGGGCGGTATCCTGAAATATCTTGAAGAAGTCCCGCGCGAGGAAAGCATGTGGAACGGCGAGTGCTTCGTGTTCGATGAGCGCGTGGCCGTTGGCCATGGCCTCGCTGAAAGCGACGTCGAACTCTGCCGCGCCTGCCGCCGCCCGATTTCGCCGGAAGACAAGCTTTCGCAGTATTTCGAGGAAGGCGTTTCCTGCGCTGGCTGCTATGACGAACGCACGCCGGAAGATCGCGCCCGTTATGCGGAGCGCCAGAAGCAGGTAAAGCTTGCCGAGAAGCGCGGGGCGCACAAACATATCGGTAGCTGACGCCGCACGCTCTTCATAGGGCTGGTCAAACGGGTTTCACCGCATTATGGTGGCTCTGGTTCCGGAACGATCTGAATTCGTTACGGAATTTTGGGCGGCTTTTGCATGGACGCCCGTGCATCAAGGGTTTGACGGCATCCGGGTCGCGTTTGCCTCCATCACACCCATCATCGCAAGTCAGGGCATGGAAATTTCCCATGTCCGAACAGAAACAGCGCCGGTTTTCCGGCGGATGATGGTTTGCCTGCTGTTGCAGGTGATATGGAGGATATTCATGAAGAAACTGATCGCCGCATTTCTCATCACTGTTGCTGCTGGTGCCGCCTCGGTTGCTCATGCTGCCGAAAAGGTGACCGTTTTCGCGGCCGCCAGCATGAAAGACGTTATTGAGGAAGCCGCCAGGCAGATGAAGGCCCGGAACGGCACGGAGGTGGTCGCGTCCTTTGCTTCTTCGTCGGTTCTGGCCAAGCAGATCGAGCAGGGCGCTCCGGCGCAGATTTTCATCTCCGCCGATCTCGACTGGATGGATTATGTCGAAAAGGCCGGTGCCATCGACAAGGCGTCGCGCAAGGTGATCGCAGGCAATGCGCTGGTGATCGCAACGCAGAAGGACACGCCGAAGGGCGAGGCCAAGGAGCTTTTGGGCGGCGGACGTTTTGCCATGGGCGACCCATCGAATGTCCCGGCGGGCAAATACGGCAAGGCAGCGCTGGAAAAGCTCGATATCTGGAAGGATGTCGAAAAGAACGCGGTCTTCGCCGAGAATGTGCGCGTTGCGCTGCAATATGTCAGTCGTGGCGAAGTCGGGGCGGCCATCGTCTATGCATCGGACCGTGCGGCGGCACCCCGACTGGTCGAAGCCTATCGGTTCCCGGCTGACAGTCATGCGCCGATCCTCTACCCTGCGGCGCTTGTGGCGAAAAACGAAGCCGACGCCGCCAGGGCTTTCCTCGCTTTCCTTGAAAGCGATGCCGGTCAGGCGATCATCAAGGACAAGGGGTTCGTGGGCGCGTCGGAGGCTGCTCAATAAATGATCGCCAAAAATGATTGAGAGTAATGTCTGGCAGATTGTGTCTCTGTCGCTCCGGGTTGCCGGAATAGCCATCATTGTCGCTCTGCCGGTAGCCTTTGTGGTCGCGTGGATTCTTGCCCGGTTCAATTTTCCGGGCAAGTCTCTGGCGCAGGCTATCGTCACCATGCCGCTGGTTCTGCCCCCGGTGGTGACGGGCTATCTGCTTTTGATCCTGTTTGGCGCGCGGGGTGCGCTTGGCGCTCCCTTGCAGGAATGGTTCGGACTTTCCTTTTCCTTTCGCTGGACGGGTGCTGCCCTTGCCGCCGGTGTGATGGCGTTTCCACTGCTCGTCCGTCCGATCAGGCTTTCGATAGAAGGGCTTGACCGCGGGCTGGAGGAAGCTGCCCGCACGCTTGGAGCCAGTCGTTTCACCGCCTTTTTCACCGTCATTCTGCCGCCGCTTCTGCCTGGTGTTCTGGCAGGCGCCGTGCTTGGCTTTGCCAAGGCGCTGGGCGAGTTTGGCGCCACGATCACTTTCGTGTCCAACATTCCGGGCGAGACGCAGACCCTTTCGCTTGCCATCTATGCCCTGATGCAGACCCCATCCGGCGACGCGGAAGCATTCCGCCTGATTGCGATATCTGCTGCCATTTCAGTGGTTGCCGTGGTGCTGTCCGAATGGCTGCAGCGCAGGCTTGCGGGAGCAACGAAATGAGCGGGCTTGCTGTTTCGATTAATGGCCGCAACGGCAAGTTCCCTGTTGAGGCAGATTTCGCAGCCGATTGGGGTGTGACCGCTTTGTTCGGCCATTCCGGTGCGGGCAAGACGACGCTTTTGAAAATGATTGCCGGAACGCTTCGCCCTGAACGTGGACGCATCGCTGTTGGCGACTTCACGCTGTTCGATGCCGAAAGAGGCATAAACCTGCCGCCGGAAAAGCGCCGCATCGGCTATGTGTTTCAGGAGGCACGGCTTTTTCCGCATATGAGCGTCAAGCGCAACCTGACTTACGCGCGCTGGGCAGGCCGCAGGCAGGCGACGCGCAGCTTTGACGAAGTGGTGGCGCTGCTTGGCATTGGCCATCTTCTCGACAGGCTGCCATCGACGCTTTCGGGCGGCGAACGCCAGCGTGTCGCCATCGGTCGCGCGCTTCTGTCCGATCCGGCGCTCCTGCTGCTGGACGAGCCGCTTTCCTCGCTCGACCATGCGCGACGACAGGAAATCCTCCCTTTTATCGAACGTCTTCGTGATGAAAGCCATGTGCCGATCGTCTATGTGAGCCATGAGATCGACGAGGTGGCGCGGCTTGCCGACCAGATCGTGCTCCTGTCCGCTGGCCGGGTGACGGCAAGCGGTGCGGCGGCAGATGTCTTTCCGCTGATCGACGCCGAGGGCGAGGGCGGCGGCGTGCTGCTGGAAGGGACGGTTTCGTCCTATGACGAGCATTACAAGCTGGCGGAGATCGATCTTGGCGGCGCATCGTTTCAGCTCAGCGATGCGGGGCTGAAACTGGATATGCATGTGCGGCTGCGCGTGCGTGCGCGCGATGTTTCCATTGCCCGCAAGGCGCCTGAAGCGATCAGCATTCGCAACGTGCTGCCGGTGACGGTCACGGCCATCACGATGGATGGCGGTCCCAACGCCTATGTCGCGCTCGACTTCCGGGGGCGTCATCTGGTTGCGCGGCTGACGCGACGCTCGGTCGACGAACTGGCATTGCGCGCCGGTGACGAGGTGGTGGCGCTGGTGAAAGCCGTTTCGGTTGATCGTGCGGCCATTCGGGAAAAATGACACGGACACAATAATCCGGTTTTCGTCCCCCTTCTTTTATGCTCCTGTCCGGTCGAATGGGAGAATTGGCATGACTGATTTGCAGAACTGGACGCCGCGTCCACAGCCGGAACGCAAAGTGCTTGAAGGCCGCTATGTGCGGCTGGAACCGCTGAACCCCGGGAAGCATGGTGACGAACTGTTTGCCGCTTCCTCGGTGGAGGATGTTGACCGGCGCTTTACCTGGCTGTTCGAGTTTCCGCCTGCAACGCGCGAAGAATTCGAGCCATGGCTGGAAAAGGCGTCAAAAAGCGACGATCCGCTGTTTTTCGCCGTCATCGACAAGGCGAGCGGCAAGGTGGCGGGGCGGCAGGCGCTGATGCGCATAGATCCTGTCCATGGCGTCATCGAGATAGGCAGCATCTATTGGGGGCCGCAGATTTCGCGGAAACCCGCCGCCACGGAAGCGCAGTTCCTGTTCATGCAGTATATTTTCGATGAGCTTGGCTACCGCCGCTACGAATGGAAGTGCCACAATGAAAATGGGCCTTCCAAGCGTGCCGCCGAGCGTTTCGGGTTTCAGTTCGAGGGTGTATTCCGCCAGCATATGGTGGCCAAGGGCCGAAACCGCGATACGGCGTGGTTTTCCATTCTCGACAGCGAATGGCCTGCCTTGAAGAAAGCCTATCAGGCATGGCTTGCACCGGAAAACTTTGATAGTGACGGTCAGCAGAAGAAGAAGCTGGAGGAGTTTCGTGACCGTGGCTGAGCGCAAGAAGAGCAATCCGGCAATTGCCGCCGCCGTCATCCTGATCGGCTTCGGGGTGCTTGCCTATTTCGTGCCCAGCATCATGCTGGCGCTGGGCGAGCGCTCACAAATCGCGGCGATCATCTTCCCGATTGTCTTCGTTCTGGGCTTCTTCGCAATTTTCTGGCTGCGCTCGAAGCGGCAAAATAAAGATTAGAGCGCATCCCGAAAAGTGTGAAACGGTTTTCGGAAAAGACGCGCGTCAAAACAAAGAGATAGAGCGCCGATCTGATTCACTCAGATCGAAACGCGCTCTAACTCACCAGCGAAGCGCTCAACAACAGCGCACCGGTCAGGGCGATGAACAGGGCGGCGGCCACCTCGATTGCCGCCTTCAGGCGACCCGACATGGCCTTGCTGCTCGCAAAGCGCAGCGCGGTGTTCTTGGCGGTGACGGCCAGCGTGGCAAGAACTGCCACCGTGATGAACGTGCCGAAGGCCATGGCGAAGACCGAAAGCAGACCGCCAATCATCAAGCCATTCAAAAGCGCAAATGTCAGCACGATCAGCGCGCCCGAGCATGGGCGCAGGCCCACCGACAAAATCGCCGACCATGCCGTCTTCCAGTTGAAATCGTCGCCAAGCGTCGAAGGATCGGCAATATGGGCAATGCCGCATGCGGCGCACACGTCCCCTTCACCGATGAAGATATGATCCGATGCAGCAGCGGTTGCGGGCTTGTAATTGAGCTTGACCGCGCTGCCGGTCGCAGCCGCGCGCGTGGCTTGCGAAACCGTGCCCTGCCATGCCGGGCCGGAAGCCATTGCGGGCTCGGGCGTGGCGGCAAAGAGCGATGCGGTCGGGCCGGGGCCTGCATCCTCGCGCTTCCTGAAAAGCAGCGGCAGCTTGCGCGCCAGCAGCCAAAGGCCGAAAAACAGCACAAGCGCAAAACTGGCGATCTCCATGTAGCGCGCTGTCTGGTTCATCGAGATGCCGGTGCCGCGCAGCAGGAACCATGCGAGGCCGACGACGGCAATCGCCATGAGTGCCTGTAAAAGCGACGAAATGAACGAAAGGAAGATACCGCGCCGCAGCGCCGTTTCATTGGCGATCATATAGGACGAGATCACCGCCTTGCCGTGGCCCGGTCCAGCCGCATGAAAAATGCCATAAACGAAGGAAAGTCCCACGAGAACCGAAGCCTGCCATGGGTCTTCGCGCATGGCTTTCAGAGCGTTGGTCATGGGGAGATAGAAAGAGCGCTGCTGTTCGTTCATCCAGAGGATGATATGCGCGAAAGGCCCAGTCGGCTTCATCGCCACCTCATTCGCGCCGATACCAAGCGAGGACTGCGCATAGGCTTGCGCAACGATCATCGTAAGGCAGAGGGCCAGAACGAAGGCTGCCGCTTTTCTCATCAGCCAGTCTTTCCTTTCGGTTCGCAGTCTATCTCGAGACGGGTTGCAAATATCTTCGACATGTCCGTGCCTGTCGGATCGTTGAAAAAGGCATCGGTTAGTGTCGCCTGGTTCTGGGCAAGCGCCTCGTCCGGATCAGGACGGACAACCTTGGATGTGCAGCTTGCGGGCAGGCCCTTCACGACCAGGTCGCTGTCATTCATGTAATCGATGGCGGTATAGAAGGTCGGGTCATAGACGCCGAAGCTGATCTTGTGGCCCGCGGCAAGCTTCAACGGTTTTTCGGGCTTGCTGGTGAAGATGATGAGCAGGCGATTGTCCGTGAAATCGGCGGCAAGATCGGTCGGCCTGGCCATTTTCACATCCTTGCCATTGTCCAGAACAGTCTGGAAATATTTGAATTCGGCAATGGAGCCATTGATGACATGGCCAAGGTCGATCAACTCCTGTTTGTCGAGCTTGAGATCGCCATTCTTGTCGAATTCCATGAGGACGGTGGAGGAAAAAACATCATCGAAACGCCAGACATGGGCAAGCTGCTGTACCGTGCCGTCGGGCGATATGGAGAGTTCCAGCCGCGCCTCGGCGAAGACATGCGGGTGGGCAAGTGCAACCGTGGGCAAACAGCCCGCCAGCAACGCGATTGCTGCAGGCCGGATGAAACCGCGCTTGAACAAGGATGAAACCACCATCGAAAATTCCATTAGAACACGCTTATGCCCGAAGGCGGCGAAAGTGCGACGTCTCTGGAAAATCCAGAGCATGTTTCCCGAAAGTTTGACCGGGTTCGGGAGAAGGCAGACAGGAATGCTTTACTGCATTTCCCTGGAGTTGTTTTCCCTGTCCTTGAACCATTGGGTCAGAAAATCGACCAGCGCCCGGATTTTTGCCGGCAAATAGCGCCGATGCGGATAAACAGCGTAGATGCCGCCATCCTTCACGATAAATTCGTCCAGACAGGAGACCAGCCTGCCGCGCTCGATTTCTTCTTCGGCGATGAAGGCGGGCAGCATGGAAAAGCCCAGACCGGCGAGTGCGGCGTTCTTTGTGGCGACGGGGCTGTTCACTTCAATCGGGCCGTTGACGGGAACCGTCATCATCGATCCATCCGTATTGCGGAAATGCCAGTTGTTGCGCGAGCGCGCATTGGTGTCGATGATGCAGGGCCGGTCGGCCAGGTCTTCGGGGCGCTCCGGTTTGCCGACACGGGCGATCAGTTCCGGCGCGCCGCACAGGACGGAGTGGAACGGCGACAATCGCTTTGCGATGAGGGAAGAGTCCTGCAAGCGCGTGATGCGGATCGCAAGGTCGAAGCCTTCTTCCACCAGATCGACAAACCGATCATCCAGCCGTACGTCGAGCACGATTTCGGGATGGGCGAGGCAGAAATCGATCAGGGACTGGCCGATGACGGCATCGGCGAAGGTGCGCGGGGCCGACAGCTTGATGCGCCCGCGCGCATCGGAACTGGTTTCGCTGACGGCATCCTGCAGCGCGTCGATCTCGCGGATGATTTCGACCGCGCGGTGATAATAGGTGTGGCCCGCTTCGGTCAGCGAGAATTGCCGCGTGGTGCGGTTGAGAAGACGCGCTCCAAGCTCGTCTTCCAGCTCGCGCACATATTTGGAAAGGAGTGCCTTGGAACGCCCGATTTTTCGCGCTGCGGCGGAAAAGCCTTCCGCCTCGACCACGTCGATGAAGGCGCGCATACGTGTGAGGGTGTCCATGGTCTAGCCCCGCTTCCCGATGATGTTTCTGGCCAGCCCGATCAGCGCCCGGTCGCTGCCGCGTGGTCCTATGAAAGAAATGCCGAAAGGTGCGCCCTGCACCTGCCCCAGGGGTAATGTGATTTGCGGCAGGCCGGAAAGCACCGAAAGGCAGAGCAGGCGCAATGCCTGCTCGCGATAGGCCTGCAAGGTCTCGAAAGGTTCCTTTGCGAGCGGAGCCGCACCCGGTACGGTCGGCAGCGCCAGCACGGCGTCGTTCCCGATGATCTTCTCAAGTTCCTGCGTGAATTGCGCCCGGCGCACGCGCTGGCTGGCAACGAGATCAGCGGCGATTTCCGCGCCGAAGGCAAAACGGTCCGCGACGCCGGGCCCCAGCTTGCGGTCACCCGACGAAATCCAGCCACCATGCGTCGCCCAGGCTTCCGCCCCCTGAATGTGACGGAAGACCAGATAGAGTTCATCTATTGAAAGCGTCGGCTGGCTTGCCGCCTTGAGGCTCGTAAAGTGCGGGCGCACTTCGGCAAACATGGCGCGATAGGCGTCCGTTTCGGCCTCGCCCAGCAAAAGCTGTTCGAGAACCGGCATATAAAGAAGCTTCGTCAGAGTGAATTCTCGAGCGTCGTCGCCAAGCAGGATGGCGCCAACCCGGTCATAAAGCTCTATGTCGCGCGCAAACCATCCGATCGTGTCGAGCGAGGGCGCAAGCGGCATGATGCCCTTGAGCGGAATGCGGCCGTGGGTGCTGCGTAAGCCCACGAGACCGCAGAAGCTGGCAGGAGCGCGAATGGAGCCGCCCGTATCCGAACCGAGCGCAATGTCGGCGAGCTTGCCTGCAACGGCCGCCGCCGAGCCGGAGGATGAGCCGCCGGTAACGCGGTCCGGCGCTGCCGGATTGATCGGATAGGGGAAATGCGAATTCTGCCCCATCAGGGAAAAGGCAAGTTCGTCGGTCTGTGCCTTGCCGACCAATTCCGCCCCGGCGGCGAGCAGCCTTACCACCACCGGAGCCGATCTTTCGGCGCGCGGTGATTCGGCCTCGATCTGCGGATTGCCGCATCCCGTCACCATTCCGGCAACGTCATAAATGTCTTTTACGGCGAGCCGTTCGCCTTCAAGCGGCCCTTCCAATGCGTGAACGGGCGGCTTTTCAGCTTTTGCAATGATGGCGTTGAAGGGATCGAAACTGGCCATTGTTCACAACATGCAACAATTAACGGGATATTTACGCTCTTTCGAGACGGATTTGCCTGTTGAATGTTTCACTAATATTGAACAATGGCAAGCGTGCAGCGCACAGCGATCCTGCCAAAAATAAATTCGCTCAACGAATTTTTTGTCATTGAATGGACACGACTTTGCGCTTATATCGCGCTTGCCCAAAGTCGCACGTGCCTGTGGGTGTCCGCCGATCCTCGAATGGTGAGGAATTCGGTACGGTACCTGGACCTAACCGCTCCAGTCGATCTGATGGCCAACCGCCAGATCGAGGACATCTTGAAGCAACGACGGTGCGGGCCTTTCTAGTGTCTTTCGGCTGTCCAAAAGCCGAAATTACTGAAGAGGCACACCTTCATTGCCAGAAGTGCGGATGCGGTTCTCCAATTCCAATCCAAGGCAGACAAAGCGGAGTAACGCGGGTTTAGCGTTGTTCCATCGCCGCATGAGTTTTCGCGTGACATCAGCACCTCCAAAGGCTGGCTTCACGGCGGATGCGTTCATGCACACTTTGTCCCTTTGAAAGCGGTGAAGACAACCGCGCGGGAGAACGACCATGGCAACGCAGCGTATTATCGACTTCCTCAACACCCGCCGTCCGGACGGTCCTTGCCTCGTCGTCGATACCGACGTCGTGCGCGACAACTATTTGAGCTTCGAGAAGGCTTTACCCTATTCGCGCATCTTCTATGCGGTGAAGGCAAATCCTGCGCCGGAAATCCTGCGCCTGCTCGCTTCGCTCGGCTCGTGCTTCGATACCGCTTCGGTCGCCGAAATCGAAATGGCGCTGGAAGCCGGCGCGACGGCGAACTGCATTTCCTATGGCAACACCATCAAGAAGGAGCGCGATATTGCGCGCGCTTTCGAGCTGGGCATTCGCCTTTACGCGGTCGATTGCGTGGAAGAAGTCGAGAAGGTTGCGCGCGCCGCCCCCGGCAGCCGCGTGTTCTGCCGCGTGCTGACGGACGGTGAAGGCGCCGAATGGCCGCTGTCGCGCAAGTTCGGTTGCGTGCCTGCGATGGCCATCGACGTTCTGCGCCATGCAAAGTCGCTGGGTCTCGATTCCTATGGTGTGTCGTTCCACGTCGGCTCTCAGCAGACGGACCTCACCGCATGGGACCGTGCGCTCGGCGATGCGGCCAAGGTGTTCCGCACCCTTGCCGATGAAGGCATCGTGCTGCGCATGGTCAATATGGGCGGCGGTTTCCCGACCCGTTACCTCAAGGACGTGCCGACCGCGCAGGCCTATGGCATGGCGATCTTCGACGCGCTGTCCAAGCATTTCGGCAACCGCATCCCGGAAACCATCATTGAACCGGGCCGCGGCATGGTCGGCAATGCAGGCGTGATCAAGACCGAAGTGGTTCTGGTCTCGCGCAAGGCGGACAACGACAATGTGCGCTGGGTCTATCTCGACATCGGCAAGTTCGGCGGTCTCGCCGAAACCATGGACGAGGCGATCCGCTACCAGATCGTGACCCCGCATGACGGCAGCGAAACCGAACCATGCGTGCTGGCTGGCCCGACCTGCGACAGTGCGGACGTTCTTTACGAAAAGACGCCGTATCCGCTGCCGGTCTCGCTGACCATCGGTGATGAAATTCTCATCGAAGGCACGGGCGCATACACCACCACCTACTCGGCGGTGGCGTTCAACGGCTTCGAACCGCTCCGATCCTACGTCATCTGATCTTTGGGGCTGGGTACGATCCCGAAAAGCGCGAACGCTTTCCGACCTCGATCATACCTTTGAAAGTCTGAAAGATCCTCTCAATCCGCCCGGTGCTGCAAGGCGTCGGGCGGGGTGTGCTGCTGCCGCTATGCGGGGATAGATGTGATGAACGCAACTCTTGAAATTCAGGAAAACACCGTAACCCTCGTTGCCCCGGCTTTTTCGATCGCGGGCGAGGCGCTGGAGCATGTGCTGGCGCGCGAAGCCTTGCTGGATCGCGCGATGGGTGAAGGCCGCCGCCGCAAGTCATCGGAAAAGCTGCGTCGCGGTCGCCTGCCCGCAGAGGGGCTGGCCTTTGCCGCACTTGGCGAAGACGGAGCGCTCGCAGGCACCGTGCGGCTGTGGGATGTCCATGCCGGGCTCGACGCCTTCGGTTTTCCCGTGCCCGCCTTGCTGCTCGGTCCGCTGGCCGTCGAACCTTCCGCCGCCGGTTGCGGCATTGGTTCGGCCCTGATGCGTCATGCCATCGATGAGGCCATGCGCCTTGGCCATGGCGCGATCCTGCTCGTGGGCGATCCGGAATATTACGGGCGCTTCGGCTTTACCGCTGAAAAGACCGGCGAGCTTGCCATGCCAGGCCCATATGAAAAGCGCCGTTTTCTGGCGCTCGAATTGAAGCCGGGCCATCTGGACGGCGCACATGGTGTCTTGCGCGCCAGCGGGCGCAAAGTGCCGCGCGCCGAGGTGCACGCACGCCAGTCGGCATGAGTTGATCGATAAGATTATACTTCAAATGGAAGAGATTAGAGCATTTCCAGCAAAAGTGTGAAACGTCTACGGGGGGAAATCAGTTCACTGGACTGATTTCTTATCCCGCTTCGACGCGTTGGATAATGCGAGAAAACAAATAGTTAGAGCGGTTCCGGCGTTTCTGTTAGCAGGAACCGCACTAGAGGCGCAGCAGCCGTCCGAAATTGCGGACGGCTGTGATCGCAAGCCCTGCGAGGAAGCCGGCAATCAGCCCGGCGATGACGATCAGCTTGCGGGATGTGCTGGCCGGATCGAGCGGCGGGCGGGCTTCCGACAACACCCTGACATTGGCGGTATTCAGCCCTTCCTGTTCGTTCGTCTCGCGCGAGCGCAGGAGGAAGGCTTCGTAGACGGAGCGGCGCGCGGTCGCCTCGCGCTCAAGCTCACGCAATTTCACCAGATCGCCGCTATTGTTCGCCTGCTGTGACTTGAGCTGCGCCAGACGCGCGGTCAGGTCTTTTTCCTGCTGCACGGACCGCGAGACCTCGACTTGCAGCGAGGAGCGGATGCGCCGCAATTCAGCGTCGATGTCGTTCAGCACTGTGCCCGCCTGCGACTGCGCCTGAATGAGCGCCGGGTGACGGGGGCCAAGCTGGGTGGACAATCCGCTTGCCGTCTGGCGCGCCTGCGCATATTGCGCCCGCAACGCCGTCAGCGTGTTGGATCGCAAATCTTCGGGCAAAGTCCCGGTCACCACACTGTCGGAAGTGGCGTTGCTCAGCACCTGCACACGGGCCTGAAGCCGCATGGTTTCGGCGCGCTGGTTGGTCAGTTGATCGTTGAGCCGCGTCAGGTCGTTATCGCTGATCAGCTTGCCATCGACATTGACGAGATCGTGCGATGCGCGGAAATCAGCCGCTGCGCGCTCCGCCTGTTCGACATTGGCGCGCATGTCTGCAAGCCGGTTCGACAGTTCGTCCGAAGTGCGCCGTGCGGCATCGGATTGCAGCGATGCAAGCTCGCTCTGGAAAACGGTGCTGATGGTGTTCGCAAGCGAGGCTGATTTCTGCGGATCGCGGGTTTTCACCGAGATCGAATAGATGAAGGTCTTGGCGTCGCGCCCGATGGCGATGCTCTTGTGCAGGTTATAGAGAACGCGGGTTTGCAGCGTCTGGCTGTCGCTCGCCTTTTTTGGAGACAAAATATCCTTGATCTGCGCAAACAGTCCAGCAATGCCGGTCGGAACCAGCGTGCCGTTGAATTCGGGGTCTTTTGTCAGGTCCGTCCTGTCGATCACTTTCAGCAGAACACTGCTGGAATCGATGATGCGGGCCTGGCTTTCGGCAACGGCAAGCGACGCATCGGTCGGGAGTTGCCCCGGGGTCAGTTCGTCTCCAACCGTCTTGATGTTGCGCGGATCGACCAGAATATCGGTCGAAGCGACGTACATCTGCGGCAGCGACAATGCATAGAGCGCGGCGACCACACCGCCCAATATCGTGCTGACCAGCAGGAGCCTGCGCGATCCCCGCACCACATCGATGGCGATGCGCGGATCGATCAGCGGTTTCCATTCGGCATCCGAGGCCGGGCGGTCAGCAACAGGATGCTCGCGCATGACGGGTTCGCGGGCTGGCTCGGGGGGTGGAGCGTCAGCCTCGATTGCGATTTTGCGACGTTCGCGTTCCTGAACCTTGCGCTCCAGTTCCGCTTCGATGAGCGCCACGCGTTTTTGCAACTCGGCCACGTCCGCATCGTCCAGTTCTTCCTCGATAACGGGTTCTGGCGTTTCTTGCGCATCATGGTCGTGTTCATGAAAGAACGCAGCGCGTTCATCCGATGTGGCGGGTGGTGTCCATGGCGGTGCGGCTTCGCTATCACAGGGAGCAGTCGGGCGACCGGTGGGGCGACCCGCCGGGCGCACGTCGGAAAATGCGAGAAGAGGTTTCTCAACTCCCGCCTTTCTGCGCCCCTCATGATCGCTCATTGTCGAATTCGTCCGTATCTGTAGCCGTTGCGGCCGTTTCCGGTGCCCGCCGCCGCCATGAAATCCATAAAACAGGGCTTGCACATGCCAAACCGGAATCCGCTCGCCCCAAACCTGATGGCCGAATGTAATTTTTTATAGAAAACAAAAAGTTAAAATAATGTCGGCCTGAGCCGCGAAATGCTCGGCCCTCTTATTTTAGCTTTTGCTTGTCTGCTCTTTGAGCTTGCAAAGAAGAGTTTAAGTCTTTTTAGCTAAATCTCTTTATCTCGCCCCGCTCCAATGGGTCGAACGCACCACGAGACCACGATGGATGAGGCTCTCTGTTGATAGCGAAAGCGCTGCGGAAACTGTCAGGCAATAATGCCGGAATAGTGCGCGATTACCTGTCCCTGTTTTCCGGCTCCGCTGGCAGGCTGGTGGTTTCACTCGTCTATTTCATCGCGCTTGCAAACACGCTGCCGACGGGCGATTTCGGCATATTTGCCACTGCATCAGGCACGGGCGTGGTGCTGTCGCGCATCGTTTCCCTCGGGTTCAGTTCGCCGCTTTACCGCATATCGACAGTGAAGCCGCGCCTGCTCGGCATCTATACGGCGGGCTTTCTCGTCGCCATTCTGATGTCGCTTCCGCTGTTCGCGCTGGCCTCCTGGCTGGTTTACTTCGTCTTTTTCAGCCGCGATATTTCCTTCCTGCCCTTTGCCGTTGTGGTGTTTGCCGAGGCCCTGTTCTGGCGGTCGACGGAAATCGTCATCATCGTCAATAACGGCCTGCGCCGCTTCGGCATATCGGCGGGACTGGTGATTTTCGGCACGGCCACGCGAGCCGTCGCAGCCCTTCTGTTCATGTGGCTGGCAAGCGCCCACGATATCGCGCATTGGGCATGGTGGTATGCGGCTGCAAATGGGGTCGCACTGCTTGCTGCGCTGCGATTTTACCCGTCGATCCGGCTTCGCTTCAGACCATCACTTTATATGCGGCGGCTTTCCGATGCGATTGCCGTGATGGGCGCCGAACTGCTGTTCTATATCCAGGCCGAGCTGGACAAGCTTCTCGTTTTGACTGTCGGCGGGCCTGCGACAGCGGGGCTTTACGCGATCATCATGCGCCTTGTGGACCTTACTGCCCTGCCGGTTCGCTCCTTCAACATGATGCTGGTGCAAAAGCTCATGCGCGCGCCGGACATGCTGTCTTCCTTGCGCATCCGCGCCGGACTGGAGCTTGCGGTCTTCTCCGTCTCGGTGGCAGGTCTCGGCGCGATGGTCGTGTTCCTGCAAATCTTCCCGAACGCACTCGGTTCAAGCGTTGCGCCCATTGTGGGCCTGTTGCCGCTGGTGCTGCTCGTACCCGGTTTCCGCAACCTGATCGAATACCAGACCGAAATTCTGTATGCGCGCGGCCAGTCCGGTCTCAGGACCTTGAGCATGGTGCTGATGACCGCGGCCAAGGCATTCTTCGTCTGGCTGTTGCTGGTGAACTATGCCGACAGTCACGACTGGATTCTGGGGCTCAATATCGTGTTTGGCGGCCTCTATCTGCTGTCGCTGGTTTTCACCTATTCCAGCATCCGTTTGCCAGCTAAACGAATTTGACGTTCACGCTCCGATAATGCGCCGGATATCGTCGACCGAAAGGCCGAGAAAGGACTGCATGCCGATGGCAACCTGATGCGGTTCCATTTCTGCGATGAAGGTGCGGAATTCCTCTTCGCTCGGTGGCGGGGCGAACCATTGCATCCGGCAGAGATCATGCGTGTCGCTGAAATGGCCCGAGCCTTGCAGCACGTCATCGACATAGCGACCATAGATGAAGCATTCAGAAAAGCGTCTTATATTGCCAAGGGCCGCCACCCAATGCTGTCCGGTATGGGCTTCGATCCGCTCGCACATCGAAATCACACTGTCGCGCCGCCATGAAACAAGCTGGCCGATATAGTCGTTAAGCCCGCTTTTGCCGTTTTCGATGCCCAGCAGTTTCGCTGCATTGGCTGCCCAGACCGGATGCTCCGGCCATTCGGGATTGGCGAGCGCATTGGGGCGCACGAAAAGCCGAAGCTGTTCACCTTGCCAGAGTGTGCCGCAGTCGAAGAGGCGCAGAAAGGCCGTGTCGGAATCCGTGTAGAGAAAACCGTCTTCCTCCACGGCAGCGGCAAGCGCGATCCGGCGCAACTGCTGCACATGCCAGCCACGCAGCGGCTTGGTCCGGAGCGAAAGCCAAACCCGCCTGCGCCAAAGATAGGTCGGGTCCCAGAAGGCATGCAGCCAGGAGGGGAGAAGATCGCGCTCATCGATGATGACCCGGTGCGCGCTTTCGAGCTTGCGAAACAGGGCGACATCCTTGCTGTCTACGAGGATGTAGTGCTTCGTGAAACCGCTGACATATTTGTCCACGGTTTCGCAAAGCAGCCTGCAGCGCTCGAAATCCTGATCCCAGCTGGCCGTGACGATTGCGGTTCTCACCGGGGTTCTCCCTTCATCCAGCCTTTGGCGACGCGCCACAGGAATACGGGATTGCCGATGAGATAGCGTTTCGCGAGCCTTCGCGGTTCCTGCAACAGCCGGTGCGCCCATTCCATCTGGATCTTGCGCATCCAGTGCGGCGCGCGCTGCACGCGCCCCGTATGCAGGTCGAACAGCGCGCCGACCGCGCTCGCTATCGTGCAGTGCTCCGCGGTGATATGCTTGTCGATGAAGAGTTCCTGGCGCGGGACGCCCATCGCGACGAGCAATATGTCGGCGTGGAATTCCTTCAATTGCGCCAGAATGCCGTCGAGGTCGGCGGGCTTGAAGAAGCCGTCGGAAATAACGCGATATTCATGGTGGGGTATCTGCTGCCTGAAAAGCTGCGCGGCGTCGGCAGCGACGCCCGGACCGCCGCCGAGAAGTGCAACCTTCAGCGGGCGTTTCATATGCTGCAAGAGCCCCGGAATGAAGTCCGTTCCGTTGAGATTGGCAGGGAATTTGCTCCCATAGGCGACCTTGCTGGCAATATCGACACCCACCCCGTCGGGCAGGATCAGGAAATCCTGCAACGCAGCGCGATAATCCGGGGTTTCGTCCGCAATGTTGGAATTGTTGGCATTGAGCCAGCCTTGCTTCATGAACCGGCCTTCATTGATGCGGTTCTCGAAGAAGGCGAAGGCGCCGTCCCAATCAAAACAGGCGACCTTCACGCCAAGGATGTTCCGGTAGGTTACATTTTCGGTATGCATCATGCCTGGTCCGTCATTCTATTTTCGCCGCGAAGTGCTTGCAGACCGCGGGCAACCGCGCGGTCCATGCCTTCGATTTGTGACCGGGTGAAGGCCTTGCCGTCCAGTCTCTGGCTGTCCCCCGATCTTGCCTTCCCGATCCGTTCGATGATTGCCGCCGCGAAGGCTCGCGGGTCATCGGCAATGGTGCAATTGGCCGGGATATTGCCGATACCGCGCACGGAATGCGTCGTGGCGACGCTTGGCATGCCCAGCTCGAATGTTTCAATGGTTTTCAGCTGCACCCCGGTTCCCGCCCGGCTGATGAGCGGAACAAGCGCCCCGCTTTCCACGAATTCCGTCGCATCCGGCACCTTGCCGACGAAGTTGACGCCAGACCAGGCAGAGACGAGATCAGCGGGTGTGTTGCCTGCAATCGCGATGGAAATATCGCCGGGAAGATGCGGCTTTACCTCACGCAGGAACCATTCCAGCCCGATGCGGTTCGGGTGCCATGTCCATGTGCCGATGAGGGCAAGGTCGTATCTTGCCGGGCGTGGCTGCGCCGCCTGCGTTCCGCCCGGCGTGACGAGCGGCATCGTCGCGAACCGGTCGGGACCAAGTCCAAGCGCCGGCCCGTCATCTTCGGCAAAGGTGAAGACGAAATGCGCCGTTCCGCTGAGGCGGCTTTCCAGTCCTTTGAGAATGCGCGCCTCGCGGGCGAACAGGAATTTCTGAATGAAGCTTCGGGCGTCGGCGGCATTTTCCTCCGCCGAGCGATATTCCACATTATGCGCCACGAAGAGCGACGGCTTGTCCTTGAAAATATCTTCAAACGCGCCGGGCAGGGTCACCCCGTTCAGCACATAGGCATCGAAAGGGCCGATCCGTCCGATGGCCTCGCGCAGTTTCTGCGCTGGAATCACCCGCAACTTCGCCGAGGAGACAGTCAGGCCCGTCAGGAAGGATTTCACCACCCAGCCGATCTTGCGCCGGATGCCAGCGCCTTCGGTTCGCACTTCCACCTCGCCCAGCACGACCGTATCCGCAGCATCGGCTTTCACGCCCGGCCATGTGAAACCAAGCACGGTCACCTTTGCACCCGAACGCCGCAGGCCATCGACCACAGCCGAATTCGCCACTTCATAACCGGTAGTCGGGATTCCATGCGGAACAATCGATGTTACGAAAACAAGGTGAGGGGACGGCAAGTCAGCTCCTGCATATTACGGATCAGCGTTCTCTATGATAGTTTCAGGCTGTGCTTACAACCACGCGGTGAACTTTTCTTTAATTGTTTTTGAATAGGCCCGGTGAAAACATGGGTCGTTAAATATTGGGTGGCGTAATGTCTGTATTACCGGATCATATACAAGTAATTGCTAAAACACCTAAACTTCGTTTCGATGAAGTAGAGGTGGTGGTGACCTTGCCGACATTTCGCCGCCCGGAGCATGTCATCCGCACGCTGGATACGCTCAATGCCCAGGTCACCAGCCGCCGCTTCGCGGTCGTGGTGATCGAAAACGAGGCGGAGGACCGGGAAGGCGCCAAGGTTGCGGCACCACAGTTCGAGGCCGGAAAATATAACGGCATGCTGATCGTGGAATCCCATCGCGGCAACTGCAATGCCTATAATGCAGGCTGGCTGACGGCGACGACCTATTTCCCAAATTTCAAATATGTCATCGTCATCGATGATGACGAACTCGCCGATCCGGCCTGGATCGAAAACATGGTGGCGACCGCCGAGCGCTATAATGCCAGCCTCGTCGGCGGTCCCCAATATCCGATCTTTGAAAAGCCGGGTTCGGAAAAATGGGCACGGCATCCGGTTTTCCTGCCGCACTACAGCAAGACCGGGCCGGTCCCGATCATCTATTCATCCGGCAACCTGTTGATCGCCCGCCCGGTTCTGGAAGCTATCGGCTATCCGTTCATGGACCTGAAATTCAATTTCACCGGCGGCGGCGATTCCGATTTCATCAACCGCTCCCGCGCCAAGGGCTTCACGATTGCCTGGTGCAACGAAGGCATCGTGCGGGAGACTATTCCGGCACGGCGGCTGGAGAGCGACTGGATCACGGCGCGAGGCTTGCGCAACGGCGTCCTGTCGACGCTGATCGAGCAACGCCAGCGCAAGGACGAGCCTTTGGGGCAGGTGCGTGTTTTTTTGAAAAGTCTCGCTCTTTTGGCTTATTCTCCGATCAAGGCCCTGCGGCGCGGCATCGCGGCGCGCTTCGTGCCGGTAGGGACCTATTTCATCCATATCGGGCTGGGCCGCGTCATGGCCCATTTTGGATATCTGAATGAGCAATATCGCAACCCGGACAAGAACTGACGCGCGTTCCGATGTTGCGGCGCAAGCGAACCTGCGGGCGACAGTCCGCACGATTGCGCTCGTTATCGCCACGATAACATTCTGCATTCTGCTGATTTCCTTCCGTCCCTTCAATCCGCTCAGCGCCGCGGCGAGCGGGGATGCGTCGGGCGGCGGCGATGCCATCAACCAGCTCGGTTTCGGCTGTCTCGGAGCCGTGTCCCTGCTGTCGCTTGCCATGTTCGCCGATCCGAAGAAGGTGGCCAAAATCGTCAGCCCCGGCTGGCTGCTGATGTTTGCCTTCCTGTTGGCGTCGGTTTTCGCAAGCCCCGATCCGGCAACCGCGATACGCGGCGTATTGTTGACGATGATCGGCATTCTGACGGTCATTGCCGTCCTCAGCCTGCCGCAGGACGGCGACGCCTATTCGGCCATGCTGGTCACTGTGGCTTCGATCGTCATCGTCGTTTCCTATGCGGGCGTCGTGCTTCTGCCAAATCTCGGCACCCACGGCGCCGACGCGCTGGAACCGCAAAACGCCTATCTCTGGCGCGGCGTCTTCACGCACAAGAACATTGCCGGTCCGGTCATGGCAGCCTTTTCCTTCGCCGGTGTCTATCTGTGGCGGCGCGGCTGGCGGGTGAGCGGATTCCTGATTGCCGTCTCCGCATTGGTCTTCGTCTCGCAGACCGGATCGAAGACGACGGCGGCACTGGTGCCGCTGGCCATGCTGCTCGTGATCACCCCCGGTCTTTTCGGCCTCCGTTTCCTCGCGCCGGTGGCAGTCTTCACGATCCAGTTTTTGCTTGCGCTGTTTACCTTCGGCACGGTCCTGTTCGAGCCGATGCATCAGCTCGTTCTGCAACTCGACGTCGATCCTACCTTTACCGGGCGCACCTCCATCTGGGCCTTTGCGGTGGAAGCGCTGTCCCAGCGCCCCTGGACCGGCTTCGGCTATGAAAGCTTCTGGGGCACACCGATCGCGAAACAGGCCGCCAATCCGTATTATCTCGACTGGGATGTGCGCGGCATCGTGCATGGGCACAATGGTTATCTCGATATCGCGCTGTCGATGGGGATTCCGGCGCTCATCTGCGCCATTTTCGTCATCATCGTCATGCCGCTGGTCAATTACGCGCGCTGCCGCCCGGTGCGGGAAAACCTGCTGCTTGCCGATTTCTTCCTCATGGTCGTGTTCTTCGGAACATTGAACGCCATGCTGGAAAGCTTCTTCTTCCGCCGCATGGACCCGGTCTGGCTCACGCTCGTCTTTGCGATCTTCGGGCTCAGGCTGACCGCGAAAATCATCATCCCGAAACGATAGAGCGGTTCCAGTGAGAACAGAATCGTGGAACCGCTCTATCTCTTTGTTTACACGCATTATCCAACGCAGGACCGTATCGCACTTTTGCTGGAAATGCTTTTAGCCGGAGCCACTTCATGAATATCGCAATTGTCGGGACCGGATTTGTTGCCGACTACTACATGACCACGCTGCGCAATTATCCTGAACTGACGCTGCGCGGCGCCTATGACCGCTCTCCCGATCGGCTGAAGGCGTTCTGCGCGCATTATTCGGTCAGTGCTTATGAGAGTTTCGAAGCAGTCCTCGCCGATCCGGACGTGAAGATCGTCGTCAACCTGACCACGCCCGAAAGTCATTTTGAAATCTCCCATGCAGCGCTTTCGGCGGGAAAGCATGTCTATTCCGAAAAGCCGCTGGCGATGAATTATGACGATGCGGAAGCACTGGTCGCTTTTGCGCGGCAGGCGGGGCTCACGCTCGCGGCAGCTCCGGCCAACGGCCTCAGCGATGCCTATCGTCTGGTGGCAAGCGTAATGAATGGCATCGGCGTGCCGCGTCTTGTCTATGCGGAAATGGAAGACGGGCCGGTATTTCGTGACAAATGGTCAAGCTGGCGTTCGCAGTCGGGAGCGCCGTGGCCCGGCCTGCACGAATTCGAGATCGGCTGCACGCTGGAACATGCAGGCTATGCGCTGTCATGGCTGGTGTCGCTGTTCGGTCCGGTCGAAAGTATCTCGGCATTTTCCGCGATAACCTTTCCGGACAAGGGGCCGGGAACCGAGCATCTGCATATGGCGCCTGATTTCTCGGTCGGCTGTCTCGTTTTCAAGTCGGGGCTGGTGGCGCGTCTCACATCGGGGCTTGCCATGCCCAAGGATCGCAGCCTGACAATCGTTGCCGACAAGGGCTCGATAGTGGTGGACGATCTCTGGGATAATCGTTCGGTCGTCCGTCTTGAACGCACGGAGGAAAAGCGCCGTTTTCTCGCGCGCCTCTTCGGCATCATCGAAATGCGCGTCGGCAAGTTTCTGTCATGGAAACCGACTGTCGGCACAAAGCTGTCCTATCCGAAGGCCGACAAGCGGTCGCTGCCCATGTATCCCTCACAGATCGATTTCGTGCGAGGCGTCGCCGATCAGGCCCGCGCAATCCAGACGGGCGACAAGGCATTCTTTTCTGGCGATGTGGCGCTGCATATCACTGAAATCGCGCTTGCCCTGAACAATGCCGGTGACAATGCGCAGCCTTACAGGATGAGAAGCAGTTTCTAGAGAGCCGATCTCGGCTTTTCTCTCTGAAAATTCAGCTCAGCGCGCATCTTATCCGAGAACCGTTTCACACTTTTCGGGATGCGCTTCTAACCCTTCGACAGCACCTTGCGGATGATGTCGGCAACGGCTGCACTATGGTCGAGCGGCATGATCGCATCGGATATCCGGCCGCTTCGCACCGCATCGCGGACCGCTTCGGCCTGAAACTGCAATCCGTTGCCGGAAAAAGCATAGGTTTCGATGGTGCGGCCCGGCAGGGGCAGGCGGTTCAAGACCTTGCCTACAAATCCCTTGCCGCCATTCGGCCCGAGCGATGACCGCGCGGCAAAGGCAGAAAACAGCGTCAGCCTCTGGGCTTTCAGAAATGGCGCATGGATCAGGATCGTGCCTTTGGTCCCCTCGATCAGCATGCTGTTCTCGCCGTCGCGGTCGAAGCCGCAGGAGAGGCTGGCTGTAGCGCCCCGCCAGCCGAGCTGGAAATCCGTGCGCATGTCGACACCGCTTCTGGCGCGCTGCCAGCGACCGTCCGCATGATCCGGCAAGCCCAGGAAATACAGTGCCAGCGAAACCGGATAGACGCCGAGATCGAACGCAGCGCCGCCGCCAAGTTCCGGGCTGAAGAAGCGGCTTTGCGGGTCATAGGCGCGGATATAGGACAGATCGGCTTCGATGCGCGTCACCGCGCCGATGCGACCGCTGTCGATATGCTTCCTGGCGGCGCGGATCGCTGGCAGAAAGCGGCTCCACATCGCTTCCATGGCGAAGACATTTTTTGCTTTTGCAGCGGCTTCGATCTGCCGTGCGCCAGCCGCATCCAGCGACAGCGGCTTTTCGATCAGGCATGGCTTGCCCGCCGCGATTGCCTGCATGGCCTGCAGCACATGCATCGCGCTCGGAGTGGCGATGTAGATGGCATCGATATCCGGATGGGCAAGAAACGCACCTGAATCGCTGAACGCCTTGTCAGCGCCGATGCGGCGGCGGAAAGCTTCGGCGGTCTCCGCCGCGCGCGAGCAGACAGCGGTGACACGCATCCCCGTGCTTGCCTGAATATCGTCCGCAAAGGCGTTGGCTATCGTGCCAGTGCCCCATATGCCCCAGCGAAAGTCGTTCTTTGCCTGCCTGTCCTGATTCACGTGCTTGCCCCGCAGCTTCATACAGGTGCTATATAGCTCATGTAATGCGGCTAACGAAGTTTCTTTGTCCTGTCAGGATGTCTTTCACAAGGTGGATTTGATGAGCGGATTTGTCGTGGCTGTAGCGCGGGATGGTGAGCATCGTTTTTCCAAACAGGTCGTGCCGGAAATCCGCATCATCACGGGGCATGGCGTCGAAGGCGATGCGCATCAGGGCGTGACGGTGAAGCACCGTTCCCGCGTGCGGGCCGACCCGACACAACCCAATCTGCGGCAGGTGCATCTCATCCATGCCGAGCTTTTCGACGAGCTGGCCGAAAAGGGGTTCGATGTTGCGCCCGCCGACCTTGGCGAGAACATCACCACGCGTGGTGTCGATCTGCTGGGCCTGCCCCAGGGCGCCCTGATCAGGATCGGCGATGAAGTCGTTCTGGAAGCGACCGGCCTGCGCAACCCTTGCTCCCAGATAGAGAATTTCCAGGCCGGGCTTCTGGATGCTGTGCTGGACCGCACTCCCGATGGCGAACTGGTCCGCAAGTCGGGCATCATGACCATCGTTCTTGCAGGTGGCATGGTAAAGGCGGATGACGCGATCACTATCGAATTGCCGCCGCTGCCGCATCACAAGCTGGAACGGGTGTGAAAATCGCGAAACACGGGGTTTTCAGGCCAGCTAACCGATTTAACAAGGCGGTTGTGCAGGCAAAACCGGTGATTTTCGTGACGGGAGGCCTATCAACTTTGCGTCATATGCCCTAGATCATCCCACAATAGGATACAGATTGACATGCGCTGCTGCCGAAATTCGGCGGCGGCCTATTCTTATCGGTTCGGCTTGTCGGCGTTCGATGTTCTGCATGTGTCTAGACGACGGCCGGTCGGTTGCATTTGCGAAGGGCACAAAATGGAAAAAGCAGATATCGGAATGGTCGGCCTTGGCGTCATGGGCTCCAACCTGGCGCTGAACATAGCCGAGAAGGGCTATACGGTAGCCGTCTATGACCGTGATGAGCCTGTGCTGAAAGCCTTCCTCGAAAAGGCTGGCCCGCTGCGCGACAAGATCATTCCTTGCCCCACTTTCGAGGAACTCGCGGCGAATATCCGCAAGCCGCGCCCCATCATCTTCCTCATCAAGGCAGGCGCTCCCGTCGATGCTGAGACCACTCGCCTCAAGGCCTATCTTGAGAAGGGCGACATCATGATCGACGCCGGCAATTCCGATTATCGCGACACGGTGCGCCGCCTGAAGGCGCTCGGCCCCAATGATCCGACCTTTGTCGGCATGGGCGTTTCCGGCGGTGCGGAAGGTGCGCGCCACGGTCCGTCGATGATGGTTGGCGGCACCGAGGAAGCCTATGAGCGCATCGCGCCGATCCTGCTTGCCGCTGCCGCCAAATACAAGGACGAACCGTGCTGTGCGCTGGTGGGGCCCGATGGCGCCGGTCACTTCGTCAAGACGATCCACAACGGCATCGAATATGCCGACATGCAGATGATTGCCGAAATCTACGGCATCCTGCGTGACGGTCTCGGGCTTTCCGCCCCTGCCATCGGCGATGTGTTCGAAAAGTGGAACCAGGGGCCGCTCAACTCCTATCTGATCGAGATCACCGCCAAGGTGTTGAAGGCGACCGATCCGGAAACCGGCAAGGCGATGGTCGACATGATCCTCGATGAAGCCGGCCAGAAGGGCACGGGCCGCTGGGCGGCCATCGAGGCGCAGATGCTGGGTGTTCCGGCAACCGCGATTGAAGCCGCGGTCGCTGCCCGCTCCCTGTCCTCGCTGAAGGCGGCGCGCGCGCTTGCCGCAAAGGCCTACAATCCCGGCCAGCGCAGCCTCGAGATTTCCGATCAGGCAAAATTCCTTGCCGATCTGGAGCAGGGCCTGCTGGCGGGCAAGATCGCCGCTTACGCTCAAGGGTTCGCGGTGATGGAAGCCGCATCGCAGGAGCACGGCTGGAACATTCCGCTTGCCGAAACCGCCCGCATCTGGCGTGCGGGCTGCATCATTCGTTCGCAGCTTCTGGACGATATCGCCCACGCCTTCGAGGACAGCGAAAGCCGCAACCTGCTGCTGGCGCCCGCCTTTGTCGAACGCATGAGCAAGGCTTCCAACGGCCTTCGCCAGATCGTCGCCAAGGCGGCGCTCGCTGGCCTGCCTTTGCCCGCACTGGGCTCGGCGCTCAGCTATTTCGACAGTTTTACGCAGGCGCTCGGAACCGCCAATCTCATTCAGGGCCAGCGCGATTTCTTCGGTTCGCACGGCTTCAAGCGTATCGACAAGGACGGGGATTTCCACGGTCCTTGGGGCGAATAAAATTCGCTGTAATTGAAAAAGCCGCCCAGTGGGCGGCTTTTTTGTAGGTTCTGAAATTCAGACTGCCAGTCTTGCATTCTGCATAGAATATCAGGGTCTATCGGCCTTAATTTCTATCATAGGTTCCGATTTGCAAGCCACATCGATAACATGGTCCAAGCAAACAATCGCGTAATGTTTGGTGCTTGGACTATCTTCAAAATCCCATGTTTTCTTTTCCACAAAATCTAGAAACCGGGATGATTCGTATGTGCGTAACAGTGAGGAGTAATCTTCCGTCTCCTCTGCAAGAGCATGTGTTTCATCTGTTACAGCGTAAAGGATGTATCCCTCAAAAGTTATTTTGAAAGCGTTGCAGGTTTCATCGACAGAGATTGGGAAAACCGGAATATCGCCGCTATCAATCTCGGGCAACCCGGTAGCAATCGGTGTGGATTGTGCTTTGGCTTCTACGACATGGATAAGAAGACTGTGGTCAGGGCCTGTTTCCGCTTTATCAAGATATAGATACTTACATTCATTGAGCTTGGCGCTAGCTGAATATTGATGTTCCATTTCATTTTCATTCGAAAAAGGCAGCAAGAGATTCTAATCCGCCAGGACCAGAAGATCGCGCGAGGCGAAATGCACGGTCACCTTGTCGCCGCGCTGCGGCGGCGGATGAGTCGGATCGTTGAACGTGTCGAACGAAAGGCGGTTCTTGCCCAGCGTCACACGCGTGCGAATGACGGAACCGAGGAAATGCACATCGTCGATCGTTGCTTCCAGCGCTGTATCGTGGCTCTTGCGCGCTTCGAGGCTGACAGCTTCCGGGCGCAAGGCCAGCGTCAGCGGCTTGCCCTTCGGATGATGATCGAGCGTTTCCTGCACCGTGATGGTGCGGCCGTCGAGCTCGATGCTGTTCCGGCCCGGCTCGCTGACCGAGGCTTCCAGCATGTTGAGCGTGCCGACGAACGACGCCACGAAGCGCGAGGCAGGGCGGTTATAGATGTCGAAAGGCGAGCCGATCTGGTCGGCGCGGCCTTCATGCATGACCACGATGCGGTCGGAGATCGACAGCGCTTCTTCCTGATCGTGGGTGACGAAGACGGTCGTAATGCCGAGCTTCTGCTGGATGGCGCGGATTTCTTCGCGCAAGGATATGCGGATTTTCGCATCGAGTGCCGATAGCGGCTCGTCGAGCAGAAGAACCTGCGGCTTGGTGGCGAGCGCACGCGCCAGCGCAACGCGCTGCTGCTGGCCGCCGGACATCTGGTAGGGATAGCGGTCCGCCAGATGGTCGAGGCGAATGAGGCCCAGCATTTCCTTCACCGTGGCGTCGATTTCCGCCTTCGGCTTTCCGGCAACGCGCAGGCCGAATGAAACATTCTGCGCCACCGTCATATTGGGAAACAACGCATAGGCCTGAAACACCATGCCGATATTGCGCTGGTTGGGCTTGAGGTCCACCACATCCTTGCCGTTGATTTCGATGGCGCCGCTGTCGGGCATCTCGAAACCGGCGATCATGCGCAGAACGGTCGTCTTGCCGCAGCCCGACGGGCCGAGGAAGGAAACAAATTCGCCCTTTTCCACGGCAAGGTTGAAATCGTGGACGACGGTATTGGCGCCGAAGCTCTTTTTCAGGTTTTTGATATTCAGAAAAGCCATGAATCTTACCCGGCGGTTGTCTTGAATTTATTGAGGCGTGAGACGAGCTGCAGCATGATGATGCTGAGCCACGTTATGCCAAACGAAATGATCGCCAGCGCTGACGGTTCGTAGGCGCGGTTTGCGCCGACCAGCTGCAGATAGGGACCGAAGGCAGGGCGGTTCAAAAGCGAGGCCAGCGTGAACTCGCCGATGACGATGGCGAATGTGATGAAGGCACCGCTCATCACGCCGGAAATCACATTCGGAAAAATCACCTTGAACATGATGCGGCCCCAGCCAGCGCCGAGGCTTTGCGCGGCTTCCGTCAGCGTATTGACGTCGATGGTGCGCATTGCCGTATCAACCGCACGATACATATAGGGCAGCGAAAGCGTCATATAGCCGAACATCAACAGAAGGTCGGTCGCTCGCGTCGATGCCGTGAACGGCAGCCAGGATGACGAGTTGTAGATGCGCAGATATCCGAACACGATGACGATGGCCGGAATGACCAGCGGCAACAGCGTGATGAATTCCATCACCGGGCGCAATTGCGGCAGGCGCAGGCGCACCCAATAGGCGGTCGGCACGACCAGAAGCACGCCGAAGATGATGGTCAACAGGCCAAGCAGGATGGAATAGCCGAAGGTCGCCTGGAAATTCGGGTCGGAGAACACGACGCGATAGGCGTCGAAGGAATATTCGCCGCGCCGCATGCGCAGCGAGAATTCGAACGTGCCGATGAGCGGCACGAGGAAATAGATCGCGCCAATCAGGAAGGCGATCCAGGCGCCGATTTTCTGGGCGTTTATGCCTTTCTTTTTCATCGCTGCCACCTCTCGGCGCGAATGCGCAGCCAGATATAGATGAGGTTGGAGATACCTGTGATGACGATCATGCCGAGGGCCAGCGCATAGCCGAGGTTCTGGTTATGCAGAACGTCGCCGCGGATCTGGGCAAAGAGCAGGATCGGCACGATGTTGAGCGAGGAACCCGTCAAGGCGTAGGCGGTGGCGATGGCGCCGAAGGCGTTGGCGAACAGGAGAAGCGTCGTGCCGAGCAGGCTCGGCCACAGGATCGGAAAGGCCACCATGCGCCAATATTGCGCGGTGGTCGCACCCAGAATGGAAGATGCCTCGCGCCACTCTTTCTTCAGTCCGTCGAGGGCGGGCGTCAGGATCAGCACCATCAGCGGTATCTGGAAGAACAGATAGGTCAGCGTCAGGCCGAAGAAGGAGAGCAGGTTGAAACCTGTCGCATAGAGGTTGAAGCCGAACCATTCCTTGAGAAGGATCGTCACGAAGCCGGTTCGCCCCAGCGTCGCAAGAAAGGCGAAGGCAAGCGGCACGCCTGCGAAGTTCGAGGCAACGCCCGAAAAGGTCAGCACCGTCGGCCGCAGCCAGGAGGGCAGGTTGCCGAGGACAACCGCCCAGGCCAGAAAGAAGCCGATGATCGCGCCGCCGATGGCCGAGGCCAGACTGACCTTGATGGAAATCCAGTAGGCGCTCATGATCTGCGGCTGAAAGAGATCATGGATGTTCTGGAGCGTGAAGTTTCCAGCCGGGTCCTGAAAGGCGCCGATGATGAGGTACATCGTCGGCCAGATCAGAAACAGGATGGCGAAGATGAAAAACGGCGTCACGCCAAGCCATGACAACGGAAGCCGGCGCTTGCGCACTCCGCTGGGGGCTGATGTTTCGGCAATTGAACTCATAGGTTCTTTCTTTGGACCGGTTCCCGGCAGAACGGAACTGACAGAACCGTTCCGACTTCTTGTTTCTATCTTGCGATCGGCAGGGCCGTCATTCGCCCCTCGGGGAATTTCATTGCATCTTTGCAGTCTGCCCATCCTGTTTGCCAAAGAGCGCGGCGCTGTTTGGAAAAGAGGACGGGAGGGCAAATGAAACCAGTTTGATGCCGCGCCGACCGTTTGAGGCCGACGCGACATGTGTTCGATGCGACAGAAGCGCTTACTGGACGTTTGCGCCCACGACGCTGTCCCATTCCTTGGTGATCGTGGCCTGTGCTGCCTCGATCTGTTCCAGGGTCGGGAAGATAGCCTTTTCATAGGCTGCTGCTGGCGGCAGCTTGTCGAGCAGTTCCTGCGGGATCTTGCCAGCCTTCGCCATCGCGTTGAAGCGGATCGGGTGGCAGTAGCCCTTCAGGTAGCCGAGCTGGCCTTCATCCGAATAGATGTGCTCCATCCACAGCTTCGCAGCGTTCGGATGCGGTGCGTAGGCGCTGATCGCCTGCACGTAGACACCGGCGATGACGCCCGTCTTCGGGATGACGGTCTCGATTTCCGGATTGCCCTTGAGCGTATCGCGGTCGGCGAGCGCGTTATAGTCCCAGCGGATGACGATAGGGGTCGAGCCCTGCGCCAGCGAAGCGGCCTTGCCGATGACCGGAACGAAATTGCCGTTGGCGTTCAGTTCCTTGTAGAACTCGAGGCCCTTCTTGCCTGCGGCTTCGCCCGGCTCGCCGCCACGGGCGATGCCGGCGGCATGAACGCCGAGAATGGCCTGTGCGGAAACGCGCGGATCGCCTGCAAGCGCAACGGAATTTGCGTAGTCGCTCTTGAGCAGGTCTTCCCAATCCTGCGGGATGTCCTTGACGATGTCCTTGTTCACTTCGAAGGCGAGCACGCCGTAATAATCGCCATACCAGTGGCCTTCAGGGTCCTTGGCGCTGTCCGGGATTTCGTCCCAGGTCGCGACCTTGTAAGGCTGGATCAGGCCGTCCTTCTTGGCCGAAGCGCCGAAGGCGAAGCCGACGTCGATGACGTCAGGAGCCTGTGGGCCCTTGTTGTCCTTGTTGGCCTTGATGGCTTCGATTTCATCGCCCGAACCGGCGTCCGGGTTCAGTTCGTTGACCTTGAGGCCGTACTTGTCCTTGAAGCTCTTGATGATTTCGCCATAGCCGCACCAGTCATGCGGGAGTGCGATGGTGGTCAGTTCGCCTTCCGCCTTGGCAGCGGCGATCAGTTCGGCTGACGGTTCGGCAGCGGCGATGGAAACCCCGGCAACGGCGATTGCCGTCGAAAGCGACAGCAGACGCGCTGTGTAAGCAAGCATTGTTTGACTCCCCTGTTTAAGGTCCGGCGAACGCCCCCGGTCGATTCCGGTGCTCGCGCATTCCCGATATCCGCCCTATATGACGGTTGGATGACAGTTTGTGGCTTGTCACAAACTGCCAGCGGTGGAAAGTGAAACACGTTTTCAGAGACTTAGCAATTCATCCGTTTGCGTGAGCAGCATTTTTATGACAGGAAATGTGACAGTAAATTCGTCGTTGTCATAATTCTGCAAGAGGCTTTTCCCTGCGCGACAGGGGTTTGTCTCCGCGCGGCATCACGGTCGAATAGCTGCGATAAACGAAAATTTCTGAAAGATGATCGAACCCTAATAGGTTTCGTATGAAATTGGGAGGCGGAGAGCTAATGCCCTCCACCGCCACCGCCGACCTGCTTGGGTTTGCGCAGCATGATGGCGCAGACGGCAAGCGAGCAGAACATCATCGTGAGGATGAAAAACACGTCGATGAAGGACAGAAGGGTGGCCTGCTGGCGCACCATGCCGGAAAGCTTGGCGATGGCAATCGTCGCGCCGTCCATGCCTGCCGCATTGTATTTGGCGGTCAGGTTGGCGATCATCCTTTCCGCTTCGGCATTGCCCCAGCGAACATGTTCGGCCAGCCGCTCATAATGCATGTCGCCGCGCCGGGTCAGGATCGTATTGATGACGGCAAGGCCGACGGCGCCGCCCAGATTGCGGGTCAGGTTGAAGAGGCCCGATGCGTTTTTCAGCAGGGAAGGCGGAAGCGTGCCGAGCGCCAGATTGTTGATCGGCACCATGCACAGCATCAGCGAGCAGCCACGCAGAATCTGCGGCAACAGCAATTCGTGGAAATCCCAGTCGGCCGTCAGACCCGTCACCATCCATGTGCCTGCCGCAAAGCCGAGGAAGCCGATCATCATCATCAGGCGCGGGTCCATCCTGTTGGAAAGGAAACCCGCCACCGGCGCGGTGAAGAACATGGCGAGACCGCTGACGAACAGCGCTTCGCCGATCATCAGGGCATCATAACCGCGAACAGTGCTCAGATAGAGTGGATATAGATATGTGAGGCCATAAAGGCCTACGCCCATCACGAAGGAGAACACCGAGCCGAATGCGAAATTGACATTCCTGAAGGCTCGCAAGTCCACGATAGGCTCTTCGGCGGTAAAGGCCCTGAAGAAGAAGAGAATGCCGCCGACGATCATAACGCCGGTCAGGACGAAGATGGCTTCATCCTGAAGCCAGTCATTGCGCGGGCCTTCTTCCAGAACATATTCCATCGAACCGAGGAATGCGGCCATGCCGAGAAGGCCCCACCAGTCGAACTTGCTCAGAAGGGAGCTGTCGCCTTCGTCGAAGTCGATGAGGTTCCATGCGGCGATGGTAACGAGGATGCCGGGGCCGACATTGACCAGAAACAGCCAGTGCCATGAGAAGGCGTGGCTCAGATAGCCGCCGATCGTCGGGCCGATGGTTGGCGCAAGCGTTGCGACCAGACCGATCATCGGCGAAACGATGGAACGCTTGGAAGGCGGGAAGATGGTGAAGGCGGCTGCGAACACGCTCGGGATCATGCCGCCGCCGATGAAGCCCTGAATGGCGCGGTAGACGATCATCTGCTCGATGTTCGTCGCCGTCGCGCAGAGCATGCTGGCCAGTGTGAAACCTGCTGCGGAAACGGTGAAGAGCACGCGCGTCGACAAAAGGCGTCCAAGGAAGCCCGACAGCGGAATCATGATGACTTCCGCAATCAGGTAGGACGTCTGGACCCAGGAGATTTCGTCGGAACTGGCGCTGAGACCCGCCTGGATTTCAGCCAGCGAAGCCGAGACGATCTGAATGTCCAGGATCGCCATGAACATGCCGAACACCATGGCCAGAAAGCCGATGGCCTTCTTGGGGTCGATGCGGTCTTCTGCCGGGGCCATTGGCCCCATTGTCGTGTCTGCGGCCATGACGGCGCACTCCGGAATGGAAGAGAAAGGCGGCGCGAAATCCGTTTCGCCGCGCCGCCATCTGTTATTTCAAGTGAGCCAAAGAGCTCGATCAGTCGGCCTTTTGCTCGGGGGCCGTGCGCGTGTCGATATCGACCACGACGCTGAGGCCCGCGCGGATCTTGCCGGATTCCAGCGCTTCCTTCGGGATCATGATGCGCACGGGAACGCGCTGCACGATCTTGGTGAAGTTGCCGGTCGCGTTTTCCGGCGGCAGCAGCGAGAACACGGCGCCCGAAGCCGGAGCGATGGACGCGACCTTGCCGTCGAACTTCGTGCCGTCGATAGCGTCGACATAGATATGCGCGGTTTCGCCGGTCTTGATCTTTGCGAGCTGCGTTTCCTTGAAGTTCGCGTCGATGTAGAGCTCGTTGACCGGGACAAGCGCCGCAATCTTCTGGCCCGGCGAAACGAGATCGCCCTTCTTGCCGGAAAGATTGCCGACCACGCCGTCGAAGGGCGCGCGCAGCGTCGTGAAGGACAGGTCGCGTGCGGCTTTGTCGCGGGCAAGTTCCAGCGATTTTACCGTGCTTTCGGCTTCGCTATATTGGGCATTGAGCACTTCGATATTGGCCTTGGCAGAAGCGATCTGCGCATCGCTGCCGGCAACCTTGGCGCGCGCCTGGTCCAGCGAGGACTGGGCCGTGTCGAGCTCGGCCTGCGCGACGAAACGCGTGTCGTGCAGCTTCTGCACGCGCGCGATCGTGTTCTGCGCATTGGTCAGGACAGCCGTTGCGGCCTGCTTGTCGGCATCGGCCTGTTGCAGGGTTGCCTGCGCGGCGTCGGTCTGGGCCTTGATGCGAACGAGGGTCTGTTTCTGGGTCGCGAGCCTGGCTTCGGCTTCGTCGAGCGCGATCTGGTAGTCGCCTGCATCAAGCTGGAAGATCACATCGCCAGCCTTGACCTGTTGGTTCGCGGCCACGGGGATGTTTTCGATATAGCCGGTAACTTTCGGCGCGATGGACGCAATGTCACCCTGCACATAGGCGTCGTCGGTCGAGACCATGAACCGTCCGACCGTCCACCAGTCATAGGCGAACCAGAGGCCGCCCGCGACCGCGACCGTCAGAATGCCGGGCAAAAGGACGCGTTTGCCGAAGCCCTTCTTCTTGCCGCCCTTGGCGGTTTCCCCGGTTTCCCTGGGTGCGGCTTCCTGCGGGTTCGGCACGGTATGGGGCTGCGATCTCTCGCTCAGCGGCGCCTCATTCGTCGCCGGCTGGGTTGCCGAGGCGAAGTTCTTGGCGTTGGGAAACGGATGAATATCGGCCTTATCAACGGACTTCGGGGCGGACATAGGGAAACTCTCTGGACATCCTTGGGATTGAACCGCTCGGTTCGATGTTGACATAGATCAATAAGATGCGCATATCAAGAGCATATCGAACCGCTTGGTTCGAAAAAATTCAAGAGTCTCTAAAATGAAGCCTGATCGCAAGACCAAAGGAACAACGGATACGATGATGCATGACCGGAACCGGCATGATGGGAAAGATGTCGGCATGATGGGTCAAAGCAAGTCGTCCTGCTCCGAAACGGAATGCGGTCGCACGCGGCTGGGTGCCGGTCAGGATCCTGCGAAACGCCGCCAGATTCTTGAAGGCGCTCAGGATGTGTTCCTGCGCATGGGTTTCGATGCAGCCAGCATGAACGACATCACGCGTGAGGCTGGCGTGTCGAAGGGCACGATCTACGTCTACTTCAACAGCAAGGAAGACCTGTTCGTCGCATTGTGCGAACACTATCGCCACACGATGTTCAGCGAATTGATCGCCACCCTCGACAGCGGTTTCGGGAACCGTCAGGAGTTGACCGATTTCGGCGTGGCGCTGGTGACGCTCATCACTTCCTCCACCGCCATCCGCGCCCAGCGGATCGTGCTGGGCGTGAGCGAGCGCAAGCCGGAGCTTGCCGCGCGGTTCTATGAACGTGGCCCGAAGCGCAGCCTCGTGGTGATGGCCGACTATCTCAGGCGGATGATCGAGAGCGGCAAGCTCAAGCCTTTCGATGCCGACCGGATGGCCTATCAGCTTTCCGATCTTTTCCTGTCGGGCCTCTACAGGCCGCGGCTGTTCGGGGTCTTGTCGGAGCCGCCATCAGCGGAAACGATTCGCAGCAATGTCGAGCTGGCAGTGGATTTCTTCTACAGAGCTTACGGAAATGAGAATGAAACTGTTCTGAAATAGAACAAGTTGAGCATGGCATTGCTTGATTCTCAAAAAAAGTTTACCGCCACACCAATTAACTTCTCATTTAGGCCTTATTTCGGCACCGCTTTTGTGTGCAATTCTTTGCTATCGATTAATTGAAGGTTGTCAGACCCCCTGTTTTTTTTGTCACTTATACAAAAGATTGAATGGCTCCAGGCCCCGATTCGGCCCCCCTTTTTGGACACGGTAATAATCGCCTGCCAGCATTAAGGACATTATATTAATGACACTCGATCTGATTCATTTTCCGAATTTTAAGAAGACATTTTTTGGCACTTCCTTCCAGAGCGATACGCTTGCTCTGCTGACACGAATTCGCGACGAGATCGGTTGTCGTCACATCTTGCACACTTATCGTGGACGGATGGGCGATTGCTCGAAAACCAGTTCTTCCGACATGACGGTTGTGATGACCGTGCCCGCCAACTGGGCTGCCCGCTACTCCACCAAGAACTATTTCGTTGTCGACCCGATCTTTCAGGAAGATGCGCCCTATTTCAAAGACGATGTAAGCGGCATCGTTCGCAATCTCCAGGAAGACGCAGACCAGTGTCCGGCTGTCGCCGACATGCTGCAGGACGCGGAAAAGCACGGGCTGGGCAATATTTTCATCGCCGTCTCGGCCCGCGGCCAGAAAGGTGCGGTCGGCTGTTCGCTGTTCAGCTTCGAGATCAGCCCGGACGAAGACCGTGAACAGTTCGTGGCGAAGCTTCGCCCGCGCCTGTTGAGCCTGTCGGGCATCATCCATTCGGCGCTGTGCGGCTGCAAGGATGTGGCGACGGTGTCCAGTCTTCTGACCCCGCGCGAAGTCGACTGCCTGCGCTGGGCCGCAAATGGCAAGACGGACGGCGAGATCGCGGAAATCCTGAACATCGCGCGTTGGACGGTGGTGACTTATCTCCAGAACGCCAAGATCAAGCTCAACTGCTCCAACCGCACTTCAGCCGTGGCGACGGCGCTGTCGCTCGGCATCATCGAAATGCCGGAAGTCCATCATCTGAACTGATGCCAGCGGACTTGCAGAGACAAGAACACCGGATGTTTCAGGCATCCGGTGTTTTGTGCTTTCAGGCCCTTTTTCTGAGCGGCAGGCGGGCGGCGTCGAAGGCGTTGGCAAGCCGCGCCGTGTTCCTGGCCGGGTCTTCGTCGGCGTCCTCGAAGGCGATGTGGTTCAGCTCGATCCCCGCCGACTTGTCGGTCAGCGTCAGCCGAAAATAGGCGTAGACGCCCTGATTGCGAAACTCCATGTCGAGCACGATGGCCGGTGGCGACTGCCAGTCGCAGCGATATTCCCCGCCATATCCGAGTTCCAGCGTGCCGGGAAAGAAGTAAAGCTCGGTCGCCGAACTGACGATATCGGCGATATTGGCAAAAAGCTCGCAGCGTATGAAGGCGATGTAGTCGGCCGGATCGACCAGACGAAGATCGGTTGCGACTTCGCGCAGGTTCCCGGCAATGATCGCCTCGCGCTCGTTGGAGAATTGCAGGCTTTTCATGGTCTCACCGCCAATCTGGGGAACAGGCCGTCACTGTTCCGGAACATATAAATATCATGATTATCCATTTGTTCTTATGCATGTCTCACTCCCAGTTCCCACCTTTGAGACATGCTCTAATGTAATGCATGCCGCGTGTTGATGACCCGGATCAGCTCGGCCACGGCCTTGTAGAATTCCGGTGCGATCATCTGGTCGACATTGACCTGTTTATAGAGCGCGCGCGCCAGCGGAACGTCCTCGAATATCGGGATGGAATGCTGCGCGGCGATCTCTCTTATCTTGAGAGCGATCAGATCCTGCCCCTTTGCCACGACGACCGGGGCCGCATCCTGATCAGGCTTGTAGCGCAGTGCTACGGAAAAATGAGTCGGATTTGCGACGATGAGCGTTGCCGTCGGAACGGTGTTGATCATGCGGCGGCGCGCACGGTCGCGACCGAGCGATCGCAGGCGAGACTTGACCAGCGGGTCGCCTTCCGACTGCTTCAGTTCGTCCTTCACCTCCTGCCGGGTCATGCGCAGTTCCTGCCGCCAGTGAATGCGCGACCAGGCAAGGTCGAAACCGGCAATTGCGTGATGGCCAGAACATTGGCGACCAGCAGGCGCACCATGTTCTCACGCAGGAATTCGGGCAAGGCGCTGGGGTCCGAGGCGACCGCATCGGTGAAAAGGCTGTTGCCGCTGAAAAAGACGACGAAGACGATGACGCTTGCCGCCAGAAACTTGGCCAGCGATTTGAGAAACTCGACCTGACCGCTGCGCCCGAAAATGCGCTGCCATCCCTTGAGGGGCGATATGCGCGAGGCCTGCGGGCGGATGCGCTCGCCGACGAAGCGCGGCGCATTCTGGAACGCGGAGGCCGCAATGCCGGCAAGCGGAATGATGATGAATACCGGCACGAGGGCCGCGCCGACGGCGAGCGCCAGAACGCCGAACAGACGGCTCGCATCCTCGGCGCTGTTGAGGAGCCAGTCTTCGGGGCGGTCGATCAGTTCCCGCAGGAAGACGGCAAGCTTCGTTGTGGCAGGTCCAGCGACAAAGACCGCGATAATCAGAAAGGAGGCGATACCGGCGAGGATCGGCGTTTCGCGGGAAAAGGGCATATTGCCCTTTTCCAAGGCGTCGCGGATCTTCTGTTCGGTGGCTTCTTCTGTTTTGCTTTCCTTGTCCGCATCATCTGCCATGGGTCACCGCAATCAGGACGAAGCTTCGCCAGCGTCGAGGGTGATGATGCCGCGCTCGGAGAGATCGATGGCGATACGGGCTATCGTGCGGCGCGCATCGGCAATGTTCTGCGCGGTTATGTTGCCTTGCTCGGCGCCAAGCTCGGTTTCCACCATCCGGCGGCCACGGGTCGAGAGCGAGGAGAGAACGAGTTCCTGAAGCCTTGTGTCCGCCCCGCGCAGCGCCGTTGCGATCTGTTCCGTCTGCACTTCATCGAAGAGCAGCAGGCGCGCGCGCTGCGACAGGCGCTCGATGTCTTCGAAGGTGAAGAGCTTGGCCTTGATGCGGTTGAGATCGTCGCGGTTGAGGTCTTCAAGGCTCGCCATCAGTTCTTCCATCTCGCTTCTGTCGAGCTGGTTGAAGATATTGGCGATCTGGCCGTGATGCGCCTTTACCGGTCCGGAATCGCTGCGGCCCAGAAGATCGCGCCGCAGCACGTCTTCGAGAAGTTCCGCCGCAGCCGGTGCGACATTGCCGATATGGAGCGAGCGCTGCACGACGGCGTTGCGCAACTGCGGCGGCAATACCACGAACAGCCGGGCTGCAAGGTCGGACGGCAGCTTCGACACGATATAGGCGATGATCTGCGGATGCTGGTCCGTCAGATAGGCCTGCAGGCTTTCCACCGGCAGGCGGCCGAGCTGCACCCAGACGGATTCCTGAACGAGTTGCGGCTGGACGCGCTCTTCCAGAACCGCATCGACCTCTTCCTGCGGCAGCGTTTCGCGCAGCAGGCCCTCGAACCGCTGGGCAGCTTCCGAAACCGGCGCGCCTTCGGCAAAGGAATCCTCGAATTGCTTGACCAGATGTTCGAAATCGAGCGGTGAAATCGGCTCCAGCGTGCGGGCATGACCGGCAAGCTTGCGCAGGTCCTCGGCATTGAAATGCTTGAGAAGACGCGCGGCGGCAGGGCGGCCGATGGCAACGAGGATCGCCGCCGCCTTTTGCGGGCCGGTCAGCGTATCGACGAGGCCGGTGGCGGTCCCTTCAAGGTCTTCCGCGAGGGCTTGCTGTTCATTGTCGGCCATGGTCACGTCCGTTACTTGCCGATGATTTCGGTGAGGCTGACACCGAAACGCGAGGAATCGTCTTCAAGGACGATCACTTCGCCACGGGCGATGACGCGGCCATTGACCACGATATCGACCGGATCGCCGATCTGCTTGTCGAGCGTGATGACCGCACCGCGACCGAGCTTCATCAGATTGGCAACCGGCATGGTCGTGCCGCCCAGAACAACCTGCACGTCGACGGGAATGCCCATGATGAGTTCGAGATTCGGCTTGGATGGCCCCTTCTGCGCGCTGCGCGGCTTTTCCTCGCGCAGTTCCTCAATGGCTTCGTCCAGTTCCTGCTGCATGTTCTTGTCCTCGGTTTCCTTGCTCATGCCTGGCCTGCGAGTTCGACCGTTGCCTTCCTGACCGTGCGGCGCACGAAGACCGGCAGTGCGTTCTTTTCCTTCGGGAGCGATTGTTCGGCGGCGGCGGTCCGGTCGTCGGTGCGCCGCGCGCTGTCGGCGACATTGCGCGCATGGCGGATGTCGCGGGTCAGCGCCTTGCGCAGCCGGTTCAACTCCTCGATCGCCTCTTCCATTTCGCGGCGCACGCGCTGCGTTTCGGCAAGGCGGGCTTCAAGCCTGGTGTTTTCGTCAGCCAGGGCAGTGCCAAGATCGGTGCGCTCGCTCTGGATGGCCTTGACGGCGCGTTCCAGCCCGTTGGAGGCGGCTGCAACGCGCAGCGCCAGCAGCTTGCCGAGCTTGATCGTCTCATTGGCCTTGCGGCCAACCACGATCAGGGCCGCAAGCGAGGCGAGAGCCATCAATGTGGAAAGCACGTTAGCCAGCAACAAGCTCATCGATGAAATCCTCTTCCTGATTGACGGGGTCGCCGACCTTGACTGTGAAATGAATGCCCGATTTGCCGAGCGTGCACTTGAAAAGCTGCTGATCGCCGGCGCGCAGGCGCACCTGCTCCATGGCGTCGGCAGGCAGTTTCAGAACCTGACCGATTTCCAGCATCGACAATGCGTCCAGCGTCATCGATCCCTGCTGGATGAATGCCTCCAGCTCGATGCGCGCGCGGCTGACCTCGTGCCGCATCTTCTTCGCCCAGCTCGGATCGGCCTGATTCATCGGGCGGCGCAAAAAGGCGGCCACGGCATCCTGCATCGGCTTGTGCGTGCTGCGCGGCAGCAGCAGGTGCACCCGGCCGGTCTTGCCCGCGGCGGTAACATCGATGCGGCAGGCGAAAAGGCGCGAGCGCTCGAAATTCTCGCGGTCGAATTCGGCGGTATCGATGCATTCACCGGCAGCAAAAAGCGCCTGCCCGTTTCCGGCGAACACCTGATCGAGCGATTTGGCAAGATGACCGGCCAGAAGTGCGGAAATCTTCTGCTCCAGCATCCCGAAGGGACGGTCCTCATCGACGGAACCGACACTGCCCCCGATACTGCCTTGCGCACCGAACATCGCCTCGATCACGGAGAAGACGAGGGTTGCATCGGCGGTCAGATAAAGCGTGCAGCCCCAGCGCTCGGCCTTCAGCGGCGCGATGATCGCCGCCTTGTCGAGAATGTCGGCAAAGGCGGCATCGTCGGTGCTTTCCACCTGACCCGCATCAATGTCGAACGCGGCGGCGCAGCCATGTTTCAGCCGGTCGCAGAAATGCGTCGAGGCATCCTTGAACACATGGGCAAGCGATTTCAGGTCGTCGCCGGAAAGGCCGGCTGCGCGCAGCACATTCTCGGCCAGAACATCGGTTTTGCGGTTTTGTCCCAATGTGGCAGTTTCGGCGGTGGTCATCTTATGCGGCCTGCTGTGTCGGCGCGCTCGCCATGGTTTCCTGCTCGACCACATCGATGGTCGGGCGATCATAGGCGGAGATGGTCTTGCGGCCATATTCCACGGCGATCTGCGGCAGGGAGCCGTTCATATAGGCGAGCAGCGTCTGCTTCACGACGATATAGAGGCGGTTGTTCTTTTCGCGGGTCGATTTGATCTTGGCTGCGATCGGGCCGACCACGCCATAGGAGAAGAAGATGCCGGCAAAGGTGCCGACGAGGGCCGCGCCGATCAGGTGGCCCAGCACTTCCGGCGACTGGTCCAGCGCGCCCATGGCCTTGATCACGCCGAGGACGGCGGCAACGATGCCGAGCGCCGGAAGCGCTTCGGAAATGCTGACCATGGCATGGTAGGGCTTGAGCTTGTCGCGGGCGATGGTGTGGATTTCCTCGTCCATCAGCGCTTCGATTTCATGCGAGCGCACATTGCCGACGATGATGAGGCGGCAATAATCGCAGATGAAATTGGTGAGGTCCTCTTTCTTCAATACGCTTGGATAGGCCTGAAAGATCGGCGATTCCTTCGGATTGTCGATATGCACTTCAACTTCATTGCGCGACTTGGCGCGCAACTCGCGCATCAGGCTGTAGAGCACGCCCAGAACGTCCAGATAATCGCGCTGCTTTGGGACGGCATTGCTGAATGCCTCCATGCAGGCGCGGCCCGTGTCCTTCACCAGCGAAAAGGGGTTGGCGATGAAGAAGGTGCCGAGTGCGGCACCCAGAATGATGACGAACTCCCAGGGCTGGATAAGCACGCTCACATGTCCGCCCATGGCGATAAAGCCGCCCAGCATACAGCCCAGTGTGATGACAAGACCGACAATAATGCCCAAAGCTCGAGACTCCCGCCTACATTCTGTTTGCCGGGAACCTAAGCGCTGCGCCTTGCGCGAACCTTGTCTGCAGCGCGCAGATAAAATCAGCTTCGGACAAGCTTGGTCCTGCATAAGGATCGAAATAGAGTCAGGGGGTCATGCGCATGGTCGATACGATGACGAGCTATCGCCTGATCGCGTCGGATATGGCGCGGTCGTTGCAGCGTGTTTCGAAGGAACCGATGGTGGAGCGGGAAACCGCCTACTACAAGGAGAATATCGGCAAGGTGAAATCCGTCGATGATTTCATGGCCGACAGCCGCCTTTATAATTATGCGCTGAAGGCGTTCGGTCTGGAAGACATGGCCTTCGCCAAGGCGTTCGTGCGCAAGATATTGACCGAAGGCATCAAGAGCGATGATGCCATGGCCAACAAGCTGACCGACAAGCGCTACAAGGAATTTGCGACGGTCTTCGATTTCGAGGGCAAGGGCGCGGAGGCGACCCAGAGCACTGCGGCGCAGCAGGGTGTGGTCGACAAATATCTCCGCCAGACGCTGGAGACGGAAGCCGGAAGCCAGAACGAAGGCGTGCGGCTGGCGCTCTATTTTCAGCGCAAGGCGCCGACGCTCACCAATGCCTATGAAATTCTGGGCGACAAGGCGCTGGTGTCGATGATCCAGACGACCTTCGGCTGGCCCTCCACCATATCCAATGCCGATATCGACAAGCAGGCGAAGATGATCGAGGACAAGATCGACTTCACCAAGATGTCGGACCCCGATTACGTCTCGAAGCTCATTTCGCGCTTTACCGCCATGTACGAGATGAACAACCCGACCGCGAGCAGCCCGGCGTCGATCGCGTCCCTGCTTCTGGGCGGCACTTCTTCCGTCGGCATTTCGATGGATATTTTGAGCACCTTGCAGAACTTCAAGCCGGGCGGGCGCTAGGCGATGCAGAACAATTCGATCTATGTCGGGCTTTCCTCGCTCATCACGCTGGAACGGCGGATGGATGCCATTGCCCATAACGTGGCCAATGTCTCCACGGTCGGCTTCCGGGGCGAGGGCACCAAGTTCAGCTCGATTGTTTCGGACAAGGCCAGCGACGATGTGAGCTTCGCGACCGCAGGCAAGAGCTTCATCCGCACCGAGGCGGGCCCGATGATCAAGACCGACAACCCGCTGGATGTTGCGGTCAAGGGCGATGTGTGGATGTCTGTCTCCACGCCGCAGGGCCAGATCTATACGCGTGACGGGCGCATGAACATGCTGCCGACCGGCGATCTCGTCACCGTCACCGGCCATCCGGTGCTGGATGTCGGCGGCGCGCCGATCGTGCTCAACCCGGCAGGCGGCGCACCGAAGATTTCAAGCGATGGCGCGATCTACCAGAACGGCGCGCAGATCGGCGCGATCGGTCTCTTCACCATCCCCGCCGATGCGGAGCTGACCTATGCCGGTACATCCGGCGTGATCCCCAACAAACCCGCCCAGCCGGTGGCCGATGACAACAGCGTTGGCGTCGTGCAGGGCATGATCGAGGGATCGAATGTCGACGCCATGACGGAGATGACGCGCCTCATCAGCGTGAGCCGCGCCTTCGAACAGGTCAACAACCTGCTGGCGCAGCAGGAGACGACCGTCTCCGAAGCCATCAAGACCCTGGGCTCCAGAAACGGATGACGCCTGATCTGCCGCTCTCCCGTCTGGCCGCCTTTGCCCGTCAGCAATCGGTAGCGCCGAAGCCGCTCACCGGTATCGGCGGAACGGTAAGCGATGTGTCGCGTTCGGCGATTGCAGTGCGCGGGCTTTCGCGGGATGCGCGGCTGGGCGATGCGGTGGCGATCCACGCGCAGGGCAGCCAGTGCCTTGCCGAGATCATCCGGGTGGCGGACGCGCAGGTTCTGGTGAAACCCTTTGACGACCGCATCATTCCCTCGCTCGGCGCTGCGGTTTTCGAGGAAGGCCCGCTGCAGATCCGCCCCGCGCCGGAATGGCGCGGCCGGGTCATCAATGCGCTGGGACAGGCGATTGACGGCAAGGGCGCATTGCAGCCCGGGACCCGGCCCATGGCGTCCGAGAGCCTTGCACCCGCCGCCTTGCGCCGTGCGCGGGTGGATCGGGGTTTGCGCACCGGCGTCAATGTCATCGATATTTTCACGCCGCTCTGCTTCGGCCAGCGCATCGGCATCTTTGCGGGTTCGGGCGTCGGCAAGTCGACACTGCTCGCCATGATGACGCGTGCGGCGGATTTCGACACGGTGGTGCTGGCGCTAACGGGCGAACGCGGACGCGAAGTGCGTGAGATGCTCGAAGAAACCATGGCGGGCCATCTCGACAAGACCATCACTATCGTCGCGACGGGCGATGAAAGCCCGATGATGCGCCGCCTCGCGCCCAACACCGCGACGGCCATTGCCGAATATTTTCGCGATCTTGGCCATAATGTGCTGCTGATCGTCGATTCCGTCACGCGCTTTGCCCATGCCGCGCGCGAGGTGGCGATTGCGGCGGAAGAGCCGCCGGTTTCGCGCGGCTATCCGCCAAGTGTCTTCAGCCAGCTGCCGCGCCTTCTGGAGCGGGCGGGGCCGGGCATTACAGAAGCTGGCGGCAGCATCACCGGCATTTATTCCGTGCTGGTCGATGGCGACGATCATAACGATCCGGTTTCCGACACTATTCGCGGCACGCTGGATGGCCACATCGTGCTCGACCGCGCGATTGCGGCGCAGGGGCGCTTTCCGGCGGTCGATATTCCGGGCTCGGTTTCGCGCCTTGCAAAGCACAACTGGACGCCGGAGCAGCGCAAGCTCGTCAGCCAGTTGCGGGGCATGGTCGCCCGTTTCGAGGAAACGCGCGATCTGAGGGCCATCGGCGCCTATCAGAAAGGCCATGACGGCCTTCTGGACCAGGCGGTCGATCTTGTGCCGCGCATCTATGACGCCTTGCAGCAATCGCCGGAAACCGGCCTATCGGATGATCCCTATAACGACCTTGCCGCAGCACTGCGCGGCGACAGACAGGCGCAACACGCATGATGACGGGCTTTCAAAAGTCGAAGGAAGACAAGAACCTTGCCCAGCTTACGGCGGAGGTGGAAGCCGCCGCCCGGCAGGAGGGCATGAAGAAGCCGCAGAGCAAGGTGGACCGCTATCTGAAGATCGCGGCAATCACGCTTGCCGCCGGAAGTGCGATGCTGCCCTTCATCACCTATTTGCAGCGGGCCGATCTGGGCGCGCCGGAAAAGGCCGAGCGCAAGATCATCGATCCGCTCGACCGTTCCGAACAGAAGACGGTGCGCCGCTTTCCGTCCTTCCGCCCTTCCGAACATGTCGCGCCGAATGCGGGTGTGGACGACACGATGACGGGTTCCGTCATGTCGAACGGCAAGGGCCTTCCGGGAACGGGCGCTGGCGGCGGCGACGGCAATGGCGGCGACGGGCAGGCCATGCCTAAGCCGGTTTTCGCATTGCGCGAGGTGGTCGGCGGCATGGCGATGATCGAGGATACGTCCGGCTACTGGTTCGTCGAAAAAGGCTCGCTTCTGCCGGATGGCAGCCGCCTCGTTTCCATCGGTCGTGGTGCGGGAACATGGCAGCTTACGACGTCATCGGGCGATGTGATCCAGAAGGCGCCGTAAGCCATTTTTCAAGTCCCCGCCCCAGAGGGCGGGGCAGCTAGAGCATTTCCAGCAAAAGTGTGAAGCGTCTACGCGGGGAAATCAGTTCACTGGACTGATTTCTTATGCCGCTTCGATGCGTTGGATAATGCGATAAAACAAATAGTTAGAGCGGTTCCGGCTTTTCTGTCAGAACAGGAACCGCTCTAATATTGCGTGTTGCGGTCCACGACGTGCTCCAGCGTCCCGTCGCGCTCGAAGGCTTCGATCTGTCGGATGATCTGCGGCACAAGGGCGGTGGCGGATGAGCTTGCCGCCGCATGCGGGGTGATCGTCACGCGCGGATGATCCCAGAGCGGGCTGCTGGTCGGCAATGGTTCCTGCGTGAACACGTCGAGGGAAGCTGCCGAAAGAAGTCCGCGATCAAGTGCTGCCAGAATATCCGCTTCGTTCTGCAATCCGCCGCGTCCGGCATTGATCAGCACCGGAGCGCCAAGCGGCCCGTCGCTCTTCAACTGCGCGAACATCGACATGGAGAGGATGCCCTTCGTGTCGGGCGTCAGCGGCAGCAGGCAGACGAAGATGTCGGCCGTCTTGAGGAATTTCGCAAAGCCGTCCTTGCCATGATAGGTCTGAACGCCGTCGATTTCCTGCGGACGGCGGCTCCAGCCGGTGACATTGAAGCCAAGGGTTTTGAGCTTTTCAGCCGCATCGCGGCCGAGCACGCCAAGGCCCATGATTCCGACCGTTACCTCATGCGCGGCTGGCTGGCGGCGATCTTCGTGCCAGACATGGTTCTGCTGCTGCTTGCGATAACGCTGTCCGAGACGGTGATGATCCAGCACCTGCCAGACGACATATTCCGTCATGCGCATGGTGAGATCGTCGGAGATGATGCGCACCAGCGGCACATCGGGAATCCGGTCATCGCGGAAGACGTGATCGACGCCTGCACCCAGCGAGAAGATGACCTTCAGATTAGGCAGGTTGGCAAGCGAGCCGGGCTTCTGCTTCCACACGAGCGCATATTTGATGGAGGGATCGTTTTCCGCACGATCCGTCACCACCGGACGGTCCGGCGCGTGATCGCGAAACGTCTTCAGCCAGATTTCCGGGTCCCAGTCTGTGATCGCCAGAAGGATATTGCCTTTGGTATCGGTCATTGCCTCACTCCCCCTTCGGTCGCCTCCATATGGAAAGCTGCTGCCATCAGTGTCTTGGTGTACTCGGTCTGCGGATTGGCAAACACATCTTTCGCCGCGCCATATTCCACCGCCTTGCCGTTGCGCATCACCAGCACGTCATTTGCCAGCGCCCGCACCACTTTCAGGTCGTGGCTTATGAAAAGATAGGCGAGATCATGCTTCTTCTGCAATGCGCGCAGCAGATCGACCACCTGCGCCTGCACGCTCATATCGAGCGCCGAGGTGGGCTCGTCCAGCATGACGAATTTCGGGTTCAGCACCATGGCGCGTGCAATGGCGATGCGCTGGCGCTGTCCGCCGGAAAATTCGTGCGGGTAGCGGAAGCGTGTTTCCGGGTCGAGGTTCACCTCGTTGAGCGCGGCAATCACGCGCGCATCGCGGTCGTCCGCTGAAAGCTTCGGCTCGTGCACCAGAAGCCCTTCGGCGATGATGTCGGCGATGGTCATGCGCGGTGACAGCGACCCGAACGGGTCCTGAAACACGATCTGCAATTCGCGGCGCAGCGGGCGCATGTCCTTGAAGCTGAACTTCGCGATGTCGCGACCGTCGAAATTGATCTCGCCCCTGGATGAGATCATGCGTGAAAGCGCCAGGCCAAGCGTCGTCTTGCCGGAACCCGATTCGCCGACAACGCCGAGCGTCTGGCCGGCGCGCAGGTTCACGTCGATCCCGTCCACCGCCTTCACATGGTCGACGGTCTTGCGCAAAAAGCCCTTCTTGATCGGGAACCAGACGCGAATATCCTTGCCTTCCATCACCGTTCTGGCAGCAGGATCGGCGGCGGGCGGTTCGCCCTTCGGTTCTGCGGCAAGCAGGTGCCTGGTGTAAGGATGCTGCGGGTTCTCGAAAATATCCCGGGTCGGCCCGGTCTCGACGATCTTGCCCTTGCTCATCACGCAGACCCTGTCGGCGATCTTGCGCACGATGCCGAGATCGTGGGTGATGAAGAGCATCGACATGCCCTGTGCGGCTTTCAGTTCGGCAAGCAGCTTCAATATCTGCGCCTGCACGGTAACATCGAGCGCGGTGGTGGGCTCGTCGGCAATCAGCAGTTTCGGCTTGTTGGCAAGCGCCATTGCGATCATGACGCGCTGGCGCTGCCCGCCGGAAAGCTGGTGCGGGAAAGCGGACAGGCGCTTCTCCGGTTCGCGAATGCCGACTTCGTGCAGAAGTTCCAGCGTTCGCGCCCGCGCTGCCTCAACGCCCATGCCCTGATGCATTTTCAGGATTTCGCCGATCTGACGCTCCACGCTGTGCAGCGGATTGAGCGAAGTCATAGGCTCCTGAAAGATCATCGTGATGTCGTTGCCGCGCACACGGCGCAGTTCCGGCTCCGAGGCCTTCTTCAGGTCGCGGCCATTGAAGAGAATTTCACCGGAAGGATGGCTGGCGGACGGATAGGGCAGCAGTTTCAGGATCGACAGGGCCGAGACGGACTTGCCCGATCCCGATTCACCCACCAGCGCTACCGTTTCGCCTTCGGCAATGTCGAAGGATACCCGGTCGACAGAAATGCGTTCCTCGCCATTCTGGCGGAATGCGACGGACAGATCGCGGACGGAAAGCAGCGTATTATTTCCAGAATCGTTCATTGATCCGCTCATCGGCTCGCTCATTGAAATGCCTTTCGCGGATCGAAGGCGTCGCGTGTTGCTTCACCGATGAAGATCAGGAGCGACAGCATCAGCGAGATGACCACGAAGCCGGTAATGCCGAGCCAGGGGGCCTGGAGATTGTTCTTGCCCTGGGCGAGGAGTTCGCCGAGCGAAGCCGAGCCGGGCGGCAGGCCGAAGCCGAGGAAGTCGAGCGAGGTAAGCGTGGTGATCGAGCCGTTCAGGATGAAAGGCAGGAAGGTCAGTGTCGCCACCATGGCGTTTGGCAGGAGATGCCGCCACATGATCGTGCCGTTCTTCACGCCGAGCGCGCGTGCTGCATTCACATATTCAAAATTTCGCGCCCGCAGGAATTCCGCGCGCACCACGCCGACGAAGGCGACCCATGAGAACAGGAGCATGATGCCGAGCAGCACCCAGAAGCCGGGCGGCAATATCGCCGCGATGATCAGCAACAGGTAGAGAACCGGGATCGAGGACCAGATTTCAATGAAGCGCTGGAACAGAAGATCGACCCAGCCGCCGAAATAGCCCTGAACCGCACCTGCCGTCACGCCGATAATGGCGGAGAAGAAGGTGAGGATTAGGCCGAAAAGCACGGAAATGCGGAAGCCGTAGAGCGCGCGCGCAAAGACGTCACGCGCCTGATCGTCGGTGCCGAGCAGGTTGAAATTGCCGAAGCGGCAATTCGGGTCTTCCACGCCCTGCGGGTAACGCTGGCAGCGCTCTTCCGCCGAATAGAGCCAGAACGGCCTTGACGGAGCCGCTTCCGGTATCTCGTTGTTCACGGTGTTGTAGGAATAGCGGATCGGTGGCCAGATGGCCCAGCCATGGGCGTTGATCTCGTCCTGTATCACCGGGTCGCGATAATCGGTGACGGCGTAAAAGCCGCCGAATCTTTCTTCCGGATAATCGACGAAAACCGGCATCAGCAGCTCGCCCTTGTAGGAAACGAGGATGGGCCGGTCATTGGCGATGAACTCGGAACAAAGCGCTGCGATGAGCAGGAACAGGAATATCCAAAGTGACCAGTAACCGCGCTTGTTCGCCTTGAAATTTTGCCAGCGGCGCTTGTTGAGCGGCGACAGAAAGGGGCGTTTCACGGGAACGGCGGGCGACAAGGGGGTGTCGGTCATCAGACGTCCCTCCGGTCAAAGTCGATGCGCGGATCGATCCACGTATAGGTGAGGTCGGAAAGGAGGCCGACTAGAAGCCCGATCAGCGAGAAGATGAAGAGATTGGCGAACACCACCGGATAATCGCGGTTGATGACCGACTGGTAGCCGAGGAGACCAAGCCCGTCGAGCGAGAAGATCGTTTCGATCAGAAGCGAGCCGGTAAAGAAGGCCGATATGAATGCGCCCGGAAAACCGGCAATCACGATCAGCATCGCATTGCGGAAGACGTGGCGATAGAGAACCTGATTCTCGGTCAGCCCCTTGGCGCGTGCCGTGGTCACGTATTGCTTGCGGATTTCTTCCAGAAACGAATTCTTGGTCAAAAGCGTCGTGGTGGCGAAGGCGGAAAGCACGAGTGCGGTCACCGGCAGCACCATGTGCCACAGATAGTCGCCGATCTTGCCCCAGAACGACATCTGCGCGAAATCCGGTGAGGTAAGGCCGCGCAGCGGGAACCAGTCGAAGAAAGAGCCGCCCGCAAAAAGCACGATCAGCAGGATGGCGAAAAGGAAGCTCGGGATCGCATAACCGACGATGATGACGGCGCTTGTCCAGGTGTCGAAGCGCGACCCGTCCTTGATCGCCTTGCGGATGCCGAGCGGAATCGAAATCATGTAGGACAGAAAGGTCAGCCACAGGCCGAGCGAGATCGAAACCGGCATCTTCTCCTTGATGAGGTCGATCACGCTGATATCGCGGAAATAGCTGCGACCGAAATCGAATCGCAGATAGTTCCACAGCATCTGGCCGAAACGTTCCAGCGGCGGCTTGTCGAAACCGAACTGCTTTTCCAGATCGGCGATGAATTGCGGGTCAAGCCCCTGTGCGCCGCGATATTTGGAATTGACCGAGCCGCTGTCGACAGCGCTTTGCCCGAAATCGCCGCCACCGCCCGAAAGGCGGTCGAGAGCGTCGCCGCCCTGTCCGGAAAGCTGCGCGATCACCCGCTCGACCGGACCGCCGGGGGCGAACTGAACGACGGCGAAGGAAATGGCCATGATGCCGAAAATCGTCGGGATCATCAGAAGCAGACGGCGGAGAATGTAAGCGCCCATCAGCCCGTTTTTCTCCGCAGGTTCGATTCAGTCTTGTGGCTTGCCAACAGCTTCTGCCTTTTCGTCATTCACAATCATTGCTTTATCCACCACAGCGTCTCGACGGGAAAGCCGTAATCGGGCTTCGGCTCCTTGAAACCGAACCGGTCCCAATAGGCCACGAGATGATTCGCTGTCGTCCAATTTGGAATCCAGTCGCGTCGGATACGCAAGTACCGATCGAGCACCCGCATCGTGGCGACGAGTTCTTCACGCGTCGAAACCTTGCCGATATCCGCAATCAGCGCATCGATCAACGGATCTTCCGTGCCGGGAAGATTATAGCTGCCCGGCACCTTGGCCGATTCGGAGCCGAATATGCCGGCAAGCGATTCCTGTGTCGGCGTGGGGCTGAACTGCAACGCCATGCCCACCATGTCGAACTGGAAATCCTGCATGCGCGACTGATACTGGCTTGCATCGACAAGCCGCAGGCTGGCGTCGATGCCGATGGCGCGCAATTTCTGCACATAGGGATTGTATACGCGAGAAAATCCCTCCGAATTGCTCAGGATTTCCAGCGCGAACTTCGATCCGTCCTTGTCATGGAACTGGCCGTTCTTGCGCTCGAAACCGGCTTCCTCCAGCAACTTGATGGCCTGCGCGAACTGTTTCCGGTCCCGTCCTGTTCCGTCGGAAACCGACATCAGCACGGCCTCCCCGAAAACCGCGTCCGGCAGTTTGCCGCGATAGCGTTCAAGCACCTTCAGCTCATCGGGCGTCGGCAGGCCGCTTGCCTGAAAATCCGATCCGTTGAAGCAGGATTGGGAACGCGCATAGACATTGTAGAAAAGATGCTCGTTGGTCCATTCGAAGTCGAAGCAGAGCGCGATTGCTTCACGCACGCGCGGATCGCGGAACCGTTCGCGGCGCTGGTTCAGCGCCCAGGCCTGCATCAGTGGGCGCTTTTCCGGCGGAAAGGTGCGCTTGACGACCTTTCCCTGCTGGATGGCCGGGAAATCATAGGCCGTCGCCCAGTTCTTGGAGACGGTTTCCTCGCGATACTCGATGCTGCCTTTCTTGAAGGCTTCGAATTGCGGCTGGCGGTCGCGGAAAAACTCGATGCGAATACGGTCGAAATGGTTGAAGCCCTTCTGCACCGGCAGGTCCTTCGCCCAGTAATCCTCGACGCGCTCATACTCGATGAACTGGCCGGCGGCGAAGTTGCCGACCTTGTAGGCACCGGAACCCAGTACCGGCTCCATGGTCGTGGCTTCAAAGTCGCGATCCTTGAACCAGCTTTCCGACAGGATCGGCACCGTCACGGCGTCGAGGATGGCATTCGGCCCGCGCCCTTCGACGAAGCGCATGCGCACTTCCCGATTGCCGGTTGCCTCCACCTTTTCCACGCCAGTCAGAGACTGGCGCAGCGTCGGATGGCCCTTCTGCTTGATGGTCGTATAGGTGAACAGCACGTCCTTCGCCGTGATCGGCGAGCCATCGTGAAAGCGCGCTTCCTTGCGAAGCTTGAAAGTGCAACTGCGGCGGTCTTTCGAAAGCGTCGCACTTTCCGCGATGAGGCCATAGACAGAATCCGGCTCATCCAGCGCCGAAGCCATCAGCGTATCGAAGGTCAGTTCCATGCGCGGCGGCGCGTCGCCCTTGAACGTGAAGGTGTTGAGCGTGTTGAACGTGTCGGTGTTCTGGTTCCAGACCCAGCTCGACGGCGCGAAATTGAAGGTGCCGCCCTTCGGCGCTTCGGGGCTGGCATAGTCGAAATGGGTGAAATCAGGACCGTATTTCAGGTCGCCGAAAGCCGAAAGTCCGTGGAGGGCCTTTCCCGTTCGTATGTCGGCAAAGGCCCTTGGTGGCAGGAACGGCGCAAGAGCGGCACCTCCCGAAAGCCCCAGAAAATGGCGGCGATTCATGCGAAGGATTGTCATTCTCGTCGGCCCTCATTCACTGCCGGTCTTGAGCTTGGCTTCCTTCGCAGGGTCAATCCACCAGGAGAACGGGTCAATCCCCATATAATCGGGCTGCTTTTCAGGCATTCCGAACTTGTTCCAATAGGCCACGTTGATCTTGTCGGAATACCATTGCGGAATGACGTAATAGTTCCACAGCAAAGCCCGGTCGAGCGCGTGGGTCGAGGCGACGAGTTCGTCACGGTTCTTGGCATAGATGACGCGGTCGATCAGCTTGTCGATCGCTGGATTCTTGATGCCTGCATAATTGCGGCTGCCCTTGAAGTCGGCAGCTTTGGAGCCCCACATGTCGCGCTGTTCATTGCCAGGCGAGGCGCTTTGCGGGATGACGGAGGTGATGACATCATAGTCGAAATCGTTGACGCGGGCCTGAAATTGCGCCGTATCGACGATGCGCACCGTCGCGTTGATGCCGATCTTGCGCAGGCTTGCGGCGAACGGGTTGTAGATGCGCTCGTCGGTCGGGTCCTTGCCGAGAAATTCGATGGTGAACGGATTGCCCTTGGCATCGACGAGCTTGTTGCCCTGCAATGTCCAGCCCGCTTCCGAAAAGAGTTTCAGGGCGGTGCGCAGGTTATCGCGCGTTGCCTGCGGCGTGTCATAGACCGGCAGCTTGAATTCCTTGGTCAGCGCCTCGGCGGGAAGCGAATCCTTCACCGTTTCCAGTATCGCCTGCTCTGCCGGTGTCGGCGGGCCGCTCAGTTCGAGTTCATTGCCCGCGAAATAGCTGTTGATGCGCTGGTACTGGTTGAAGAACAGCAGGCGGTTCATCGATTCGAAATCGAAGGCATAGGTCAGGGCCTGACGCACCTTCGGGTCCTTGAACTTGTCGCGGCGCATATTGAGGAAATAGCCCTGCATGCGCCCGACGGCATGGTAGGGGAAAGAGGCCTTCACGACATCGCCGCGCTGTACTGCCGGGAAATTATACTGCTCGGCCCAGCGCTGGGCACGATTCTCGTTGCGATAATCGTATTGGCCGCCCTTCTTGAAGGCTTCCCAGGTCGCGTCCTCGTTGAAATAATACTCGTAGCGCAGCCGGTCGAAATTGTTGCGCCCGACATTGACGGCCAGATCCTTTCCCCAATAGTCGTCGACGCGCGCCCAGGTGATGGAGCGTCCCGGCGTCATGCTCTCGATCTTGTAGGCGGCGGAGCCGAGCGGGATTTCGAGCGTCGGGCGGGTGATGTCGCGCTGCTTGCCCTGCGCGTCCTTGCCCTCCCACCAGTGCTTGGGCAGAACGGCAAGCTGCCCCATGATCTGCGGCAATTCGCGGTTGCCCTTCTGGCTGAAGGTGAATTTCACTTCATGTTCGCCGGTCTTTTCCGCCTTCTCCACGTCGCCATAATATTTGTTGTACATCGGCGACTGCTTCTTCAGCACATCGAACGACCAGATCACGTCATCGACCGTGATCGGCTGGCCGTCATGCCATTTCGCCTTGGGATTGAGCTTGAACTTCACCCATGAAAAGTCGTCGGGATATTGCAGGGCTTCGGCGATCACGGGATATTGGGTCGAGGCCTGATCGGCCGAATCCGTCATCAGCGTATCGTAAAGCATCCCGCCGCCGAAGTCCGACAGGCCCGCGGCAGGAACCCCTTGCACCACGAACGGATTGAGACTGTCGAAGGTGCCGACGGCAACCATGTTCAGCGTGCCGCCCTTCGGCGCATCCGGGTTCACATAGTCGTAATGCTTGAAATCGGCTGGATATTTGGGCTCGCCAAGCAGGCTGGAGGAATAGCGCCATTGGGGTTCCGCGTCATTTGCGTGAACCATAGAAACCGTGCTCGCAAGCATGGCTACCGCGAACGCACCCGCCCAAAAAGCTCTCATCCAGCCTCTCCGTTCCTGTTTCGGATATATTAGGAGAAGTCTTATGGGATTTTGCGGAGGAAGAAAGGCATGCGGGCAAGAAATTTGATGCGGGCAAGAAAAAAGCCCGGCGAGCCGGGCTTTGATCATTTTGTCTCGTTGGCTTAATTCGCCGGAGCCGGTTCCGCAGGCTTCTGTTCGCCGCTTGCCGGTGCGCCAGAAGGTGCGCCACCTTCGGCTGGCTTTTCGCCTTCGGCCGGCTTGGCATCGCCGCCAGCAGCAGGTGCGGCATCGGCGGTCGGCAGCGGGGCAGGGTTGTCGGACAGCGTGCGCAGATAAGCGATCAGGTCGGCGCGTTCGTTGTCCTTCTTGTCGCCGGCAAAGCCCATGGCCGTGCCCTTGATGAAGCCCTTCGGCGAGGTCAGGAACTTGTTGAGATGTTCAAAGTCCCACTTGTTGCCCGCAGCGCCGAATTCCTTCATCGCAGCCGAATAGCCGAAACCTTCAACGGAGGCAGCCGGACGGTTCACGACATCCCACAGATGCGGACCCACCTTGTTGGCGCCACCCTTTTCACCGGTATGGCATGCAGCGCAACGCTTGAAGACGGTTTCACCGCGTGCCGGATCGGCAGACTGCAGCAAGGTCGCAATCGAAACTTCTTCCTTGGCCGGTGCAGCTCCCCCTTCGCCGGTCGAGGCTTCCGCCGCTTCGATGGCAAAGCCCGGCTTTTCAGGCGCAGGCGAGTGAAACAGCGAATCGGACAGGATGCCCGTCGTCATGACAACGAAAACCGTTGCCAGAAAAGCCATGATAAACTTGTTAGTCCGGGTTGAATTCATCGCCGGTCAGCGCTCCCTCTACCAAAACGCTCTCCCCGAGAACGCTCTCCTAGCCGGCATGCAAACCTTTAATAAAGGTCACAATTCTCTCCCCGGCATCGGGCGGAAACTAGGTCTTTTGCCAGGGCGATGCAACACCTATAAGGGTGACCGGACCCGTGACTTTTTGACACTTTTGATGCATTTCCAGCACCGGCGAAGCGCGTTACAAGGCGTTCGCGACCTTATTATTCTCAAGAGGCGATCATGCTGCAGACCTTAAAGACCCTCACGCTGATTCCCGCACGGATGGCCTCCACGCGCCTGCCGAACAAGCCGCTTGCCGATATTTGCGGCAAGCCGATGATCGTCCATGTGGCCGATCGCGCAGCGGCTGCGAAGCTGGGCCGGACGGTGGTTGCTACCGACAGCGAGGAGATTTTTTCGGTCGTGACCGCACATGGCCACGAAGCGATCATGACGCGCGAGGATCACGAATCCGGTTCCGACCGCATTTATGAAGCGCTTTTGAAAGTCGATCCCGCGGGCGAGGTCGATGCGGTGGTCAATGTTCAGGGCGACCTGCCGACCATCGATCCGGACATCATCCGCCGCGCGCTTCTGCCGCTGGAAGACGGACCTGCCGACATTGCGACGCTTGGCGTCGAAATCGAGGAAGAATCGGAAAAGACCAATCCGAGCGTGGTGAAGATCGTGGGCTCGCCGCTGGCAGGCAACAGCCGCCTGCGCGCGCTTTATTTCACCCGCGCAACCGCGCCCTATGGCGACGGTCCGCTCTATCATCATATCGGCCTTTACGCCTATCGCCGCCCGGCACTCGAACGCTTTGTGAAGCTTGGGCCGTCGCCTTTGGAAAAGCGGGAGAAACTGGAGCAATTGCGGGCTCTCGAAGCCGGAATGCGCATTGATGTGGAACTGGTGAAGACCGTGCCGCTGGGCGTTGACACGCAGGCTGATCTTGACCGAGCGCGCCTTCTTGTCGCAAAGGGTATCTGACGACCGCCGTCGAGCGGCAATTGAGAAAGCATGGACACGATGAAGACCAACAGGATTTCCTTCCAGGGTGAAGCGGGCGCAAATTCCGATACGGCGTGCCGCAACATGTTTCCCGACATGGAGCCTTTGCCGTGCCCGACTTTCGAGGATGCCTTCAACGCGGTTGAAACCGGCGCCGCCGACCTTGCGATGATCCCCATCGAGAACACGCTGGCCGGTCGCGTCGCGGATATTCATTATCTGCTGCCGCTTGCCGACATGCACATCATTGGCGAATATTTCCTGCCGATCCATTTCCAGCTCATGGTGCTTCCGGGCGTCAAGCGCGAGGAAATCAAGACCGTTCACAGCCACGTCCATGCGCTCGGCCAATGCCGCAACGTCATCCGCCAGAATGGCTGGAAGGGCGTCATCGCGGGCGATACGGCAGGGGCCGCGCGTCTCGTCGCCGACATGAAGGACCGTTCGATGGCGGCGCTTGCGCCAAGCCTTGCTGCCGATCTCTACGGCCTCGATATTCTGGAAGAAAATGTCGAGGATTCGGAAGACAACGTGACCCGCTTCGTGGTCCTGTCCAAGAACAAGCAGTGGGCGCCGCGTCCGGAAAACGGCGAGCGCATCGTGACGACTTTTGTCTTCCGCGTGCGCAACGTCCCGGCTGCGCTCTACAAGGCGCTGGGCGGCTTTGCCACCAATGGCATCAACATGACCAAGCTCGAAAGCTATCAGATCGGCGGGCGTTTCATCGCCACGCAGTTCTATGCCGATGTCGAGGGGCACCCGGAAGACCACAATCTCCAGCTTGCGCTGGAGGAACTGCGCTTCTTCACCAAGGAAGTACGCATTCTCGGCGTCTATCAGGGCAGCGATATTCGCGGCACGCAGTTGCTCGCCGCCGAGTAATCCAGAGAATATCGGGCGGGATCAGTTTTCCGCCCAGGCTTTTATCAGATGGGTTGCGATGGCGCCGGATGGCGGCACCCGCAACCCGTTTTCATGTGTACCCGCCAGCATGGTGCGCACTTCGGCCCTGGAGAACCAGCGGCCGTCTTCCAGCTCCGAGCGGTCGATGGTGAAATCGTCGCTCAAGACCTCGGCATGACAGCCGATCATCAGCGAATAGGGAAACGGCCAGGGCTGGCTCGCGTGATAGGCGACGCGGCCGATGGAGAGCCCCATTTCCTCCACACTTTCGCGGCGCACGGCGGCCTCGATCGTTTCGCCATGCTCGATAAAGCCTGCAAGACAGGAATAGGAGCCGGGCGCGAAATGCGGCCCACGCGCCAGAATGCATTTCTCGCCGCGCACCGGCAGCATGATGGCCACCGGATCGGTGCGTGGAAAATGTTCGGCGCCACAGTTCGGGCATTGCCGCTTGGCCCCGCCGCCTCGCATGTCGGTTTTTGTGCCGCAGCGCCCGCAGTATCGATGATTGGTGTGCCACGCGGTGAGCGCCGCCGCCTGCGCCAGCGCGCCCAGCAGGTCGGCTGAAACCAGCCCTTCCGTGTAGATGCTGCGATAATCCTGCAGCCGGAACGGTGCTTCCATCGTCTCCGGATCAAGCGGGGTCGTCAGAGCCACGATAGGCACGCCGTCCTGAAGGCCGAGCAGAATAGGCTCTTGAAGATCGGCCGCAAATTCCTTCGCCTCGCCGAGGCGGAACAGCGCGCGCGGCGCATTCTCATCGGCATAGTCGAGAAGCAGCCTGTTGCCGCCCAGCAGCATGATTCGCGTTTCGGGAAGTTCCAGCGCCGTGAAGGCAGAATCATCCTGCCGCTTTTCGGACTGGCGGTCGATCCGGTTGCCGGAAAACCCGACAGATCGACTCGGTTCTATTTCCGGCAGGTCGTAGAGACGGAAAGCCATGGTGCTCTCGAATATTGTTCAGGGGATCAGAAGCCTGTCCCGAAACTGTGAATGATTTTCGGGAAAGTGGCGTGTTCAACCAGATCTACAGCGCCGCGAGAATATCGGCGATCAGCCGGTGGGCGTCCTTTTCGTCATAGGTCTCGCGGGTGCCGAAGCCCCAGACCGGGCCAGGCCAGCCCGCATCGCCCTCGCTGCGGGCGATCACATGCAGATGCAGCTGGCGCACGATATTGCCGAGCGCGCCGGTATTGATCTTGTGGCACGCCGTCACTGTCTTGAGCGCCTGCGCCACGATGCCGGTCTCGAACGTCAGCATGGTCTGGTCCAGCGGCGTCATGTCGTGAATTTCAGTGAGGTCAGGGCGGCGCGGCACCAGGATCAGCCACGGCCAGCGCCGGTCGTTCATCAGCCGAAGCTCGCACAGGCCGAGCTTGGCGACAAAAAACGTGTCGGCATTGAGCCGTTTATCGAGTTCGAATTGTTCCATAAGCGGTTTCTATCAGTTTTTTTCGCCCGGCGCTTGCTTTTTGCACGGTGCCCTTCTTGCATTTTGCTTCACAATTGACGATATGCAAGCCGGGAGGTTGGTGGTGGACGAGCCACTCGCCAACCGGGTCAGGTCCGGAAGGAAGCAGCCCTAACGAGCCACGGCACGGGTCATCGTGCCAGCCTCCCACCCTTTCTCACGACGCCGACGACTGTTGATGGGCAGCCTCTTTGGTTGACGTCGCTCATGAGTCCGGTCCAAACTGGCGACTGGGAAAAAAAGCGGAACAGGAAGAACGGAAGGGCAGCTCATGGACACAAAATCCGCCGGCTTTGCTGCCGATGGGGCCTATCGCGTTCTCGCCCGCAAATATCGCCCCCAGAATTTCAACGATCTCATCGGCCAGGAGCCGATGGTCCGCACGCTCAAAAACGCGTTCGAGACGGGCCGCATCGCGCAGGCCTGGATGCTCACCGGCGTTCGCGGGGTCGGCAAGACCACGACGGCGCGCATTCTGGCGCGCGCGCTCAACTACAAGACCGATACGGTTGACCAGCCGACCATCGACCTTTCCGTACCGGGCGAAAACTGCCAGGCGATCATGGAAGGCCGCCATGTCGACGTGATCGAGATGGACGCCGCCTCGCATACCGGCATCGACGACATTCGCGAGATCATCGAGCAGGTGCGTTACCGCCCGGTCTCCGCGCGTTACAAGGTCTATATCATCGACGAAGTGCACATGCTTTCCACTGCCGCCTTCAACGGCTTGCTGAAGACGCTGGAAGAGCCGCCCCCGCACGTCAAGTTCATCTTCGCCACCACGGAAATCCGAAAAGTGCCGATCACGGTCCTGTCGCGCTGCCAGCGCTTCGACCTGCGTCGCATCGAATCGGGCACGCTAGCCGCACATCTGCGCCGCATCGCGGAAGCGGAAGAGATCGCGGTGGACGACGCGTCGCTCGCCATGATCGCCCGCGCAGGCGAAGGCTCGGCCCGCGATTCGCTGTCGATCTTCGATCAGGCCATTGCGCATGGCGCTGGCGCCGTCACGGCGGAAGCCGTGCGCTCCATGCTGGGCCTTGCCGACCGCGCCCGTATCATCGACCTGTTCGAGATGCTGATGCGCGGCGATGTCGCTGGCGCTCTGACCGAGTTTCGCGCGCAATATGATGTGGGCGCCGATCCGTCGGTGGTGCTGACCGATCTTGCCGATTTCAACCATCTGGTGACGCGCCTGCGCTTTACGCCGGATGTGGCGGAAGACGTGTCGCTGTCGGAAGACGAGCGTGTGCGCGGCCGCGAATTCGCGCAGAAGCTTTCCGTCCGCGTGCTGTCGCGCACCTGGCAGATGCTGCTCAAGGGCATTGCGGAGGTCGACACGGCGGCGAGGCCGGTACAGGCTGCCGAAATGCTTTTGATCCGGCTTGCTCATGCAGCCGATCTGCCGACGCTGGACGAAGCGATCCGCGGTCTCGACAATGGTTCGGTTGCAGCGCCGCGCCCGCAGCCGGGCAGCCCGCGCCCGAATGGCGGCGGCGGTCAGCCTGAAGCGCGCTTTGCCGCCGATGCGGTTGGCTCGTCTTCGATGGCTCCTGCCTCCGGCGGTCCGGCCACGGCCATGCGTATCGTGGAAACGCCGCCGCAGCCGGTTGAGCCATCGGTCGCGCCCCAGCAATTCGTGGAGCCCACGCCGCAACCTTCCGTTCCGGTCAACAGCCTGCACGATGTCGTCGCGCTCGCCGACAAGCACCGCGACATGCAGTTCAAGATTCTGGTCAAGAGCTGTGTGCGCCTTGCATCCATTGCACCCGGACGGCTCGAAATCGGCCTGACCGACGACGCGCCGAAATCGCTGCCGAGCGACATTTCACAGCGCCTCCTGAACTGGACCGGCATTCGCTGGATCGTTACCGTCGCCCGCGACGTGGCGGGGCAGACCATTTCGGAGGCGGAGACCGAGCGCCGCGACAATCTGGTGACCGACGCCCGCGCCGATCCCGATGTTGCCGCCATTCTCGCGGCCTTTCCGGGCGCGAAGATCACCGACGTGCGCATCGCCGTGCCGGAACAGAATGATGACGAGGACATTGACCTCGATGCAATACCGGAAACACCCGGTGCCCTGTCTGAAGACGACTGAATTACGGAATGATGGAGTAAACCCATGCGTGACATGATGGGCATGATGAAGCAGGCGAAGGAATTGCAGGCCAAGATGAAGGCCATGCAGGACGAGATCGCCAATCTGGAGGCCTCGGCCTCTTCCGGCGGCGGGCTGGTGACGATCACCCTGTCGGGCAAGGGCACCCTGTCGGCGCTGAAGATTGACCCGACTTTGATGAAGGAAGAAGAGGTGGAGATCCTCGAAGACCTGATCATCGCCGCGCATAACGACGCCAAGGCCAAGCTGGAAGCGGCCATGGCGAAAAGACGCAGTCGCTCACCGCCGGCCTGCCGATCCCTCCGGGGTTTAAGCTGCCGTTTTAAGGCAGTAGGGGAATAAGGGAATAGGGGAGTATGTTTTGGTGGGCTGACTGCCGCCATGCCGCATCTCCCCTTGATCCCGTTCCCTACTCCCTTATTCCCCTATTCCCTTACTCCCTTAAGCCAATGTCCAAACGAATAGCCGGTCCAGAAATCGAACGTCTCATCCAGCTCCTGGCCCGTGTGCCGGGGCTTGGGCCGCGTTCGGCCCGTCGCGCGGCGCTGCATCTCATCAAGAAGAAGGAAGCGCTTCTGGTGCCGCTTGGCGGCGCCATGCAGGAGGCCGCCGAAAAGGTGCGCATCTGTTCGTGCTGCGGCAATGTCGACACAAGCGATCCGTGCACGATCTGCACCGATGAGCGCCGCGACCCCGCCACCCTCATCGTGGTGGAAGACGTGTCCGATCTCTGGGCATTGGAGCGCGCCGGTACGATGAATGTGCGCTATCATGTTCTGGGCGGTCGCCTGTCGCCGCTCGATGGCATCGGCCCGGACGATCTCAACATCAAAGGACTGGTGGAGCGCGTCGCCGCCGGTGAAATCAGGGAAGTGATTCTGGCAGTCAACGCCACCGTCGAAGGCCAGACCACCGCGCATTACATCACCGACCAGCTTTCGAGCTTCGACGTGCGCGTGACACGGCTCGCCCACGGCGTTCCGGTCGGCGGCGAACTCGATTATCTGGATGAAGGCACGCTTGCTGCCGCCTTGCGGGCAAGAACCACCCTTTAGAACTAATGGAGAAGGCATGGCAGCGGGAAATTGGAAGCATAGCCTGAAGATTGGTCTTGCACTGGTTGCCAGCCTTGCCATTTCTCCCGCCATCGCCGCGCCGTCCAAAGCGCAGGTTGAAAACCAGTATCGCAGCTGGCTGGAAAAGGACCTCTGGCCGGAAGCGAAGGCGGCAGGCGTGTCCCGCGCCGTGTTCGATCAGGCCTTCGCCGGTGTCTCGATCAACTGGAAACTGCCCGATCTCGTGATTCCCGGCGAAAAGCCCTCGACGCCGAAAGAGCAGAAACAGGCTGAATTCGGTGCGCCTGGCAAATATTTCAATGCCAGGACGATGAGCGCCGTCACAAGCGGCGGACAGGCGCGCTATGGCCAATATGCCAGCCTCCTGAAGCGCATCGAACAGAAATACGGCGTTCCGGGGCCGATCCTGCTTGCCGTCTGGGGCCGCGAATCCGGCTTCGGCACGGTCAAGATTCCGTACAATGCCTATGAGGTTCTCGGCACCAAGGCGTTTATGGCGACCCGCAAGGACATGTTCCGCAAGGAACTGATAGCCGCGCTCGAAATCGCTTCCAGGGGCTATATCGATGAAAGCGCCATGAAAAGCTCATGGGCGGGCGCGCTCGGTCAGCCGCAATTCATGCCGACTTCCTATCTGAAGCACGCCGTCGATTTCGACGGCGACGGCAAGCGCGACATCTGGAATTCGGTCCCCGATACGCTCGCCTCCATCGCCAATTATCTGAAACTGCATGGCTGGCAGAAGGGGCGTGACTGGGGTTTTGAGGTCAGCGTTCCGCAGAACGTGTCCTGTTCGCTGGAAGGTCCGGATCAGGGCAAGACGATTGCCGAATGGGCAAAGCTCGGCATCACGCGTGTGAATGGCAAGCCATTTCCGGCCAATGAAATGAAGAGCGAGGGCTTCCTGCTCATGCCCGCCGGTCGCTATGGCCCGGCCTTCGTGGTGAGCCCGAACTTCTACGTGCTCAAGGACTATAATATGAGCGATCTCTATGCGCTCTTCATCGGCCATGTCGGTGATCGCATCGCCTATGGCGCGGGCGATTTCAGTCACGCATGGGGCGGTGTCGGCTCCATGTATCGCTCCGATATCGGCGCGATGCAGAAGCGCATGCAGGTGCTGGGCTATGATGTCGGCAAGCCGGATGGCCTCCCCGGCTTCAAGACCCGCCGCTCCATTGGCCTGTGGCAGGCGAAGAATGGCATGGCCTCCACCTGCTTCCCGCAGCCGGAATTGTTGCGTCAGATCCGCTGATCTCCGCCGCTTAGCAAATTGGCGAAAGACTGAAGCGCTTTCGTCCTGTAGCGGTCATTGTGCTGCAGCATGAGAAACTGGCGTTGCGGCAGGGCAAAGCCTGCCTTCACCAGTGTTCCGGCTTTCAGATGCGGAGCGGCGACAAGTTCGGATATGGCGGTTACATAATCGCCGGAGCGCACCGCCGAACAGATGGCCTCGTTCGAGGGCAGTTCCAGCGCCACATGCAGCCGCGCCGGATTGTATCCGGAAGCGCGCATGGCATCCTCGAAAACGCTGCGCGTTCCCGATCCCTGCTCTCGCAATATCCATTTCCCCTCGAAAAGCCGGTCCCAGGTCAGTTTCCCGCCCGCGGCCCAGTCATGGTCGGGACGCGCCACGAGAATAAGCTGGTCGCTTGCAACCTTGGTGATCGACAGCGACGGAGCCTGCACCGCCCCTTCCACAAGGCCGATATCGGCAACGCCTTCCTCTGTCGCCTGGGTCACACTTTCCGTATTTCCGAGTGTCAGCCGCACATCGATCAGCGGAAACTCGCTGTGAAACCGTGCCAGAAAAGACGGCAGCCAATAGCTGGCAATGGTCTGGCTGGCATGGATGGCAAGAATGCCACGCTTGCCACCGCCAAGTTCGGAAAGCATTCGCTCGGCGGAACGGGCGCGGGCCAGCGTCGCGCGCGCCTCGTCCAGAAACATGCGTCCGTCGCCGGTCAGTTCGATCCGCCGCCCGATGCGGTTGAAAAGCGTTGCCCCGTAGCGATCCTCCATGGTCCGGATGGCCGAACTGACTGCTGAAGGGGTCAGATGCAGGGCTTCCGAGGCTCGCGTCAGGTGTTCGCGCTCGGCAACTTCAATGAAAATTCGTAGCTGTTCCAGTGTCATAGCAATGATCGTTCGATTTTACCGAATGAAATATGACATATAATGAAATGGATTGAACAGGTAAAATCGGGCATCTGATCGGAAAATAATTCTTTTCAGCGCAGTATTCAGAAAATGACCTACTCAAAGATCCAGAACATCCTCCCGGGACTTGGCCTGAGCGTCGCGGTTGCAATCGCGGCAATCGGAATTGAGAGGGTCGAGGAACATTATGCGGGTCGCGCCTGGCTCGAAGCGCTGGTAATCGCCATTCTCCTCGGCACGCTCGTGCGGACGTTCCTGCGTCCGGGTCCGCAGTTCAACAAGGGTATAGGCTTTTCGGCCAAGCTGCTTCTGGAGATCGCCGTGGTGCTGCTCGGCGCGTCCATCAGCGCGAGCGCTGTCGTGGCTGCGGGTTCGGGGCTCATTTTCGGCATTGCCGGCGTCGTGGTGCTGGCGATTACGCTCAGCTACGGGATCGGACGCCTGCTGAAACTTCCGCACCGCATGGCCGTGCTGGTCGCCTGCGGCAATTCCATTTGCGGCAATTCCGCCATCGCCGCAACCGCTCCGGTCATCGGTGCGGAAAGCGAGGACGTGGCGGCTTCTATCGCCTTCACTGCAATTCTGGGCGTGGCCGTCGTGCTGCTCCTGCCGCTTCTGGTGCCGCTTCTGGGGCTGTCGCACACGCAATATGGCGTGCTGGCGGGACTTACCGTCTATGCCGTGCCGCAGGTGCTGGCCGCCACCGCCCCGGTCGCCACGATCAGCGTGCAGCTTGGCACGCTGGTGAAGCTCGTGCGCGTGCTGATGCTGGGACCGGTCATTCTGGCTCTGGCGCTACTTGCCGGAAACAAGGACGCGAATGCCAAGCCTGGCTTCTTCCAGCTTGTGCCATGGTTCATCCTCGGCTTCCTCGGCATGATGGCGCTGCATTCGCTGCACCTGATACCGGAATCGATCCTGCCCGGTATCCAGTCTGCTTCGACAATCCTCACCATCGTTTCCATGGCGGCCCTTGGCCTCGGCGTGGATATCCGTTCGGTGGCTTCCGCCGGTGGCCGCGTCACGCTGACGGCAGTGCTTTCGCTGGTGGCTCTCGGCGCCATCAGCCTTGGCCTGATCCATATGCTCAGTGTTGCCTAGCTCGATCGGACAATAAAAAGGCTTTAGTGAAATGTGTGAAAGGCCGGGATGGTGACATCCCGGCCTTTCTTCTGCGAGCATTGCGCTTCGATTTGCGTTGGCAGCGTTCTCTATGACGTGGTGCTGCAAGACCGTTTACCCGCCAATGTGCGTGTCCCCATTCAATAAAGAAAAAGCCCGCCATAAGGCGGGCTTTTCCATGTTCGGTCAAAGAGGAAAAGATTAGTTCTTTTCCTGCTTCTTCAGAGCGGCACCGAGGATGTCGCCGAGCGAAGCGCCGGAGTCGGACGAACCGTACTGAGCGACAGCTTCCTTTTCTTCGGCGATTTCGAGCGCCTTGATCGAGACCTGCAGCTTGCGGGTCTTCTTGTCGAAGGCGATGACGCGGGCGTCAACCTTCTGACCGACCGTGAAGCGTTCCGGACGCTGTTCGTCGCGGTCACGCGACAGATCCGAACGCTTGATGAAGCTTTCCAGATCGTGGTCGACGAGACGGACTTCCAGGCCACCGTCGGTAACGGCGGTCACTTCGCAGGTCACAACGGCGTTCTTGCGCAGTTCGCCCGAAGCTGCTGCTTCGCCGACCTTGTCGCCGGAAAGCTGCTTGATGCCGAGCGAGATGCGTTCCTTCTCGACGTCAACGTCGAGAACGACAGCCTTGACGACTTCACCCTTGTTGTACTCTTCGATGACCTGTTCGCCCGGACGGTTCCAGTCGAGGTCGGAGAGGTGAACCATGCCGTCAACGTCGCCGTCGAGGCCGATGAACAGGCCGAATTCGGTCTTGTTCTTGACTTCGCCTTCAACAACGGTGCCGACAGGGTACTTCTGGGCAAAGGTCGTCCACGGATTGTCGAGGGTCTGCTTGAGGCCGAGCGAGATACGGCGCTTGACCGGATCAACTTCGAGCACAACGACTTCGACTTCCTGCGTGGTGGAAAGAATCTTGCCCGGATGGACATTCTTCTTGGTCCACGACATTTCGGAAACGTGGATGAGGCCTTCGATGCCCGGCTCGATTTCGACGAACGCACCGTAGTCGGTGATGTTCGTGACGGTGCCGGTGATCTTCTTGCCGATCGGGTACTTCGCGCCGATGCCATCCCAGGGATCGTTCTCGAGCTGCTTCATGCCGAGCGAGATACGATGGGTTTCCTGGTTGATGCGGATGATCTGCACCTTGACCGTCTGGCCGATGGTGAGGATTTCCGACGGATGGTTGACGCGGCGCCATGCCATGTCGGTCACGTGCAGCAGACCGTCGATGCCGCCGAGGTCGACGAACGCACCGTAATCGGTGATGTTCTTGACGACGCCTTCAACGACCTGACCTTCTTCAAGGTTCTGGACGATTTCCGAACGCTGTTCCGCACGGCTTTCTTCAAGAACGGTACGGCGCGAGACAACGATGTTGCCGCGACGCTTGTCCATCTTGAGGATTTCGAACGGTTGCGGGACGTGCATGAGCGGGGTGACGTCGCGGATCGGACGGATGTCGACCTGCGAACGCGGCAGGAACGCAACAGCGCCGTCGAGGTCGACGGTGAAACCGCCCTTGACCTGATTGAAGATCACGCCATCGACGCGCTCGCCGTTGGCGAACTTCTGCTCGAGCTTGACCCAGCTTTCTTCACGGCGTGCTTTTTCGCGCGACAGGACAGCTTCGCCCAGAGCGTTTTCGATGCGCTCGACGTAGACTTCCACTTCGTCGCCCGGCTTCAGCGAGCCGTCTTTGCCCTTTGCGCCGAATTCCTTCAGCGGCACGCGGCCTTCGACCTTCAGACCGGCGTCGATGATCGCCATGTCCTTTTCAATGGCCACGATGCGGCCCTTGACGACATAACCTTCAGCAAGGTCGTTCGTGGCAAAGGATTCCGCCAGCAGCGACTCGAAGTCTGCGAGGGATGGATTGAATTCTGACATGAATACTCCTGGTGCATCCGGAAAATTCATCGGATGCAGCGCCGGGGGTTAGTGTTGCGTTGTGCCCGACCTCGGCCCCGTCTTTGCAGACAACCGGCGCGTGGAACGCGAAGTCAGGCTTTTCAGTATGAGTGCAGCCTATATAGGTCCGAACTCAGGATAATCCAGCGTTTCGAGGCACAATGATATCCAAAAGGCCTTAAAACCTGCCGGATTTCATCCCCGATGCTGCGCCAAAGCGTGATCGATCAGCTTTTTTGCGGCCAGAAATGCCGCTTCTATACTCATTTCGCTCGTATCAAGCAAGTGCGCGTCTTCCGCGGGCTTCAAGGGAGAATCGATCCGGTTCGTGTCACGCTCGTCGCGCTTCCTGAGATCGGCGAGGATTTCCGCAAGATCGGCCTCCTCGCCGCGCGCCACGATTTCCTCATGGCGGCGCTCCGCACGCACTTCGGGCGACGCCGTGACGAAGAGCTTTATCGCCGCATCGGGACAGACGACGGTGCCGATGTCGCGCCCGTCAAGCACGCTCGAGGGCAGGGCATTGGCGAAATTGCGCTGCGCCTCGACGAGCGCCCGCCTGACCTTCGGCATGACGGCGACCTTGGAGGCCGCCTCGCCGATGGTGTGGGCGGAAAGGACGGCCTTGTCCATCTCGCGCAGGTCGAGATTGCGTGCTGCCTCAGCCGCCACCGCCTCGTCGTCGAGCGGCAGGCCCTTGTCGAGAAGCGCCTTGGCGACGGCGCGATAGGTCAGCCCCGTATCCAGATGCGGCATGCCGTAGTGAATGGCGATGCGCCGGGCAAGGGTTCCCTTGCCCGAAGCGGCCGGTCCGTCGATAGCGACGATAAACGGCGTCATTGCGCGTTGCTCAGCTCGATCTTCGCGCCCAGTCCCGGCATCATGTCCATGAATTCGGGGAAGGACGTCGCGATCATGTTGCTGTCGTCAACCGTCACCGGCTTTTCCGACGCAAGGCCCATCACGAGGAAGCTCATCGCGATGCGGTGATCGAGATGGGTTGCAACCGTGCCGCCGCCCAGTCCCTTGCCGTCGGGACGGCCGCGAACCGTCAGCGACATCTCGCCTTCGGTGCAATCAACGCCATTGGCTTCAAGGCCGCGTGCGACCGCTGTCAGACGATCCGATTCCTTGACACGCAGTTCGTCGAGCCCGTCCATCACGGTTTCGCCGTCCGCGAAGGAGGCGGCAATCGCCAGGACCGGATATTCGTCGATCATCGACGGCGCGCGTTCCGGCGGAACGACGACGCCCTTGAGCTTCGAGGCCCTGACGCGCAGATCGGCGACATCCTCGCCGCCAGCAAGACGGGCATTGAGCACTTCGATATCGGCGCCCATTTCCTGCAAGGTGAGGATGAGGCCGGTACGGGTCGGATTCATCAGCACGTTGCGGATGGTGACGTCGGAACCGTCCACCAGGAGGGCCGCAACGAGCGGGAAAGCAGTCGAGGACGGATCGCCCGGCACGTCGATGGTCTGGCCGACAAGCTTGCCCTGGCCGGTGATGCGGATATGGCGCACGCCCTCCTTGTCGGTCTCGACCGTGAGGTCGGCGCCAAAGCCCTGCAGCATCTTTTCGGTGTGGTCGCGGGTCATGACCGGCTCAATGACCGTGGTGACGCCCGGCGTGTTGAGACCGGCGAGCAGCACGGCGGATTTTACCTGCGCGGAGGCCATCGGCACGCGATAGGTGATCGGATTGGCCGTCTTCGGGCCGATCAGCGTCAGCGGCATGCGGTCGCCATCGGCTGCTTCCACCTGAACGCCCATTTCGCGCAACGGGTTCAGCACGCGGCCCATCGGGCGCTTCGACAGCGAGGCGTCGCCGATAAAGGAGGTCTTCATGTCATAGGTGCCGACAAGGCCCATGGTGAGGCGCGCGCCGGTTCCGGCATTGCCGAAATCGAGCGCTGCTTCGGGCTGCAACAGGCAGCCATTGCCGACGCCGTTGATGATCCAGACATCGCCATCCTTACGGATTTTCGCGCCCATGGCCTGCATGGCGCGGCCTGTATTGATGACGTCCTCGCCTTCCAGAAGGCCGGTGATGCGGGTTTCGCCCGATGCGAGACCGCCAAACATGAAGGAGCGATGCGAGATGGACTTGTCGCCCGGAATGCGGATTTCGCCCGTGAGTGCCTCCGAGCGGCGGGCGGTTGCTGGTTTCGGGGATGCAGAATGGGACATGGATTTTTCACAGTCACATTTTGGCGCGATCTCGCGCCGGGATTGAGAGATAAGCGGGGCTTCCCTAGCATAGTAATATTGTGTGGTCATCCGCGAATACGCGGCGCAGGCGACACGGAGGCGGAAGAGTCTGCATATGCGCGTGCGTTTGGCTTTGACAAACGCGCCAAATTGCGTTTATGCACCGGACAACACTGTAAACGCGCTTGAGACTTGCCCCTTGCCATATGGTTCAGTGAGCAGCATGGTGATGGGCTGTATGCTTCGAGGCAGGCATCCCGGCGCGATAATATGAATTTGTGTCCCCGTGCAAATTAACGAGGCTAGACGTGGCAAAAGCTGAACTTGGTACCAAGCGTATCGACCCGGAAACGGGCAAGAAATTTTACGATCTCAATCGTGATCCGATCGTTTCGCCTTACACCGGCATTTCCTATCCGCGGTCCTATTTCGACTCCACGCTTGAAAGCCGTGTCGTTGAAGAGGAAACCGAAGAGGAAGAACTGGATACGGCACTGGAAAAGCCGGATTTCGTCTCGCTCGAGGACGCCGACGACGAAACCAAGGGCGGCGGCGACGATCTGCCGGATATCGACGACGACGATGTCGATCTGGGCGACGACGATGACGACACCTTCCTCGAAGAAGAGGAAGACGAGGACGACGACATGTCGGGCATTCTCGGTGGCGGCGTCGGCGGCGACGACGAAGAAGGCTGATCCATTCAGCCGGTCCGGACATGATGCTTTTGCGAGGCGGCCTTCGGGTCGCCTCGTTTCGTTTTGGGCGCCTCTTGCATGAATACCGCCGCGATCTGTGAATTATTTTTGGCAGATGTGAAAAGAGTTGCGATTTAGCTCTTGATCTTCTCGCGAACGCCATTTAATAAGCCGCCACACCGGGCAGCAAGTCCTGCCTGGCCCACCTCGAAAGAGGTCTGATGGGGCCATAGCTCAGCTGGGAGAGCGCCTGCATGGCATGCAGGAGGTCAGCGGTTCGATCCCGCTTGGCTCCACCAAATTTTCCTTCCCGACAAGCCAGTCACAGACCAGTTCGATCATCGCGACAGCTGTCATCGAACCAGCAATGTTTCGCGCCGGAAAACCGCGCGACATTCGACCGGCTTTCCCGGACGGCCATGCTCGACAACTCCCAAAAAATTGGTAAGTAGAGTTTCGTAAAAGTAATTTTCATGGCTTTTGTGAATGAGCAGGCTTCCTGATTTCGATGGATTGCGGTTTCTATTGTGTATAGGGATCGCCGTCTTTCATTTTTCCTTCCGAATTCCGGTGAAGAATGAAACATTGAATGAATTTATATTAGCCTTTTCTTATTTTACAGATGTCTTCTTTATCGTTTCCGGGCTCTTTCTGGCGCGGCGGCGGAATTATCTTTGGAGCTGGCCCCGTTATGTGGCTTTCGTCGGCAAGCGGCTGGCGCGGATTTATCCGCTGCACGTGGTTGCCTTTTCCTGTTTCGCGCTGCTATCCGCCCTCGCGGCGGCGGGAATCCTGCACCCTCTGGGCGAGCACAGTACAAGCTGGCGCGACGGGCTGGCACAGTTGCTGCTGGTCCACAATTGGGGATTGGGCCACACCTCCTCCTACAATTATGTCAGCTGGTCGCTGAGCGCGCTTCTGGCCATGTATCTGGCTTTCCCGCTATTCGACATGGTGTGCCGCCGTTTCGGGAGCTGGGTCCTGGTGGGCGTCATTGTTGCGACTGTGGCAGGCGAATATCTGGCGCAAAAGCTCGGCGTCCTGTCGCTTACCCGCATTCAGCTGTCCAATGTGGGCGTCTTCCGGGCCTTGCCTTCCTTTCTGTTCGGAATGTGGCTTGCCCGCAGGGAACATCCGGCCATGCCGGGGGCGGTCGTCAAAAGCCTGCTTGCCGGCTGCCTCGCCGTCTTTCTGTTCTGCCACCCGGAAAACGGCCCGGGCGAACCCCACACACTGGAAGGTCCCTTGCGGCTGGCATTCATTTATACGGGCGTCTATGTGCTCTATCTCGCATCCAGTCAGGGGATTTATACGCCGCTGCAATGGCGCCGGCTGGCAAGCCTCTCCCGTTACAGCTTTGGCATCTTCATCCTGCATCCGCTGGTCGGGATGATGTTTTTCCGAATGGCGCCGGAGCGGTGGAGCGAGACGACGGCGGGCGCGGTTCTGGTCATCTGTGGGGCTGCTGTCGCCAGCGTGTTGACCGCGGCTGCTGCCTATCACCTGTTCGAGAATCCGCTCCACCGCTGGCTGGTGAAAAGGCTCGATGTTTGGGTCGGCGGATATGAGCGCGGCTCTGCCGAAGCCACGCAAGACTGCCTGCCTGTCGTCCGATAGGCAGGCGTGCCACCGGCTCCGTCAGGCCGTGCGCGTCGTGCCGCTGTCCTGCCGCATCAGATAAAGCGATGCGCCGACGATCAGCGCGGCCCCCGGCCAGAAGTTGATGCCCGGCGCGGCGGCAAAAACGATCCAGCCGAAAATCACATTGATCGGTAGTCTCAGATCGTCGAACGGCTGCAGATAAACCGCATCCGCGATCGAATAGGCTGCAATCTGGAAATATTGCGCCAGGGCAGTGAAAGCTCCGATGACGATCAATATCGACCAGATTTCGACGTTCGGCGCGGCGATTGCCGTCATGCTGAGGCCGGATGCGAGCCAAAGCGCTGCATTGATGGGGGTGAGCAGCACCAGCATATAGGCCGAAATGCTGGCGGGCCTTTCAAAACGGGTCAGATATTTGGTCATCACCGAATAGCCCGCCCACAGTGCGGCGGCGAGGACCGGCAGCAGCGAATAGACCGTATAGGAATCCGACCAGGGCGCGATGATGACCAGCGCGCCGACAAAGCCGGCGAATGTGGTGAGCAGCCGCGCCGGCGTGACCTTTTCCCGCAGAAACAGCCGCGCGCAAAGGATGACGAAGAACGGCGAGGTCATGGAAAGGGCGACCACCTGCCAGATCGGCACATGGGTAAGCGCGTAGATCCACACCTGCACGCCGGCTGCGGCCAGCGCGACGCGCATGACATGAAGGCCGAAGCGGCTGGTGCGCAGGGCTCCCGCGCCATCGCGAATGAGCATGGGCAGTGTCAGCACCAGCGCGATCACATATTGCCAGAAGGCGATGATGACGGATGGAATGCCGGTACGTGTTCCCGCCCATTGGGTGGCGACGTTGACTGCGGCATAGGCCGAACAGGCCGCGACCATCAGCGCTGCGCCGCGCACGGTCGGTTTTAAAGTTGGGGCAGAGGCAAGTTGGCTCAACGGTTTCTTCCTTCGGAGCATTTTGCAGCCAAATGAAAACATCTGGCGACGCAAAGATGCGGCAAAACGATAGGGCGCGTTCCGGTTTCGGCGGAACTTGCCCTGGCAAGCCTGTCACCTCAGGGTACGGGAAGAAAAACAACACAATGAAGACGGCAAGCCGTCCGGCACGCGCATGCTTCCAACCTCGTTCTCTTTCATCCGGACTATGACCGTCGGCTTCGGAATTGCACCGAATCTGCTGACCCTGACACATTTGCCGTGACAGGCGCTCGCGGGCTTCGGGTCCTTGACCCGTTACCGCCGGTGGGGAGTTTCACCCCGCCCTGAGAACTGGATATCTTTCTTGCGCCAAAGGCAGGAACTGCACTCCGGCGCTGGCTTTAAATAGGCCACGCTTTTTTGCATGGCAAGACAGTCGCTGCTCATGCGGCAATGATGCGTTGCAGATGCCTCTTCTTGCGCCCTTGATCGTCAGCCCATGGGAAAAGCATGGACGGATCGGAAACTCTCTTCTAGAAATCCGTGACGGAGTTGATCGGGAGAGGATCTGCTCCGCATGGTTCTGGGAGGAATGATGAGCACCAACGCAGTCCCCACGCAGCTTTCGCATGACCGCCCCCTGTGGCAGCCGGATGCGGGGCGCATCGCCGCCAGCAATCTGGAGCAGTTCCGCATTCGCGCCGAACAGCGCACGGGCCTGAGCCTGCCGGATTATGCCGCGCTGCATCGCTGGTCTGTCGAGGATCGCGCCGGTTTCTGGCAGCTTGTGTGGGATTTCTGCGAGGTCGTCGGCGAGCGCGGCAATACGGCCCTTGTCGACAAGGGCCATATGCGCGAGGCAAGGTTCTTTCCGCAGGCGCGGCTCAATTTCGCGGAAAACCTGTTGCGCCATGAGGGCGACGGAGAAGCCATCGTCTTTCGCGGTGAGGACAAGGTCGAACGGCGCCTGAGTTGGGACGATCTTCATGCGCTGGTGTCCAGATTGCAGCAGTTCATGCTGGCGGAGGGTGTTGAGCCCGGCGACCGTGTCGCGGGCATGATGCCCAACATGCCGGAGGCGGTTGCCCTCATGCTGGCCGCTTCGTCCATCGGCGCGGTCTGGTCTTCCTGTTCGCCGGATTTCGGCGTGCAGGGCGTGCTCGACCGTTTCGGCCAGATCGAGCCGAAGCTTTTCTTCGCCTGCGACGGCTACTGGTATAACGGCAAGCGCATCGACGTGGCCGGCAAGGTTGCCGAAGTGACCGCAAAACTGCCGGGGCTGAAGCGGGCCGTCATCGTCACCTATCTGGGCGAAGCGGAAGCCGTGGCTGAGAGGGCGGAAAAGGGCATTGCGCTCGATGCGGCCCTTGAGCCATTCCGGGCCAGAGCCGTGGAGTTCACCCGGCTGCTCTTCGATCATCCGCTTTATATCCTGTTTTCCTCCGGCACGACGGGCATTCCGAAATGCATCGTGCATCGGGCGGGCGGCGTGCTGTTGCAGCATCTGAAGGAACACCGCCTTCACGCGGATTTGCGCGAGGATGACCGCTTCTTCTACTTCACCACCTGCGGCTGGATGATGTGGAACTGGCTGGCTTCGGGCATCGCTTCCGGCGCAACGCTGCTGCTCTATGACGGTTCGCCCTTCTATCCCGATGGCAATGTTCTGTTCGACTATGCCGCCGCCGAGGGCATGACCTATTTCGGCACGTCGGCGAAATTCATCGATGCCGTGCTGAAAGCCGGGCTGAAGCCCGGTGAGACGCATGATCTGTCGGCGCTGCGCACCATTTCGTCCACGGGTTCGCCGCTGTCGCCGGAAGGCTTTGCCTTCGTCTATGACGCGATCAAGAGCGACGTGCATCTTGCCTCCATTTCCGGCGGCACCGATATCGTGTCCTGCTTCGTGCTCGGCGTCCCCACGGAACCGGTGTGGCTCGGCGAAATCCAGGGCCCGGGCCTTGGCATGGCGGTCGATGTCTGGAACGACGATGGCAAGCCGGTGCGGGGCGAGAAGGGCGAACTGGTTTGCACGAAAGCCTTTCCCTGCATGCCGCTGGAATTCTGGAACGATCCGGAGGGCGCGAAATATCAGGCCGCCTATTTCGAGCGTTTCGACAATATCTGGTGCCACGGCGATTTTGCCGAATGGACCGGGCATGACGGTATCGTCATCCATGGCCGTTCGGATGCGACGCTGAACCCCGGCGGCGTGCGCATCGGTACAGCGGAGATCTACAATCAGGTCGAGCAGATGCCGGAAGTCGCGGAGGCGCTCTGCATCGGGCAGGACTGGGACAAGGATGTGCGGGTGGTGCTGTTCGTGCGGCTTGCCGAAGGTGTCGCGCTGGACGACGATCTCAAGGCCCGCATCAAGGCGAAAATCCGTACCGGCGCCACGCCGCGCCATGTCCCGGCGAAAATCGTCGCCGTCCGCGATATTCCGCGCACCAAGTCGGGAAAGATCGTGGAGCTGGCCGTGCGCGACATCGTGCATGGACGCGAGGTGAAGAACCGCGAGGCGCTGGCCAATCCGGAAGCCCTGGAGCTCTATCACGACATTGCCGAGCTTCATCAGGACTGATTTGACCATCCTGCAACTGTTTGGAATGGCCGGGTAGCGAGCGCAACAAAATTTCGTTATCCGGCAATAAATAGCCACAGAACGCCACGCAAGGCCATTGCCTATTTGACCGCCACGGGACACTCTGCCTTCAACATAAGCCATCCTGCAGAGGATGGTCGCCGGGCAGAACTTGTGGAGGACGAGTATGTTTGCATCGGGCCAAAATTGGGGGGGCATGAATTTCGGTCTTGGCGAGGAGATCGAAGCCCTTCGCGATACGGTGCGCCGTTTTGCGGAAAGCCGCATTGCGCCGCTGGCCGCTGAAACCGACCGCAACAATCAATTTCCCATGCATCTGTGGCGTGAACTGGGTGAGCTTGGCGTGCTTGGCATCACCGCGCCTGAAGACTATGGCGGCGCCGGCATGGGCTATGTTGCCCATTGCATCGCGATGGAAGAAATCAGCCGTGCTTCCGCTTCCATCGGCCTCAGCTACGGCGCGCATTCCAATCTCTGCGTCAACCAGATCACCCGCAACGGCTCGCCCGGACAGCGCGAGAAATATCTGCCGAAGCTCATTTCCGGCGAGCATGTCGGCGCGCTGGCCATGTCCGAACCGGGAGCCGGTTCCGACGTCGTTTCGATGAAGCTTCACGCCGAAAAGCGCGGCGAGCGTTATATTCTCAACGGCAACAAGATGTGGATCACCAACGGCCCCGATGCCGATGTGCTGGTGGTCTATGCCAAGACCGATCCGTCGGCAGGCCCGCGCGGGATCAGCGCCTTCATCGTCGAAAAAACCTTCAAGGGCTTTTCGACCGCGCAAAAGCTCGACAAGCTCGGCATGCGCGGCTCCAACACCTGCGAACTGGTGTTCGAGGATTGCGAAGTGCCTGCCGAAAACCTGCTGGGGGTCGAGGGCAAGGGCGTCAATGTGCTGATGTCGGGCCTTGATTATGAGCGCGTGGTGCTGGCGGGCGGGCCGCTCGGCATCATGGCGGCGTGTCTCGATGTCGTGGTGCCCTATGTGCATGAGCGCAAGCAGTTCGACCAGCCGATCGGCGAATTCCAGCTCATGCAGGGCAAGCTTGCCGACATGTATGTGACCTTCAACGCCTCACGCGCCTATACCTATGCGGTGGCGGCTGCCTGCGACCGGGGCGAGACCTCGCGCAAGGATGCGGCGGGCTGCATCCTCTATACGGCGGAAAACGCCACGCAGATGGCCTTGCAGGCGATCCAGGCGCTGGGCGGCAATGGCTATATCAACGATTATCCCACCGGACGCCTGCTGCGCGATGCCAAGCTTTATGAAATCGGCGCAGGCACATCGGAAATCCGGCGCATGCTGATCGGGCGGGAACTGTTTCAGGAGACCCGTTGATGGCGGTTCTCAAATCCGAAATTTCCACCCGAAGCGCCAGCTTCGAGGCCAACCGCAAGGCGATGCTTGCGGCAATCGACGTGGTGGCGGAAGCCTCGCGCATTGCGATCGACGGCGGCGGCGAGAAAGCCCGCGAACGCCATGTTTCGCGCGGAAAACTGCTGCCCCGTGAGCGCGTGGCGCAATTGCTCGACCCGGGTTCTCCCTTTCTCGAAGTGGGGCTGACGGCGGCGCATGGCATGTATGACGGGGCGGCTCCTTCGGCTGGCATCATCACCGGAATTGGGCGCGTGTCGGGCCGCGACTGCATGATCGTCTGCAACGATGCGACGGTGAAGGGCGGCACCTATTATCCGGTGACGGTGAAAAAGCACCTGCGTGCGCAGGAAATCGCGGGCGAAAACCGTCTGCCCTGCATTTATCTGGTCGATTCCGGCGGGGCCAACCTGCCCAATCAGGACGAAGTTTTCCCTGATCGCGACCATTTCGGGCGCATCTTCTATAATCAGGCGCAGATGTCGGCGGCGGGCATTCCACAGGTCGCCGTGGTCATGGGTTCATGCACGGCAGGCGGTGCCTATGTGCCCGCCATGAGCGACGAAACGGTGATCGTGCGCGGTCAGGGCACGATCTTTCTGGCAGGCCCGCCCCTGGTCAAGGCTGCAACCGGCGAGGTGGTGAGCGCGGAAGATCTCGGCGGCGGCGATGTGCACACGCGGCTTTCCGGTGTCGCCGATCATCTGGCCAATGATGACGCCCATGCCTTGCAGATCGCGCGCGCCATTGCCGCCAATCTCAACAGCGAGAAGCGCGGCTTCATTTCGCGCGGCGATGGCGCTGCCCCGCTTTACGACCCGGAGGAGCTTCTGGGCGTCGTTTCCGCCGATACGCGCATTCCCTATGATGTGCGCGAGGTGGTCGCACGGCTGGTCGACGGTTCGGATTTCGATGAATTCAAGGCGCGCTACGGCACCACTCTGGTGTGCGGTTTCGCCAGCGTCTATGGCATGCCGGTCGGCATCATTGCCAATAATGGCGTGCTGTTTTCGGAAGCAGCGCTGAAGGGCGCGCATTTCATCGAACTTTGCTGCCAGCGCAATATTCCACTGGTGTTCTTGCAAAACATTACCGGCTTCATGGTCGGGCGCAAATACGAGGCCGAAGGCATCGCGAAGAATGGCGCCAAGCTGGTGACGGCGGTGGCAACCGCCAATGTGCCGAAGATCACCATGCTGATCGGCGCATCCTATGGCGCGGGCAATTACGGCATGGCGGGGCGGGCCTATTCGCCGCGCTTCCTGTGGACATGGCCGAACAGCCGTATCGCGGTGATGGGCGGCGAACAGGCGGCAGGCGTGCTTGCAACCGTCAGGCGCGACGGGATCGAGCGCACGGGCGGCACATGGTCGGCGGAGGAGGAAGCGGAATTCAAGCGCCCGACGCTGGAGATGTTCGAGCGCCAGAGCCACCCGCTCTATGCCTCGGCGCGGCTCTGGGATGACGGCATCGTCGATCCGCGCAAGAGCCGCGAAGTGCTGGGCCTGTCGCTTTCCGCCACGCTGAACGCGCCGGTCGAGCCGACGCGTTTCGGCCTGTTTAGAATGTGAGGCAATCACATGTTTAGCAAAATACTGATTGCCAATCGCGGAGAAATTGCCTGTCGGGTCATCCGGACGGCGCGCAAACTGGGCATTGCAACGGTTGCGATTTATTCCGATGCGGATGCCGGTGCGCTGCATGTCGAGATGGCTGACGAGGCGGTGCGGGTCGGCCCTGCCATTTCCGCGCAGAGCTATCTGAATGTCGAGGCGATCATCAAGTCCGCAAGGCAAACCGGCGCTGAGGCCATCCATCCGGGCTATGGTTTCCTGTCCGAAAATGCGCGCTTTGTGGATGCGGTTGAAGCCGCCGGGCTTGTCTTCATCGGCCCATCGGCCAGCGCCATTCGCGCCATGGGGCTGAAGGATGCCGCCAAGGCGCTGATGGAAAAGGCAGGCGTGCCTGTCGTTCCGGGCTATCATGGCGACAATCAGGATGGCGCCTTCCTCAAAAGCGAGGCCGACCGCATCACCTATCCGGTGCTCATCAAGGCGCGCGCGGGCGGCGGCGGCAAGGGCATGCGCCGTGTCGATCAGCCAGACGATTTCGCGGCAGCACTCGCCAGTGCGCGGCGCGAGGCGGAAGCCTCTTTTGGCGACGGCGCCGTGCTGGTCGAAAAATACATGGCGAAGCCGCGCCATATCGAGGTGCAGGTCTTTGGCGACAGCCACGGCAATGCCGTGCATCTGTTCGAGCGTGATTGCTCGCTGCAACGCCGCCACCAAAAGGTGATAGAGGAGGCGCCTGCACCCGGCATGACGCCGGAAATGCGCGCCGCCATGGGCGAAGCGGCGGTGAAGGCCGCGCTCGCCATCGGTTATTGCGGTGCGGGCACGGTGGAGTTCATCGCCGATGTATCGGAAGGGCTGCGACCGGACCGCTTCTTCTTCATGGAAATGAACACGCGCCTGCAAGTGGAGCATCCGGTGACGGAAGCCATCACAGGGCTTGATCTGGTGGAATGGCAATTGCGTGTGGCTTCCGGCGAGGCGCTGCCGAAACGTCAGGACGAACTTTCCATAAACGGCTGGGCCTTCGAGGCGCGGCTTTACGCGGAAGACCCGGCGCGTGATTTTCTGCCTGCCACCGGCAAGCTCGCTCTGTTCGCACCGCCTGAAAATGCCCGTGTCGATTCGGGTGTGCGAACCGGCGATACGATCACGCCGTTCTATGATCCGATGATCGCAAAGATCATCGCCCATGGCGCAACGCGCGATGAGGCGCTGAACCGGCTTGATGCGGCACTAAACAAGACCCGGATTGCCGGCCTCGTCACCAATCGCCAATTCCTCTCGGCGCTTTGCAAGCTCGAAGCTTTCCGCACCGGCGATGTCGATACGGGCCTGATCGGGCGCGAGGCGGCGGCGCTTTTCACCGCTGAGCCGCCTTCGGATATTGCCTTTGCGCTGGCCGCGCTTGGTGCGCTCGACCTTTTGGATGCGCCGCAAGAAGGTGATCCCCCACGTGATCCATGGACGAACCTGCGCGGGTTCCGGCTTTGGGGCGAGGCATCGCGCTCGGTTCTGCTCGATCATCACGGCGAGCGCCGCATGGTCAGCTTTACGGCCAGAGGCGGCGGACATTTTGGCTTCGCCTTCGGCGAACTGGAAATCCGCGCCCATGAAAACGGGCTGGTTCGTTTTGCTGTCGATGGCCGCATGAGGGAGGCCTCGGTCTCGCGCATCAGGCATGATGTGACGGTGCAATTCGAGGGCCGGGACACCATATTTCATCATGTGCAGTCGATAGGCGCGGAAGAGGATGCTTCGAGCGAAAGCCGCATCCTGTCGCCGATGCCGGGGCGGGTAGCGCTGGTTTCCGTCGTGGAAGGTGCAAGCGTCGCCAAGGGCGATCCGCTGGTGACGATGGAGGCGATGAAGATGGAACTGTCACTGACCGCGCCGCGCGACGGCAAGATCGCATCCGTAACCGTTGCGGCGGGCGATCAGGTCAGTGAAGGTGCATTGCTGGTCGAATTGGAGGAGCAACATGGCTGAACACGTGGAAATCGTTGAAATGGCTGCGCGTGATGGCCTGCAGAATGAGAAGCGGTTTGTGCCGACAGCCGACAAGATCGCGCTGATCGACCGCCTGTCCGATTGCGGCTATTCGCGCATTGAGGCGACAAGCTTCGTCAGCCCCAAATGGGTGCCGCAACTGGCCGACAGCACGGAAGTGATGGCCGGGATCAGGCGCGCCGACAGCGTGCGTTATTCGGCGCTGGTGCCCAACATGAAGGGCTATGAGGGTGCTGCTGCCGCCAATGTCGATGAGATTGCGGTTTTCATTTCCGCCTCGGAAGGTTTTTCAAAGGCCAATATCAACTGCTCAATCGCGGAGAGCATCGAGCGCCTCTCTCCGGTCATCGGTGCCGCCATCAATGACGGCCTGGCCATTCGCGGCTATGTAAGCTGCGTGGTCGAATGCCCCTATGACGGGCCGGTGGCCCCGCAGGCGGTTGCCGATGTGACCGAGCAGCTCTTTTCGCTCGGCTGTCACGAGGTGAGCCTTGGCGACACGATCGGACGCGGCACGCCGGACAAGGTGGCCGCCATGCTCGATGCGGTGCTGGCCATCGCACCGGCGCACAGCCTTGCCGGTCATTATCACGACACTGGCGGGCGGGCGCTCGACAATATCCGCGTCAGTCTGGAAAAAGGCCTGCGCGTGTTCGATGCATCGGTTGGCGGTCTTGGCGGCTGTCCCTTTGCGCCGGGCGCGAGGGGCAATGTCGATACGGTTGCCGTGGTCGAAATGCTGCATGGATCAGGGTTTGAAACCGGCCTTGATCTGGACAAGCTGAAGCAGGCTTCCTTGTTCGCGCAAAGCCTGCGTCAGGATAAAGCCGCATGAAGGAATTCGAGACGCTTCAAATCGCTGTCGATCAGCGCGGCGTCGCGACGCTGACGCTCAACCGGCCCGACCAGCATAATGCCTTGTCCGGCCTGATGATCGATGAGCTGACGACGGCAGCGCTGCATCTGGCGGATAATGAAGCCGTGCGCATCGTGATCCTGACCGGCGCGGGCGCGAGCTTTTGCGCGGGCGGCGACCTTGGCTGGATGCAGGAGCAGGTCAAGGCGACGCGCACGCAGCGCATCGAGGAGGCGCGCAAGCTTGCCCTCATGCTGAAAGCGCTGCGCGACCTGCCGAAGCCGTTGATCGGTCGCATCAACGGGCAGGCCTATGGCGGCGGCGTCGGCCTCATCAGCGTGTGCGATGCGGCAATCAGTATTTCCGGCGCGCGCTTCGGGCTGACGGAGACGAAGCTTGGCCTGATACCGGCCACCATCAGCCCCTATGTGGTGGCGCGTATCGGCCAGGCCAATGCGCTGCGCACATTCACCTCGGCGCGGCTGTTCGATGCCGAGGAGGGGCGGCGCATCGGGCTGTTGCACGATGTGGTCGAGGCGGAGCGTCTTGATGCGGCGGTGGAGGCGGAGATCAAACCCTATTTCGCCACCGCGCCCGCAGCCGTTGCCGCATCCAAGCGGCTGGTCCATGCGCTGGGCGCGCCGATCGACGAAGCGGTGATCGACATGACGCTCACCCGCCTTGCCGACACATGGGAGACACCGGAGGCCGCGGAAGGGATCGCGGCCTTTTTTGCGAAGAGATCACCATCATGGAAGAAGGAGGGAGGAGCCAGTTAGGAGGAGGCGGTTTTTCGTTGTATTTGCGGGTACTTGGCCCCTTGCAATCGGAAGCCGGAAATGCATTCTTATTACATCATGAAAGCTCGCTCCCGTTCCGGAGCATGATTCCGAAAGGGCGGATGCTATTTCGGATAATATTATGGCTCCGGCCTCTTCGAGGCAGCGGTGTGGCGTGCTTTGAAGCGCATCCCGAAAAGTGTGAAACGGTTTTCGGGCAAGATGCGCGTTGATGCATATGATTTGGAGCGTCTGGCGCTCTGGATCACCCCTTTGAGATCATGCGATGAACAAAAGGGAGGGCCCGGCAATTCGGCAGCGCGGATGCGCTGAGATTTGACCGGCAAGGGTTGTCTCGGGGCCGTCGGAGGACGCCGCCCCACCAAAGGAGAAAAAGAATGAACCTGAAACTTCTGTCCAGCGTGGCTTTCGCAGCTACACTCGGCTTTGCCAGCGCCGCCTATGCAGACATCACCATCGGCGTCGTTGCACCGCTGACGGGTCCTGTCGCCGCTTTCGGCGACCAGGTGAAGAAGGGCGCGGAAACCGCCGTCGAAGTCATCAACAAGGCTGGCGGCATCAAGGGCGAGAAAGTCGTTCTGAAGTTTGCCGACGATGCCGGTGAACCGAAGCAGGGCGTTTCCGCCGCCAACCAGATCGTCGGCGACGGCATCAAGTTCGTTGTCGGCCCGGTCACGACCGGCGTCGCCATTCCGGTTTCCGACGTTTTCGCGGAAAACAACGTCCTGATGGTCACCCCGACCGCCACCGGCCCGGACCTGACCGCGCGCAATCTGGAAAACGTGTTCCGCACCTGCGGCCGCGACGACCAGCAGGCCGAAGTCATGGCCGATTACGTCCTGAAGAACCTGAAGGACAAGAAGGTCGCCGTGATCCACGACAAGGGCGCCTATGGCAAGGGTCTGGCCGACGCTTTCAAGGCGGCGATCAACAAGGGCGGCGTCACGGAAGTGCATTATGATTCCGTCACGCCGGGCGACAAGGATTTCTCCGCGCTCGTCACCAAGCTGAAGTCTGCCGGTGCCGAAGTGGTCTATTTCGGCGGCTACCATGCCGAAGGCGGTCTCCTGTCGCGCCAGCTGCACGACGCCGGTCTCCAGGCTCTGGTTCTCGGCGGCGAAGGCCTGTCCAACACCGAATATTGGGCAATTGGCGGCACCAACGCGCAGGGCACGCTCTTCACCAACGCCAAGGACGCCACCAAGAACCCGGCCTCCAAGGATGCCATCGAGGCACTGAAGGCCAAGAACATCCCGGCTGAAGCCTTCACCATGAACGCCTATGCCGCCGTGGAAGTCATCAAGGCTGGCATCGAACGCGCCGGCTCTGCCGATGACTCGGCTGCCGTCGCCAAGGCTCTGCATGACGGCAAGCCGATCGAAACGGCTATCGGCACGCTGACCTACGGCGCCAGCGGCGACCTCAGCTCGCCGAGCTTCGACATCTTCAAGTGGGATGGCGGCAAGATCGTCGGCCTCGAATAAGGTCGTTGCCTGAAAGAGAGCGCATCCCGAAAACTGTGAAACGGTTTTCGGATGGGATGCGCGGTTCAAATAAACAGAAAACGCCGGGGTTTCGCCCCGGCGTTTTGCGTTCGTGGAGCGGCAGGGTCAGGAGCCGGTATAACCGAGTTCGGCTTCGATAGCCTCGAATGTCTTTTCCATCGCATAGGTTGGGCTCAGCGGAAAACCGAAATGCCCGTAGGCGATGGACAATTGCCGTTCGGCCTTGCTCTCGCTGCCCTTGGCGATTGCCGCCACATAGAGCGCGGCAGCAAGCCCCGTGCGGTCGGAGCCCGATTTGCAATGGATGAGCACCGGCTTTTCCGCATTCTGCATCAGCGCGATCAACTGTCTGGTCTGTGCAGGATTGAGTTGCTTGCTGGATGACATTGCGAAATCGGTGTGGCTGATGCCGAGCGTCTTCGCGGCGGCGATCTCCTCATCGTACCATTTCGATCCGGGTTCGGCGCCGCGCAGATTGATGATCGTCTTTATGCCGTAAAGCTTCTGCATTGAAGCGATGCGCGCGGGGTCGGGCTGGTTGGAGCGATAGGCCTGCCCGACGACGATGGCGTGGATATTGCCCTTATATTGCAGCGTATAGAGATAGCCGCCCATGACGCTTCCGCCGATGAGCAGCCCGAGCCCGGCCAGCCGGACGTAAGTAAAGGACCAATCGATATATCTGCGAAAGAACGACATAATGGCCTCATCCGAATGAAAGAATATAATAAAATAAACCGCGCAGAAATTTTCTTCTTGGTTTTCGCGGAAAATATACTAAGAATTTGACCTAATCTTGTCCTTGGAGGCAAGAGTTTGATGTTTATGTTTAAGTTATTTTTTAATTAGGGTCCCGCAGTTACGTGCGGGAAATTTGTTGGAACAGGCGTCTGTCCGGTGTGGGGTGTCGGTTGAACGGACGGTTTTTCGTGGCTTAAGCTTCGGTTAACCATGTCTGTTTAATCTGTGACCGTGGATGGGGCAGTTAGCGGAGCAGGTTTATGCAGCGCTACAGATTTGACGATAAAAGAATTCTGATCGAGGCAATTGTTGAGTTACTCAACCGGGGCGTTGAGCCCGACGAACTCGATCTCGTATTGAGCCGGATCGGTCCGGTCGATCTCGATTTGATGCGGCAGTGCCTGATTGAGGTCTGGAACTACAATCATCCCGAACTGGCTGAAGCGCCGATGGCGGCCTGACGGCAAGTTTCGGGGGACAGGCATCGGACCGCGAAGCGGGATGGATGCCGACGGAATTGGGCGCGATGCGGCGCTCGCACGGGAATACGGCAGTTGCCGGCACGGTTTGGGGCCGAAACTGTCGGGGCAGGGCCGGGTTGGACCGGTTTTGGAGCAATCTGGCCACTGCCCGCAACGTCATATTTCTGAAACGCAAACGGGTTATATCCATATGCGTATCGGGAATTCACTTGGGATCGTGACCACGGATGTACTGGCGCAACTCAGGTGAAAGCGGAAGGTCGGGTTCAGCCCGGCCTTTTTCGCGTCGAGCGCATGGCTCCCGAAAGTGGGAGCTGCCTTCGATTTTTTTGCTGAAAATGCTTTATGAAAGACATTGCCTGCCGCCATTTCCGGAGGCGGCGCGATCTTCTTCAGTCAGGAAAGCGGTTCATGATACGCCATATCGTCCTCATCAAATTCAGGCCCGAACTCGAAGCCGCGCAGATCGAAGAGAGGTTGCAGTCGGTCGTCGCGCTCAAGGACAAGATCGGCGGCATCCTGTCGGTAACGGCTGGCGAAAACAACAGTCCTGAAAATCTTGAAAAGGGATTTCGCCACGGCTTCGTCGTGGATTTCGCGGATGGCGCGGCGCGTGACGCCTATCTTCCGCATCCCGAGCACGCGAAGGTCGGAAAAAGCCTGGTCGAAGCAGCCGAGGGCGGCATCGAGGGCATATTGGTGTTCGACTACGCGATCTGAGTTTTGTCGAGCCACGCGGGGTGGCTCGGACGGCGTCCAGCATTTCCAGCAAAAGCGCGAAGCGGTTTTGCGTCCGGAAATGCGGCAAGACGAAAGCATTTCCAGCAAAAGTGGGAAGCGGTTTTGCGTCCGGAAATGCGGAAGACAAAAAGCATTTCCAGCAAAAGTGCGAAGCGGTTTTGCGCCCGGTAAAGCCGACGCCGAAAACGGTTCTGACGATTCTGTCAGAACAAGAACAAGGCTAAAGCACCAGCCCGCCCACGCCCATGCGGGACAGGTCGTCGGCGGTAAGCGCAATCCCCGCCATCAGGCGATCCAGCACCCGGTCGAGACTGTTTTCACGGGCGCTGCGCGCCGATCCGGGCGCGGCAACGACATATTTGCCGTCGTAACGGCCCAGAACCAGCAGATTGCCGGGATCGACCGGCATGCCGATGCGCAGGATTTCGCCTCCCGAAATGCGGATCGATTGCGGCACGATATCCGCCTCGTCGGCAACCGCCGAAGCGCTGAAAATCACGATGATGTCGCAACTCCTGCCCACGTCCGCGATGGCAGCAGCCAGCGCCGCCTGATCGTGCGCGACCCGCTTTTCGCAAACAAGCGTCCCGCCATTGCGGACCGCACGCTTTTCCATCAGTTCGCGGGTCTTCTCAAGAACCGTCTCGCGTATGGAAGGAAGGCGCGACTGGATCAGGCCGATCCGCGCACCATTGAAGGCGCAGACATGCAGCGCGGGCCGAGCATCGAGGCTTATCTCATGCAGGAGCGTCTCCGGCACGGCAAAAGGAATGATCTTGACGGTGGCGATCATCTCACCGGCTTCCACCCGCACATGGTTGCGCAGCGTCGCGATGGAAATGCGCGCATCATGTGCGTTGATGGCGTCAATACGGTCTGCATCTGCCAAAAACATGCCGTTCTTCCGGGCATGCAGGTTGACGCGCCCGGTCGTGGTGTTGCCGGTTTCCACATCGGCGGAAGCAATTATGCGCGCGATGGCAAGTGCCGCCTCGTCCTCGCCAATGTCGCCCTGTTCCAGACGCGCGGCCAGCACCGAGCCTACGCCGGCCTCCCGCAGCAGGGAGAGGTTGAGCGCATCGAGAACCGTGCCTTTGCGCAAGGTGAGCGCACCGGCAGTCGTCGCATAGCCGAGGATCGCGCCTTCGGCCTCCTCGAGCGGCATTTCAGCAAATATCATCTCTACCCCCAATTCCCCCCAACTTCCTTCGTGAAATTCCAATAGAACATAATCCAACCGGAGTGAAACCCGGTGGACCGGGATTATGCGGTGGGAGGCCCCGTTGGAGCGCGTTTCGACCTGATTGGATCAGATCGGCGCTCTAAATTATTCTGTTTCGAGCATAATCTTATCGATCCTCGTTTCACTCCGGTCGGATTATGCCTCTAAAGCCGCGTGGCGATTGAGGATTTTCGTGAATCCAGTGAGGAATACGTGGCGGTCGGTTCACGGCGGATTCGGTAAAATCCCATCACGATCCCGTTCATTCGTGGGAAAAACGGTGGTTTTCATCTTGCAAACCCCGCGCTTTGGGCCTATTCGCTGCGCCGCATCCTGATGGCTGGCGGCCCTTGGCCGCTCCAAGACAGCGCCGCATCGGCACCGGGCCGGATTGTTCCGGCAAAAGGCCGCTTTTGGGCGCGACATTACGATCCAGCACAATTTTCGTCAGACACGTGACAAACGCGACTATTCGTTATAACGGTACTTTTGGAAATTTCAGAATTTACCGAAAACTAGGAAATGACGCATGCGCCGGAGGTGACACTCTGCGCGCAGGATGGAAAGACAAATGAAACACGGCACCCCCCGGACGATCGTTTCGTTCGCCGTCATGGCCCTCACGGCGTTTCTCGCCGGCTGCGAGAACCAGGTCCTTCTGTCCCCGAAAGGGGAAGTCGGCATGGCAGAACGCGATCTTATCTTCTTTGCGACCGGCATCATGCTGCTTGTCGTGCTTCCCGTCATCTTCATGACGCTCTACTTCGCCTGGAAGTACCGCGCCTCGAACGAGAAGGCGGACTACCAGCCCGACTGGCACCACTCGACCAAGATCGAGCTTGCCGTCTGGCTCATCCCGATGGCGATCATTGTGGTTCTGGGTACGGTCACCTGGATCAGCACCCACAAGCTCGACCCGTATCGTCCGCTGGAATCGAACGCGAAGCCGATCAATGTCGAAGTCGTCGCGCTCGACTGGAAATGGCTTTTCATCTATCCCGACCAGGGCATCGCCACCGTCAATGAAATGGCAATGCCGGTCGATGTGCCGGTCAATTTCAAGCTGACCTCCAGCAACATCATGAACTCCTTCTTCATCCCGCAGCTCGGCAGCCAGGTCTACACCATGCCAAGCATGCAGACGAAGCTGCATCTGGTTGCCAATCATGCAGGCGAGTTCGACGGTATCTCCGCCAACTATAGCGGTCAGGGTTTCGCCCAGATGCGCTTCAAGGCGCATGCCTACAACCAGGCCGACTTCGACAAGTGGGTGGCCGATGTAAAGGCCAAGGCGAATGGCGAAGAGCTGAGCCGCGACCGTTACGCCTCGCTGGTCCAGCCGAGCGAGAAGGTTCCGCCGCAGTTCTTCACCTATAGTGACCAGGCGCTGTTCCACAACATCGTGAACCGCTGCTGGGACGGCAAGTCCGTCTGCCTCGACGATGAGATGCATCGTCAACAGATGATCCGCGAAGCACGCGCCAACCTGCGCAAGTCTTCGCCCGTCGATTTCAGCCAGTGGGCGAGCGACATCATCTGCGCAGTCCAGCCGCAGCGCCTCTCGCAGCTCGAAAACTGATGTGCCGATAGGCCCGTGACCTCGCAAGAGGTCGCGGCCATCCGCATTCAATCCCTTGTTTCACGCGGTTCCGGAACGATAGCCTTCATGCGCCGTCCCGGAATTGCTCCAATCGAAGCGTGATAAAAATGTTCGGAAAACTTACGCTCGAAGCGATACCCTTTCACGAGCCAATCATCATGGTCACTTTGGCCGCGGTGGCTGGCGGGGCGCTCGCTATTCTGGCAGCCATAACCTACTACCGCAAATGGGCACCGCTCTGGAACGACTGGCTGACGTCGGTCGACCACAAGCGCATTGGCGTGATGTATATCATCCTCGCACTCGTGATGCTGTTCCGCGGCTTCTCGGATGCCGTGATGATGCGCGCCCAGCAGGCGCTCGCTTCCGGGGCCAATGAAGGCTTCCTGCCGCCGCACCACTACGATCAGGTCTTCACCGCCCATGGCGTGATCATGATCTTCTTCGTGGCGATGCCCTTCATCGTCGGCCTGATGAACTTTGCCGTGCCGCTTCAGATCGGCGCGCGCGACGTGGCTTTCCCCTACCTCAATTCGCTCAGCTTCTGGCTGACAGTTGCCGGTGCGATCCTCGTCAACATCTCGCTCGGCGTCGGCGAATTCGCCAAGACCGGCTGGCTGGCCTATCCGCCGCTTTCCGGCAAGGAGTTCAGTCCGGATGTCGGGGTGGATTATTATATATGGGCCTTGCAGATTTCCGGTATGGGCACGCTGCTTTCGGGCGTCAACCTCATCACCACCATCATCAAGATGCGTGCGCCCGGCATGGGCATGATGCAGGTTCCGGTCTTCACCTGGACCGCGCTCTGCTCCAACGTGCTGATCGTCGCGGCCTTCCCGATCCTCACCGTCACGCTGGCGCTCCTGTCGCTCGACCGCTATCTGGATTTCCACTTCTTCACCAATGATGCCGGTGGCAATCCGATGATGTATGTGAACCTCATCTGGATCTGGGGTCACCCGGAAGTCTACATTCTGGTCCTGCCGTGCTTCGGCATCTTCTCGGAAATCGTGGCCACCTTCTCCGGCAAGCGCCTGTTTGGCTACAAGTCGATGGTTTACGCCACCGTCGCCATCACCATCCTGTCGTTCCTCGTCTGGGTCCACCACTTCTTCACCATGGGTGGCGGCGCCAACGTCAACGCCTTCTTCGGCGTGGCGACCATGATCATCTCCATCCCGACTGGGGCGAAGGTCTTCAACTGGCTCTTCACCATGTACAAGGGCCGCGTGCGCATGGAAACGCCGATCATGTGGACCATCGGCTTCATGTGCACCTTCGTCGTCGGCGGCATGACGGGCGTTCTGCTCGCGGTTCCACCGGCGGACTTCGTGCTGCACAACTCGGTGTTCCTGATCGCCCACTTCCACAATGTGATCATTTCGGGCGTTCTGTTCGGCTGCTTTGCCGGCCTCGTCTACTGGTGGCCGAAGGCTTTCGGCTTCAAGCTGAACGAACGTCTGGGCAAGAACGCCTTCTGGTGCTGGCTCGTCGGCTTCATCCTCGCCTTCATGCCGCTCTACGTGCTCGGCCTGATGGGCATGACCCGTCGTCTGAACCACACCGAAAACCCGGCATGGCACATCTATCTCATCGTTGCCGCCATCGGCGTTGCGATCATCCTTGCGGCATCGTGTTCCAGGTTCTGCAGATCGCTGTTTCGATCCGCGACCGCGAAAAGCTGCGCGACAACAATGGCGACAGCTGGGGTACGGGCCGCACGCTCGAATGGTCGCTGGCTTCGCCGCCTGCCTTCTACAACTTCGCCGAAGTTCCGCATGTGCGCGATCATGACGGCTGGTGGGACATGAAGCAGAACGGCTATGTGCGCCGCACCGAAAAGTTCGCGCGCATCCACATGCCGAAGAACACCGGCACCGGCTTCATCATCGGCATGCTGAACATCCCGCTCGGCTTTGCCCTGGTATGGCACATCTGGTGGCTGGTGATCGCCTCCGCCCTCGCTGTGCTGGCCGTTGCCATCGCTCACTCCTTCAATAATGACAGAGACTTCTACGTCTCGGCCGATGAGGTGCAGGAAGTCGAAGACCTCCGTACCCGGCAACTGACTGCTCAGGAGGCCTGATTCCGATGAGCGCAAGCATTTCAACCACCGCTCCGTTCCTGGGCGGAAACGAGCACCCCGCCCACGAGGATCATCATGATGCAGGGTCGACCACGCTGGTCGGCTTCTGGATCTACCTGATGAGCGACTGCGTCCTGTTCTCGGGGCTCTTTGCAACCTACGCCGTTCTGGCGCACCAGTTCGCGGGCGGTCCGACCGGTCGTGAACTGTTCGACCTGAACTTCGTCCTGATCGAAACCATGCTCCTGCTGGTGTCGTCGCTGACCTATGGTCTGGCAACGCTTTCGATGTTCAAGAAGAACCGTGCCGGCCTTCTGTTCTGGCTGGGCATCACCTTCCTGCTGGGCGCAGCCTTCCTCGCGATGGAAGTCTATGAGTTCAATCACCTGATCCATGAAGGTGCAGGTCCGGGCCGCAGCGCCTTCCTGTCCGCCTTCTTCGCGCTGGTGGGAACCCACGGTCTTCACATCACCTCCGGCCTGATCTGGATTCTGGTGCTTTCCGCCCAGCTCCTGCGTGACGGCCTGACCGAAAAGAACCAGACGCGCGTGATGTGCCTCAGCCTCTTCTGGCACTTCCTGGACATCATCTGGATCGGCGTCTTTACCCTTGTCTACCTGCTGGGTGTACTGTGATGAGCTCTGCACACGAAACACATGACCACGCCGCTCACGGCAGCCTGAAGTCCTATCTGATCGGCTTCGTGCTGGCGGTCGTCCTCACCGTCGTTCCCTTCATGCTGGCCATGAACGGCTACTTCACGCCCGCGACCACCGCCGCCATCGTGCTCGGTCTCGCCGTCGTGCAGATCCTGGTGCATCTGGTTTATTTCCTGCACCTCGATCCGAAGTCGGAAGGCGGCTGGAACATTCTGGCGCTCATCTTCACGGTCATCATTCTGGCCATCGTGCTTGCTGGCTCCATCTGGGTCATGCACCACCTCGATACCAATATGATGCCGATGTACATGTCGCCGGAAGACGTGCGCAACCTGCCATAAGCTTCGCCAAGGGCATTCCCTGCATGGCAATGCTTGCGGGGAATGCTTCTGCGAACCTCGCGAAACAACTGGCCTGACGGCCCGTGATCGCGGCTTTATCCTCCCTCTCTCCCCCCAAAGCCGCGTGGCGCCCCGGTTCATTCCGGGGCGCCTTTCTTTTGCGCGATCGACAGCCAAGGCCGCATGGTTAAAACTAAAGTAAAATTTATGTAAAATTTATGTAAAATTGTCTATGTTGTCGGTAAATCAAAGTCTATGGCTGAATTATCCAAGTGTAGAAAAGTATAATATACGGCATTGATTTACCATTATTGAGTCGGATATTTGCATTTGTGCCAATATTGGCCTAGTATCGATTTTGTTTGATACTTTATTGCGTCTCTGCGTACTCGCAAATCTGGAGTATATGCGATGTCATTATTTAAGAGAGTGCTTAATAAAAATCATGTTATCGGCGCCGCCGTTGCGGCTGTTGTTCTGATCACACCCGCCGTTGCTTTCGCGGCGACGGCCTATGTCTCGGCGGCGGTCAATATACGCTCCGGGCCGGGCGCCAACTATGCCCGGCTGGCGGCGCTTCCCGCCGGTGCCGCCGTCAATGCCGGTTCCTGCCGCAACGGCTGGTGCCAGGTTTATAACGGTAACGGCACCGGCTGGGTGTCGGCGCGTTATATCCGCTTCGGTTCCTATGGAGGCCAGGCCTATGCCGCGCCGTCCACGACGACCGTGGTCGTCGATAATGGCTATTATGACAGCTGGGCGCCGGGCTTCGGCGCTGGCCTCGGTGTCGGCTGGGCCACCGGCGGCTATTGGGGCCCCGGCTATTGGGGACGAGGCTGGCGCGGCGGCCCGAACTACTACAATGGCTGCATTGGCCGTAACTGCCAGTCCTGGCGCGGCGGGCATAATCGCTGGGATCCGCGCTGGGGCGTCGGCCCCGCATGGCGGACCCGGCACGCTGGCCACTACTGGGGCCCGGGTCCGGTAAGGCCGCGCTTCAACGACGGCGGCTTCAATCGCCCCGGTTTCAACAGGCCCGCATTTAATCACGGCTTCGGCGGCTTCGGCGGCGGTCATTTCGGCAATGTGCGCCCGATGCATGCTGGCCGCTGATCGCAACCCCTAATCGAATCGGCTCTGTCAGGTCATCCTCCTCCCTCCTCCCGTGACCTGATGGGCGGCCCGCCGACACCCCGCCGGCGGGCCGCGCTTTTTGGGAATTTTCGATAATCACCGGCGAATGCGCGGCGCTGTCCGCTCAACCTGCGCGAGCGGTCGCAGGAGTGTGGTAACGTTAATACTCCGTTGACTGAAATGGTCCATATCTAGCGTTGTCGCTTGGAGTTCTGTTCTCCCCATGGTAATCCCTGAAACGTCCTGGGCTGGGGGTGTGAACGGGACGCTGCCAGGCGACCGCATAGACAGGAACCGGACAGTAACGCGTATGACTTGGAGTAACAGGACGATACAGGGAAAGAGCATCGCCATGCTTTTGCTGGCGGCGCATTTTTCCTCGCTCACGGTGTCGCCTGCGCTGGCATTCGAGCTGTTCGGAATCCGCCTGTGGGGCGAGGACAAGAAGGAAGACCCGGATATCATCGACCCGAAGACCTATACGGTCGAGGTCACGACCACGGGCGACCGCAAGAATGCGGACGGCACTGAAGCCGATCTGAAATCCATCATCGAAGGCGCGTCGGGCCTCGTCGCGGATGCGGAGCGACCCGCTTCGGGTTCCGCCGGACTGCTCGCCAAGGCGCGCGGCGACTATCGCCGCATCCTGGCCGCGCTCTATGGCGAGGGCCGCTATGGCGGCACCATTTCCATCCTTGTCGATGGCCGCGAGGCGAACGAAATTCCGCCCGATGCGGATATTCCAAACGATCCGAAGATCGCGATCACCGTCGATCCCGGCCCGCAATTTCTGTTCGCGCGCACCGCGATCTCCAATATTGCGCCGCCGCCGGTCGACAAGCGCGATCACGTGCAATCGCCCGAAGAGGCCGGTTTTGCGCCGGGACAGGTGGCGCGTTCGGGCACGGTCATCCGGGCCGAGCGTCTCGCCGTCGAGGCATGGCGCCAGCAGGGTTACGCCAAGGCGCGCGTTACCGATCAGGACATCGTGGCCGATCACGCCGACAACCGGGTTTCCGCCGATATTTCGCTCGATCCGGGCCAGAAGGCGCATTACGGCCCGGTCAGCGTGGTCGGAACGGCGCGCATGGACCCGCAATTCGTCGCCTGGATGACGGGGCTGAAAGAAGGCCAGGAATACGATCCCGACGATATCGAGAAAGCAAAGAAGCGTCTTGGCCGCATGGAAGTCTTCCGCGCCATGAGCTTCGAGGAAGCCGAAAAGATCGAGCCGGACGGCAGCCTGCCGATGACGCTCAATGTGCAGGAGCGCAAGCCGCGCCGCTTCGGCTTCGGTGCCGAATATTCGACCATCGACGGCTTCGGCCTCACCGGATACTGGATGCACCGCAACCTGTTCGGACGCGGCGAGCGCCTGCGCTTCGACGCCAAGGTCAGCGGCATTGGCGGCACGCAGGACAATTCCTTCGACCCGAAGAACTTCACCTATCTTCTGGGGACAACTTTTACCAAGCCGGGCGTCTATACGCCGGACACGGATTTCGTCGCATCGCTCGACGCCAAGCGCGAAGTGCTGGACGCCTATACCGAAACCTCGGTCAATGCGAAGACCGGTTTCACGCAGATATTCAGCGACGAACTGTCGGGCGCGCTCTATGCCAAGGCGAGCCATGGCCGCTTCAACGACGATGTGTATGGCGACCGCACCTTCACGACGGCGGGTCTGGAAGGCAATCTCCTCTATGACAGCCGCAACAACAAGCCGGACCCGAGTTCGGGCTTCTATCTGGAAGGCAATATCCAGCCTTTCTATGAATTCCAGTATGGCAATTTCGCCACCCGCTTCACCGCCGAAGGCCGCACCTATTACGGTTTCGGCGCGAAGGACCGGGTGATTCTGGCGGGCCGCCTGAAGGTCGGTTCGATAGTCGGCGCATCCGCTGCGGACCTACCGCCAAGCCAGCTTTTCCTGGCAGGCGGCGGCGGCTCGGTTCGCGGTTACGGCTATCGCAATATCGGCGTCAGCGCAGGCAATGGCGAGATCGTCGGCGGGCGTTCGCTCGTCGAGGCCAATGGCGAAGTGCGCGCCCGCATCACCGATTCGATCGGGGCGGTGGCATTCGTCGATGCCGGCTATGTCGGTGAAAAGTCGTTCCCCGATTTCTCGGAACAGATGCGTGTCGGCGTCGGTGGCGGTCTGCGCTACCTGACCGGCCTTGGGCCGATCCGCCTTGATGTCGCCGTTCCGCTCAACCGCCGCTCGGGCGATCCGAGCTATGGCTTGTACGTAGGTATAGGACAGGCGTTTTGACCAGATTTCTCGCAATCATCGCCTTCATCGCCTTCGCCGTCACGGCAGTCATCTTCGGCTGGCCGGAACAGCAGAAGCAGTCGCAGGCTCAAGCTCAGGTTCCCGCCCAAGCTCAAGATCAGGCCTCTGGACAGGAACAGGCAGAAGCACCAGCAGAAGAAGAGAAATCCTATTTCCTGTCCTTCGTGGAAAGCCAGCTTTCCGCGCCCAACCGCCGCATTTCCATTTCCGGCATCAGCGGCGTTCTGTCTTCGGAAGCCACCGTCGGCTCGATCACCATCGCCGACCGCGAAGGTGTGTGGCTGCGCATCGAGAATGCCAAGCTGAACTGGAGCCGCACCGCGCTTCTGGTCGGGCGTCTCAGCATCCAGTCGCTTGCCGCCGAACGCATCGACGTCATCCGCAAGCCATTGCCGGACAACAGCCTGCCGTCGCCGGAATCGTCCAGCTTCAGCCTGCCGGAACTGCCGATCTCGATCAATCTCGACCAGCTCGCCATTGCGCGCCTGCATTTCGGGCCCGACATTTTCGGTCTCGAATCGGAAGTCTCGGCCAATGGCCGCCTGTCGCTTGCCGATGGCTCGCTGGATTCCAGCTTCGACATCAAGCGCCTCGACGGCCCGGGCGGCACTTTCGCTCTTCGCGCCGCCTATGCCAATGCCGACCAGAAGGTCGATCTCGACCTGAAAGTCTCGGAACCGGCCAATGGCATTGTCGCCAACCTGCTGAACATCGATGGCCGCCCCCCGGTCGATCTCACCTTGACGGGCGCCGGCCCGCTCGACGGGTTGAAGGTCGATCTGGCGCTCGACACCAATGGCAGCCGCACGCTGACGGGCCAGTTCACGCTCGACCGGCAAGGTCAGGCGCCCGATGGCGGTCGTGTTTTCTCCGCCCGTTTCAACGGTCCGATCGCGGTTCTGGTGCCGCCGGTATTCCGCGATTTCTTCGGTGCTGAAACGGTGCTCTCCGCCGATGGCTTCCTCAAGGATGCAGGCGGTTTCCGTCTCGACGATCTGGCGCTGAACAGCGCGGCCCTGAAACTCAAGGCTTCCGCCGAAACCGGCAATGACCGCTTCCTGAACAAGCTGCACATCGATGCTTCCATTGCCGATGAAGGCAAAGGACGCGTTCTCCTGCCGGTCAAGGGGGCTGAAACCTATATCGACAATGCGAAATTCCAGGTCGCCTTTGGTGATCGCCCGACCAATGACTGGACGGGAACGCTTGCCATTGCCGGTCTCAGGAACGCCACGATTTCCGCTGAAAGCATCGCGCTCGACATGGGCGGTGTTGCCGAAAACCTGAATGACGCCACCAATCGCCATATCACCTTCAAGGTGAATGGCGGGGTGGACGGCATTTCGGCGGAACGCGCCGAAATCGCCGAGGCGCTCGGCAACAGGATCGCGCTCGCCGTCGACGGCGCATGGCGCGCCGGTTCGCCGGTCGAACTGGCCCAGGCCAACATCTCCGGCAACGGTCTCAGCCTTGATCTCAAGGGCAATATCGACGACTTCGCCTTCAATGGCGATATCGCCGCCAAGGTGGCAAGCCTCGCGCCTTTCGGCGCTCTGGCCGATCGTGACCTGGCGGGCAGCATCGATGTCAACGCCAGGGGCATCGTCCGCCCGATCAGCGGCGGTTTCCAGCTCGACCTCAACGGCACGGCGCAGAACATGCGCACCGGCACGCAAGCCGTCGACCGCATTCTCGATGGCGCGGTTACGCTGGGCGGCGCTCTTGGCCGCAGCGCGGAAGGTTTTTCGGCGCGCGATTTCCGCATCGGCAACGAGTTGAGCGAAATTACCGCCAACGGCTCCTTTGCCTCCGACAAGGCCAATTTCGATTTCGGCGTCATGCTGTCCGATCTCAAGCTTCTTTCCGATCAGGCATCGGGCCGGATGACGGTCAAGGGCAGCGCGCGCGGTGACGACAAGCTGATCGCGCTCGCATTGCGCGCCGATGCGCCGCAAGGCACTCTGGCCGGGCGCAAGCTTTCCGAAGGCGGCCTCGATTTCAACGCCATGCTCGACGGCAACGCCACGACGGGTGCCGCCTTGTCCGGCAAGCTTGCGGGCAGCGCCTTCCTCAACGGCCAGCGCGTCGATCTGGGAACGCTGATCGATATCGTCAATGACGAAAAGCGCCTGACCGACCTCGTCTTCAATGCGGGCGGCGCGCATCTTTCCGGCAATGTGACCCAGAACGCGAAAGGTCTCCTGACCGGCGCGCTGAAGCTCGACGCCCCGGATATTTCCACGGCCGCAGCCCTGGCGCTTGCCGAAGCGACCGGTGCCGCCAATGCCGACATTACGCTGGACGCCAGCGATGGTCGCCAGAATGCATCCGTCACCGCAAACGCCAAGGGCATCAAGGTCAATGGCAACCGCATCACCTCGGCTGATATTGCGCTGACGGCCCGGGACCTGTTCGGTGTACCGGTGGTCGATGGCAATGCTGCGGCGCGCGACATCATGGTCGGCACGTTCGGCATCGACAGCTTTGACGCCAAGGCCAATGCGACCGGTTCGAAGACCGATTTCACTGCCAATACCAGACTGAAGATCGGCACGGTTGCCAGCGCCGCCGGTTCGCTTGAGCCAAAGGATGGCGGTTTTGAACTGGGGCTCGCCTCGGCCAATGTGAAGCAGGGCACGCTCAGCGCCAATCTGGCCGCGCCCGCCACCATTTCCATGAAGGGCGAGGAAATCTCCTTCGGGGATATCATCATCAATACGGGCGCGGATGCCAGCGCCGGTCAGGTCAAGGTCAACGGCGTCGTCGATGGCCGTCTCGATCTTTCGGTGGCGCTTTCCAATCTGCCGCTGGCGCTCGCCAATACGTTCAAGCCGGAACTGGGGCTTGGCGGCACGGTCAACGGCACGGCCCGCATCACCGGTACCAAGGAAGCGCCCAATGTCGCCTTCGACATGGCGGCGCGCGGCGTGACGGCGGCCGAACTCAAAAAGCAGGGCATCGCGGCTCTCAATGCCGACGCCAAGGGCACCTCGGCCAATAACCGGCTCAATGTCGATGCGCATGTCACCGGAGGCGGCGGCATCGATGTGCGCGCCAATGGCGGCGTGCCGCTTGGAAAAGGTGATCTCGCTCTCGACGTCAACCTCGCCAATCTTCCGCTGACGGCGCTGAACGGTGCGGTCAAGGGACAGGATCTCGCGGGCAATGTCACCGGCACGGCGCGGGTCACCGGCCCGCTCACCAACCCTGCGGCGACCTTCAACCTGCGCGGCACCGGCCTTGCGGCCCGGCCGCTGCGCGAAAACGGACTTGCGCCGCTCACCTTGCAGGCTGCGGGCAGCTATGCGGCCATGGCCATCGACTTTTCGTCGGTCACCGTCGACGGTCCGCGCGGCCTCAATGTCACCGCCAGCGGCAAGGTGCCGTTCTCGGGGCAGGGGCTCGGCGTCAATGTCAATGGCAGCGTTCCGCTGGCGCTCGCCAACCGCTTCCTCGCAGATCGCGGCGCACAGGCAAACGGCACGCTGACGTTGACCGCCAGTGTTTCGGGCGGCTTCAACCGTCCGCAATTGCGCGGCATGTTCTCCACCAATGGCGCGACTTTCATCGATCCCGATACCAATGTCCGCCTCAACAATATCAATGTCATGGGCAGCATGGATGGTGAAACCATCACGCTGCGTCAGGTCAATGCCGCGCTTGGCAGCGGCGGATCGGTTTCCGCAAGCGGCACGATCTCGACCAACGCCGAAGCAAACTTCCCGGCCAATATCGAGATCAAGCTCGATCGCGCCCGCTATGCCGACGGCAAGCTGGTCGTGGCGACCGTCAATGGCGGGATTACGATCAATGGGCCGCTGATGCGCGATCCGCTGATTTCAGGCCGCATCGACGTCGACCGGGCTGAAATCTCCGTGCCGGAAAATCTCGGCGGCGGCGCGGCCTATGTCCCGGTCCGCCACAAGAACACGCCGAAGAATGTTCAGGTGACGCTCGACCGCGCCCGGGTTGAAACACGCCGCAGCCGGGTGCCGACCCCGACAGCACGCCCGACCGTGCCGCGCCTCGACGTTCTCATCAATGCGCCGAACCAGATTTTCGTGCGCGGTCGCGGTCTCGATACGGAACTGGGCGGACGCCTTCGCCTGACCGGACCTGTGACCGATATCAAGCCGGTCGGCTCCTTCGACATGATCCGCGGGCGCATCGGCATTCTCGGCCAGCGCATCACCTTCGACGAAGGCCATGTCACGCTGGTGGGCGATCTCAATCCGCAGCTCAACTTCGTGGCCCGCTCGGAAGGCAATGAAATCACGGCAATCGTGACGGTGACGGGTACGGTCGACAATCTCGACATCAAGTTCTCTTCCACGCCGGAACTGCCGCAGGACGAAGTGCTGGCGCAGCTGATCTTCAAGCGCTCCATCGGCGAATTGTCGGCGTTCCAGATCGCACAGCTTGCCGCTGCCGCAGCCGAACTTGCGGGCGGTTCCAACAACTCGCTGATGAACAAGCTGCGCGCCGGGACGGGTCTCGATGATCTCGACGTGGTGACGGATGAGAAGGGCCAGACGGCGGTTCGCGCCGGACGTTATATCCGCGACAACATCTATCTGGGTGTCGAAGCAGGCTCGGGCGGCTCGACCAAGGGCACGATCAATCTCGACATCACCCGCAACCTCAAGGCCAAGGGCGCACTGGGTGCGGAAGGCGATTCCAGCGGCGGCATCTTCTACGAAAAAGATTATTGATCGCCGCAGACAATGGTTTCATGGGCCGGGTTTTGCGACCTGGCTTTTTGCCATCCGGATGCAACTGGAAATAGTGAAAAGGCGCAAAAGCCACAATTTCGCCATCAAAAAACCATTTCAACACACCTTCGCCGTATTTGCCTTGATATTTAAATCGATTGAATAGCGGTGATCGCTGCAATTTAAGCTTTAAACTGCAATTTTGAGACACGTTTGCGCGAGTTGTTTAACCGTTCTTCAACCATAAGAACGCAAATTGCTGTTCAGTATGGCGGTCGCGTTGCGGCTGTTTTTCAACCGTCGTTTCATCCCTTGTTTCAGGGTCAGTTGCATGTCGAAGTCGCGTGATGATCTAAGCCGCCGCCATTTCCTTTTCGGCACCGGAGCCATCCTCCTCACCGGTGCTGCCGGCTGTTCGCAGACGATGGATATGTCGGCCTTCCAGATGAATGTCGATCCGATGTCGACGGGCGGGATCACGCCGATGCGCCCGCAGATCAGCGTCGACAGGGCCATCACCACGCCGGACGTCATGTATGCGTCGGTGAAGGAAGGGCCCTACGATCTCCCGGCCATTCCTTATGACAAGGTGCCGAAGCAGTTCCGCCGCCAGATCGTGCCGGACCCGACCGGGCAGGCGCCGGGCACCATCGTGGTCAGCCTCAAGGACCACTATCTCTACTACGTCCTGCCGGGCGGCGAGGCGCTGCGCTATGGCGTCGGCATCGGCAAGGCCGGTTTCGAGTGGCAGGGCACCGCCAACGTCCAGTACAAGAAGCAATGGCCGCGCTGGACGCCGCCGCCGGAAATGATCCAGCGCAAGCCGGAACTGGAAAAGTACCGCAACGGACAGGAACCCGGCCCGCAAAACCCGCTCGGCGCCCGCGCGCTCTATATCTACCAGAACGGCCGCGACACCGGCTATCGCATCCACGGCTCGCCGGAATGGTGGTCGATCGGCCAGTCCATGTCCTCGGGCTGTATCCGCCTGATGAATCAGGACATCATCGATCTCTATAATCGCGTGCAGGGCAAGGCGCCGATCATCGTCGGCTAGAGCGGCTCCTGTTCTAACGCAATCGCCGGAACCGCTTTAACTATTTGTTTTATCGCATTATCCAACGAAACCGTTTCACACTTTTGCTGGAAATGCTCCAGGGCCGGACGTCGCTGGAGTGAAACCGACCGTTTCGGGTCAAACAAAAAGGCCGCGCCAGATCAGGCGCGGCCTTTTCCGTTTCGGTTTCAAAAGCTTATTCGAAGCGCACCGACTTCGGCATGGCTTCTCCAAGCCTGACGAAATGGCGCAGTTCGGCGCGCAGGTTTTCCGCCGAAGCCATATGGATATGGCTCTGCGGCGCGACCTGGTTCTGCACGACCTGGGTGGATACGCCCGGCATGACAAACGCTCCTGCGGTCAGGACGAGGGCGGCGGCAATGCCGAGGCGTCGTTCGGTTCTGGCCTGCATTTCTATCTCCTTGCGCCGATGGACGGCGGCTTAAAATATCGAATCACGTTCATTCGCAGACGCTGGGACCTTTCAGTCAGGGGGCCCGTCAGGAGCCGTTCAGTGAAAAGTCGCGCGCGGCGTAAAATTCAAGGCGCTGTCGATGGCATGGATCGGTATTGGCAACAAAGTCTGGCCGAAATCAGCCAGCGTGTCGGCAAAATTGCGTGCAGCCCCTGCCACATCGTCGCAGCGGCGATGACAGGCAATGGCTTCAAGGCAGGTATCGAGCATCAGCGCGTCCTGGTTCTGGATGCCGGAAATCAGCCCCAGCGTCAGGCATTCCTCGCGGCAGACATGGTGCGAATCGAAGGGGAAGGCCCGCAAGGGACAGCTGGCGCAATGACGCAGAACGCGGATGAAATGCGACAGCTCGCCCACCGCCCGCCTGGCCTCGCTTGCCCCAAGCACTTCCGAATAGAGGCCCCAGGTCATTTCCCACGGGATGATCGAACCCGTCTCGAAACCCGCGGTCCAGCGGCGATAGCCTTCCAGCACCAGCTTTTCCGGCAGGCGGTCGAAATAGCCTGCGGTGTTGGCACCGTTCAGTTGGGATATGCGCATATTCATGTCCGCCTCCCGAAGAAGGAGCGGAACGAACACGAGGCTGCGGATGCGGAGCCACGCCCGCCCGCCCGGAAACGTTCCGTTTCCCCTCGCACATTGCAATATCCGGTCGGCAGGAGACGAAGCTGCCAGGGCAGGCCGTCGACATTTGCGGACCGGCATTCGCCGAGACCAATCATAGGGTCCTCCAATCGAAAGGGTTCAAGGCCCAGACATCAAAGGTTGTGAATTTGCACCATCCATAAAAGCCCGAAAATCCATCTGGAGTCAATTACTCAAGTTTAAAATCTTGTTGGATTTCAATTGTTTGGAATTATTCTAGACTCTAATAGTCATGTTTACAGCATTCAGGAAGGAACGCAACCGCTGCGGGGGTTCAGCGGTTGCGGCAAACGGGCGCATAATGCGCGAGGGAGAGACGACGCGGATCATCCGCCCCTTTGCTCACCACAGTCGCATTCTCCGGGACGCCGGGCTGCAAAGAGCAATCGGTCTGCGCATCCTGCTCGCGTCGCTTTCTCCGCCGCATGATCCTTTGCGAAAAGCCTGCGGCCTTTCGGGATCATGCCCGGAAATACGCTCCGCGCGGTACGCGAAAATCACTCTTCCGCCACAGCCTGCGAATATGCGACCGCAGTGCCGGGGGCATCCCGAACCGTGAAACGGTTTCGGGATGCGCATCAGAGCTTTTCGACCTGTATGGATCAGGCCGGCGCTCTGACTTCTTCAAGCATGATCTTGATCGATCCTCGTTTCACTCCGGCCGGACTGCGCTCTGGAGACGCACCAGCCGGGTGTCACTCGGGTCGAACCATGCTCTAGTGACCCGAATGGTCTTCGTCCTTCTGGCCGCTTTTCGCGGTGACGGGGAAGTCGATCGTCACCTTGCCAGCCTTTTCGAATTCCAGCGTGACGGAAACGGTCTCGCCTTCCTTGTAGGGCTTCTCCGGCTGGATGAACATGAGGTGGTAACCGCCGGATTTCAGCTCGACCTTCCCGCCTGCCGGAATCTCCAGGCCGCCTTCAAGCTGGCGCATCTTCATCACGTCGTTCTGCATCGACATTTCGTGGATTTCGACGCGCTTGACGTCTTTGGTGGTCACCGAAACCAGCTTGTCGGCCTCCTTGCCGTCATTGGCGATGGTGAGAAAACCGCCAGCAACCTTGGCGCCGGGAACCATGGCCCGCACCGAAGGAGCCGTGATTTCCAGTTCGCCGAGCCTGGTCGGGGCCGCCGCCTGCATGGAGGCATGGTCCATCTTGCTCATTTGACCATGATCGCCGTGACCGCCGCCATGTTCGTCGTGTCCGTCATCGGCACCGGCGACCTTCACCAGAAGCTGCGGCGCGGGATGTTCGAGATCGTGCGGGTTTTGGCCTTCCTTGGGAATTTCCGTCCAGGCAACCGACGCGGCGCTTCCGCAAAGCTGCGTCACGGGGAAGGAGAGGGTGGTGTCCTTGTCGAACTTGGCGAGCTGGCCGACGACGGTGAATTCGTCATAGAAATCGCCCGGCAGGCTGCCATCGGTGAAACGCACTTCGCGAACGCCGGAGGTCACGTCCTTGCCGTGCACCTTGTAGCTCCGGGCGTAGTCGCCCTTGGCGGTCTCGATCTTCCAGCCCGCCTTGGCCTGCGGCTGGGCGGAAACGAAGCCCTCGGGAAGCTCGATCTTCACTTCGGTCGTGGCCATGCCGTCGCAGCCATGCGGCACGCGGAAGGTGGCCTTGTAGAAGCTGCCGGCCTTGGCTTCGCCCTGGTCGAGCGAGGAATGGGCCTGTGCCAGACCTGCGGAAGCGCACAGCGCGGCAAGCGAGATTGCGGAGGCGAAAAGACGATGGTTCTTCATTGTTTCAAACCTGAATAATCATTGGTAGGCACACCGAAACAGGGTTCGGGCGCGTTCAATTCCGAATGCGGGGGCATTCGTTCAAAAGATCATATTCAGGCGAGAGGCGGCGCTTGCGGCGGTGCCGATGGCGGGTAGGTGCTGTGCCGCAGGATGGGCTGCGGCGGCACGATGCCGTCGGCCATGGCGATGTGCGGGGCGGCGCCGGTGGAACCGGCTGGCGCGGGGCACAGGAAGGCCGAGGAAATCCGGCAGGCTTCGCAACCATTGTTGCTGAAGTGCTTGTCATGGCCATTCTGGTCCGGATCGGAGCCATGATCGCCGATGCAGAGCACCGGATAGCTGCCATCCGGCAACTGGTATTGGGCCAGCAGGTAGCTGTCGGGTGCATTGAGGTCGACGGGCTTGTGCGCAAAGGCGACGAACATCAAGGCGAATACGCTGAGGATGCGTATCGCCAGAGACATCCGATATTGGCCGATGCTCGTCTTCAACTCAAAGCTTCTCCATGCAAGCCGAGATTACGTATCCCATGCAGGCCGTCTTTGCCAAGCATCAAACAGAAACGGCGCGAATTGGTCGCGCCGTTTCCGCCTTGCAGCGGTCGGGGGGAGGATAGGCCGGGCGTCAGGGGCGGATGCGCCCGGTTCGCGCTTCCGCCCTTTTTGTTCCATGCGGGTCAGGCGATCTTCGGTTTGATTTTACGCATGTCTTTCTCCCAAAACCGTTTCACACTTTTGGGAGACATGCTCTGGAGCGGTTCCTATTCTGACAGAATCGCGGGAACCGCTCTAACTATTTGTTTTATCGCATTATCCAACGCAAAACCGTTTCACACTTTTGCTGGAAATGCTCTAGATCGCCCGCTTCTTCATCTGTTCGGCAATATAATCCGCCTGACGGATGGCGAGCGCCACGATGGTCAGGGTCGGATTTTCCGCCCCGCCGGTGGTGAACTGGCTGCCGTCGGAAATGAACAGGTTCTTGATTTCATGCGTCTGACCGTGCTTGTTCACCACGCCATCCTGCGGCTTTTCGCTCATCCGGTTGGTGCCCAGATTATGCGTTGACGGATAGGGCGGCGTCGGAAAGGTGCGGATCGCGCCGACGGCTTCGTAAAGCGCCTTGCCCTGCGCATAGGCATGGTTGCGCATGGCAATGTCGTTGGGATGGTCGTCATAATAGACATCGGGAACCGGCAGGCCGTGTTCGTCCTTCACATCCTTGCTGAGCGTGATGCGGTTTTTCTCCTGCGGCATGTCTTCGCCGACGATCCACAGGCCCGCCATGTTGACATAATCGTCAAGCGCCGAGGTGAAGCCGCGTCCCCAGCCGCCCGGATTGAGGAAGGCCGCCATGAAGGGCAGGCCGAGCGAGATGGTTTCCATCTCATAGCCGCCGACGAAACCGCGTTTCGGATTATGCGCAGCCTCGTCGCGGATGATCCCCGCCATGGTCGTTCCGCGATACATGTGCACCGGCTTTTCGAATGAGGCATAGACCGAGCCGGTGGTGTGGCGCATATAGTTGCGCCCCACCTGTCCCGAGGAATTGGCAAGGCCGTCCGGGAATTTCGATGAGGCCGAGTTCAGCAGGAGGCGCGGGCTTTCGATCGAATTGCCAGCCACGCAGACGACGCGCGCTTTCTGGAAATGCTGCTTGCCGTCCTTGTCGGCATAGAGCACGCCCGTCACCTTGCCTGCCGCATTGTGCTCGATCTTGAGCGCCGTGCATTCCGGGCGAACTTCCAGCCTGCCGGTTTCCTCGCCCTTCGGGATTTCCGTATAGAGCGTCGACCATTTCGCGCCCCATTTGCAGCCCTGGAAGCAGAAGCCGGTCTGCTGGCAGCCCATGCGGTCGTCGCGCGGCGCGGAGTTGATCGCCATGCGGCCCGTATGGCATTCCTTGTAGCCGAGCTTGTCGGCGCCCGCCTTCAGAACCTTGAAATTATTGTTGCCGGGCAGACCCTCGATCCCGTTGGTGCGGGTGACGCCCATCTTGTCCTCTGCCTTGACGTAATAGGGCTCCAGTTCGGCGAGCGTGATCGGCCAGTCGAGCAGGTTCGCCCCTTCGACCTTGCCGTAATGGGTAAGCGTCTGGAACTCGTAATCCTGAAAGCGCAGCGATGCGCCCGCCCAGTGCGTGGTGGTGCCGCCGACGGCCTTCACGATCCATGCGGGCAGGTTCGGGAAATCGTGCGACACGCGCCAGCTGCCCGATGTGGTGCGCTTGTCGAGCCAGGCGAGCTGGTCGAAACTGTCCCATTCGTCATTGATGAAGTCTTCGAATTCGTGGCGTTTTCCCGCTTCCAGAATGACGACGTCGATGCCTTTCTGGGCCAGTTCGTTGCCGAGCGTGCCGCCGCCTGCGCCCGAGCCGATGATGACGACGACCTTGTCGTTCTTGAGATCATATGGAGCAGCCATTGTTTCCTCCCAATGCTCTCCCGTTTCCGCAGGCAAGGCGCTTGCAGGACGGGGATGCCGCTTTGAAATTGGTGTGTTCCGGCGCCGGAGCGCTTACAGCCATTCGATATCGTCGAAGCCGCGCTGGATATAGCCGCCCTTGGAATAGGCCTCGCCCTCGTAGCCGAAGAGCGGCCAGATTTCCTTCTGGTTGTAGAGGCCGGTCACAAGCCCGCTGCGCACCTTCTGGAAGAAGGGGCTCTTCTCGATATCGCGCAGGATCGCGACGCGCTCTTCCTCCCAGCCCAGACCCAGATAGCCTCCGGCTCCGGCCCGCTTGTCCAGATCGGCGACACCGTCCTCGATCAGCTTCTTCAGCGTCTCGTCCTTGGCGGAATCCGCATCATAGGGCTTGACGGCGATGGCGTAGAAACGGTCGGGCAGCTTGTCGTGCGGGTAGATGTCGCGTGCGAGCTGGATCAGGGTCGCCATGGTTTCGGGCTTGAGCGTGGCGGTCTCCAGCGCCCATGCGAATTGCGGGCAGATAACGGCGTTGCCGCTGATGACCAGCATGGCCCCGAGGCTGAGGCCCGCGCCGCGCTTGAGAATGTCGCGGCGCGACAGCGTCCTTTTCTCCCGGGTGGAAAGACCGTCGAAAACGGTTGTCATTCGGTTCTCCTCCATTGCTTGCCCGTCCGGGATGGGCGGGCTGGCTGTGCGTTCCCGGAGATTTCCACCACCGGGAGCGCTGGCATTCGCATCCTTCAGGGCCGCTCCTCCCGGCCATGAGGGACGATGGGCGGGCCTACCGGTAACGGCCCCCGCGTTGCAGAACTTCGATCTTGTAGCCGTCCGGGTCTTCCGCGAAGAAGAAGCGGGCAAGCTGCACGCCATTGTTCTTGAAATCGACGAGCTTGCCGACCTTGAAGCCAAGTTCGCTGAAGCGGGCATGTTCGGCATCGACATCATCGACCACGACGGCGAGATGGCCGTAGCCGTCGCCCAGGTTGTAAGGCTCGGTGCGGCCCTTGTTGACCGTCAGTTCGACTTCGAAATCGGCTTCGGCATTGCGTAGATAGATCAGCGTGAAGGTTTCGAAATCGATGCGCTCGGCAATATCGAGGCCAAAAGCCTGTTTGTAGAAGGAAACGGATTTTTCCTCGTCGAGAACACGGATCATCGAATGAATGGCTTTGGCCACATGCTACTCCTGTTTCTTTCGCCGCTTCGTCAAATGCGGCTTGCGATTGTCTTGCTGGTTGTCGATTATGGAAGAAAAAACCACGGCGTGGTGGCAATCGGCTACCACAGCCAGTTTCGTGCTCTTAATGAATGGAGGAACCCATGTGCAAGGTTTTCGCCGAGCAGGACCCGGAAGGCTACCGGCAGATCAACCGCTCCGTGCGCATAGGCGGCCATTCCACCAGCATTCAGCTGGAGGCCACCTTCTGGCGCCTGCTGGACGAGATCGCGGCCAGCCAGAACCTGACCACGCCCCGCTTCATATCGACGCTTTACGATGAAGCGCTGGAGGCCAATGGCGCGATCCCCAACTTCGCCTCCATGCTGCGCACGACCTGCGCGCTTTATCTCATGGGCCACCGCCCCGAGGCTGCCGTTTGTGAGGAAGCGGCCTGAATGAATATTGGCCTCTTGGTGAAATGGGAATAGGGGAGTAGGGGAGTATGGGAATAGGCAGTAAGGCAATATGTTTTCAAACATACTCCCTTACTCCCCTATTCCCTTACTGCCTTTGTTAAAGGAATCGAAATGGCAAGCGTAACACGCGAACAGGTTCAGGAGCGGCTGCGGGCCGTGACGGGACCGGATTTCGAAAGCGATGTCGTGTCGCTCGGTCTGGTGTCGGATATCTTTATTGCCGACGGCAAGGTCTTCTTCTCCATCACGGTTCCTGCCGAGCGCGCCGACGCGCTGGAGCCGATGCGGCTTGCCGCCGAGAAGGCGGTGAAGGAAATTCCGGGCGTCACCGGCGCGCTGGTCACGCTCACCGCCGAAAAGAAGGGCGGACGCACCAGCGACGACGCGCCCCCACCGCCAAAACCCCAAGCTAGACCAGCAGCCGCACCGGCGCAGCACCGCCATCCCGCGCCGCCGCAGCGCGCGGCGACGAAGCCGGGCATTCCCGGCGTCGGCGCGATCATCGCCGTTGCATCGGGCAAGGGCGGCGTCGGAAAATCCACCACGGCGGTCAATCTGGCGCTCGGCCTTGCCGCCAACGGGCTGAAGGTCGGCATTCTCGACGCCGATATTTACGGGCCGTCCATGCCGCGCCTGCTCGGTCTTTCCGGTCGTCCGGAAACGGTGGAGGGCCGCATCCTGAAGCCGATGGAAAATTACGGCATCAAGGTCATGTCCATGGGCTTCATGGTCGATGAGGAAACGCCGATGATCTGGCGCGGACCGATGGTCATGTCGGCGCTGACGCAGATGCTGCGCGAAGTGGCCTGGGGCGAGCTTGATGTGCTGGTGGTCGACATGCCGCCCGGCACCGGCGACGCGCAGCTCACCATGGCGCAGCAGGTGCCGCTGGCGGGTGCCGTGGTCGTTTCGACACCGCAGGATCTGGCGCTGATCGATGCGCGCAAGGGGCTGAACATGTTCCGCAAGGTGGATGTCCCACTTCTGGGCATCGTGGAAAACATGAGCTACTTCATCGCGCCCGACACCGGCGCGCGCTACGATATTTTCGGCAATGGCGGCGCGCGCAGGGAGGCCGAACGTCTCGACGTGCCGTTCCTCGGCGAAGTGCCGCTGCATATGGACGTGCGCGCCTATTCGGACGCCGGAACCCCGATCACGGTCAAGGAGCCGGAGAGCGAACACGCGAAAATCTATCGCGATATTGCGGCCAAGGTCTGGGACAACATGAAGGGCGGCAAGGGGGCTGGAAAGCCAGCGCCGGCGATTGTGTTTGATTAAGGGGTTAAGGCAGTAGGGCAGTAAGGCAGTATGTTAAGGGAATAGGGGAATAAGGGAGTAGGGGAGTATGTTTGGCTTGCGGACGACCGCAACGCACATATCCTTCTCTGCCCTACTGCCCTACTGCCCTACTG